>NZ_CP014579.1:2400000-2765873 GCF_001634365.1 Paraburkholderia phytofirmans OLGA172
CTTTGTTATCCTGTGCGTGCGCGGTCAATCAAGGACGCGCCTCAGTCCACGTTCTCAACGGGCACACAACTGAAAAACAAGAATAGTCTGTCGTCCGTCGCGGCGACCATTCCTTAAGTGACAGCGAATGTGCAAAGGTATCAGACTGGCTTGATGTTAGCGGCTTGCTTACCTTTCGGACCTTGCTTCACTTCGAAACTCACTTTTTGCCCTTCCTGAAGAGACTTGAAGCCCTCTGCCTTCACCTCCGAAAAATGAGCAAACAGGTCTTCGCCGCCATCGTCAGGCGTGATGAAGCCAAAGCCCTTCGAATCGTTGAACCACTTCACAGTACCGGTCGCCATCATTGTGTACAGAATGAAAAAAACGCGTTATATGGACCCTATCGGCCGCGTCGTAGAACATTCAATGCCTTCGAATAATGGAGCGTCAAGTCCATTGCCATTTGAGATTTCATCAAGGCCGCAGGGCTGCTGTCGACAGAAAGGACATCGCGACATACAAGGCAACGCTGCGCCGGAGGTCCTGGCAGGAGACGCTCAACTGTGGAACGCTAGGAGCCGGCGTTCTCGGGCCGGTATGAAAGCAGCGCCGGGACATTGATGTCTTCGTCGATTTCCGGCCAGAACAACTGCTGGCGGTCCATAGAAACTGCAAAATGCCCGCGCTCCGCTGATGTGGCTGCCTGCAGGACAGGAAACCAGTCCAATGGGAACTGAACGGCCCGACCGTCCGACAGATCGAGAAACAGGTGCTGGCTGTCAAAGTGCACGCTTACCGCTCCGCAATCCATGGTCGCCTCCTGAATGAGCAGCAACTTAAAGATAGGCCGCCGCAGGGCGCCATACAAGAAAGAATGCTGAAAAGCATGACCGCATCAGGGTTGGGATTGAAGTGATGCGAATCCAATACTTTTATCATCTGCACTGGTTCTATCTGCAAAACTCTTTTCATGTGCCACGTGCTACGCCCAGTTCTTTTGCTGATGATGGGGCTTGGCTTTTCTGGGTGGTCGTAAGCAGGCGCGCGTTGGCTGGATGCGTCATCGGGTCTGGTGGATGGCGTCAAGCACATCGGCTAGCCTGCCGACACAGGGCTCAATGCCAGTCGCGCGTCCGAGCGACGCTCACGAAAACAGTGGCAAAGATTCGACGACGGTTTGGCGCCGACGCCGCGGCGACGCAGATCGACTGGGCCCGTGCAGCAGTTTTCTCGCTGGCCGAACCGAGCCGGCGGTTCAGATCCGACAGTGCTCTGCATAGAGACGTGCGAGGGGGTATCCCCGTCAATGCCAGTTCAAGCCGGTCCAGCAACTCCGGCAGACTCGCTTCCCCTGCGCTCGTTCGCGAGAACTTCCGCTTCTGCATAAGACCGCCCCCTGATTCTGCCGACGACGCGCGTTGGCGTTGACGGCATCACAAATCTTCGAGATCCAGCGACATCTGTTTCTTCGTGTGCGTCCCAACTCCCTTTCGCAACGTGGGTTTTAGCACATCAAGATGAAAGACCACATCCACGCCGATCTGGAGAAAGCCATCACTCTCCCGTTTCGGGCTCTCGGCGCTTTTCGGGATAGCGACGCTGCCCACTACCTGCTCCGCCACCCTGTTCACGCATCGTCGGCCAGCATCGAGTGATGACAGTCCGCCGCGGCGCACCGGCATGCATACTGCGCCCGGACGTCTTCATCCAGCGGATCGTCAGTGGCGAGCAGATATTCAATGAACAGTTCTTCACCGGCCCCGATCGACCGGAGCGTGTGGATGAAAATGCGGCCATCGTCTTCAATGGTCTCGCAGTTGGGCGCGCACGCGTGATTGAGCCAGCGTGCGCAGTTGCCGCCGCGGCTGCCGTCGATCACGCGGCCATCCGACAGTCCGAAAAGAAACGTGTGTCCTTCGATGCCTTCACGTTGGTGACGGCGCACCGCATTGCGCCACGACGTGATTTCACCTTTGTACTGCAGCACGCGCTCGGCCGCCGCGAGCGGTTTTATTGCGAACACGCCCCTGCCGTGAACTGACGACCGCCGAACGATCACGCGCCGCATACTGTTTCCTTTACCGATGTCACCGGCAGTATACGAGCAGCGAATTTCTGCATCCACTCCGATCTTATATGGGGCGCACCCTCAGGTCACGAAGCCGGTATCCATATTGAAAGTGGACAGTCTGGTCGAGCGAACAGCTGGGGAATGGGGGTAGCC
Source organism: Paraburkholderia phytofirmans OLGA172 (assembly GCF_001634365.1). NCBI lineage: Bacteria > Pseudomonadati > Pseudomonadota > Betaproteobacteria > Burkholderiales > Burkholderiaceae > Paraburkholderia > Paraburkholderia phytofirmans. The sequence goes on from NZ_CP014579.1 coordinate 2,402,207, forward strand.
AACAGACCGCCCAGTGACGGCGTCCTGACTCAGAACAGCTGGGCGCCGAGTTCGCGCAGGCTGTTCCACTTGACGGTGCTGATGAAGGTCCTGCCCGTCGTATCGAGAGACTCGATCATCGCGCGCTGCCCACACGCTTCTGCGATCACGCGCACGATGCGCGTCCGGTAGCGCAGCAGCGCACCGATCGGTGGACACAGCGGCTCCCGCCTGCTCCGCGATTGTTTCTTTTCCATACGGCTATCTATATTGATGTGCAGCGAATCGAAGGGGCCGCGGCACGTCGCAGCATCTCGCCACCGATGCTACCAGGCCGACTTGCCCAGGTCCAGGCTCTATGCACAATCACGTCCACTCCCTGTCGTCGGGCAACGGTAGGGGCGATGTGGCCGGCTGGGTACCGCCGGCAGGGGCTTGTGCACGGTCTCAGCCGCCGTTCACCGCATCTTTGAATGCCTTGCCCGCCGTGAACTTCACGGTCCTCGCTGCAGGGATCTGGATCTCGGCGCCGGTGGCCGGGTTGCGACCGACCCGCGCGGCGCGCGCACCCGTCGAAAACGAGCCGAAGCCGATCAGCTGCACCGTGTCGCCTTTCGTGACGGCCGCCGTAATGGTGACGATCAGCGCATCGAGCGTGTCAGCGGCAGCCGCCTTGGTTGCGCCGGTCTTCGCGGCGACTGCATCCACCAGATCCTGCTTGTTCATTGTCTTTTCCTCGTTGAGTGAATGATGATGGCGTCACCCTACCCGATCGGCGCGCCTCCGCGCAATCGGCACGCAACTGGACGGGTTTCACGCGCCCGGTCCAGACCGATACCGGCCCGTCTTCTCCTGTCGTCTCGGCGCGCGCGTGTTGAAGCCGCCTGACGAAATTGGCACAAGCAAGGGCAGCGACGCTGAACGCGAAAGGTCAATGGCCAGATTTCTGTGCCGGAGGCCCGGCGTTCCCCGAGGATCGCCCTGCCGCGACCATCGCCCACGCCTCGGTCTGCCCCACGCCTTCTGTTGCTTGCGCCCCCGTCCCGCGCGGCTCTTGGTCACATCCCGACAATCCGGCGGCGCATCCGCTCACACAACTAATGTCGTAACTATCGCGTCGACGCCGGCAACTAAAGCTGTAACCCGATGCGCGGTTTCAACAAAAGTTATCACTCAATGAGCGGTGGCGCGCCGCAGCACGGTCGCCATGGGCAAGGTGGAGAACCTACTCACGCGGCGCGGCCACGTCACGGTGCACCGGATGGCAATGTGCCCGGGTAGTCACAAAATTAGTTGAAAACTGGTAACAGATTGCGTTGTGTGAGCGGTCATCCGGTTCCTATAAGGGCCAGTGTCCTGAAATGAAGGGTATGATAGCTCTGACTATCCGGGCCTTCATTTCCGGGCGCCTGCTGCATCTGTGAGACGAACCCTAACTTGCCCCAGCTCGTCACGGTGCTTCCCCGGGCTGAAGGGTCAATTCCAATGGCGATAAGTCGTATTGCCACCATTGCGTTTGGCGATATTGAAAAGGATGGCAATCGGGCGAGGCTCTAACCTGATGCCGTTTTCACCATTACTCCCGATATCGTGAATTCATGGCCTGCGAAGGCCGCACCCGCGCATGTCGGTTAACAGTTCTGACGCATCGGATCGGAACCATTGACGCCCGCCACGAGACGGCACACCTTCCTCCGGCAAACTCGAGCGATGGACATTCCAGCGGAGAACGCTGTTGCCTTCCGCGCGCCCGACCGCAGCCACGCCTGCCGTCCATCGCTGCGCCGCCAGGCGTTATGATTCACCACCTCGATCGCTCTCACGCTACTCACGGTGAACACCGACGACCATCCTCTGATGATGCGGGTTCACAAGCAGGGCGACGAAACTGCAGAAGGTATCGTGATGACACGGCTCGCAACAGACCTGCTGTTTGACGACACCAGCTTCACCGTCGTACTTGGCGACGGTCGCAGGCTCAAAATTCCACTACGGTGTTTCCCGCGACTGGCAGCAGCGACACCTGAACAACGGGACGCATTCCGCATCTCTGCCTCAGGCGCGGGTCTGCATTGGGACGCCCTCGACGAAGACATCAGTGTCGCCGGATTACTTCGCGGCCAGATGGATGCGACTGTCCGGTGAATCTAACCCGGCTTTCGACACACGCCCGGTAGCTGATGAGGGCTCACCATCTGAGCAGTTCGCGCAACCGGGCAATGATCCAGTTCATTTCGACTACACTGCACCAGTCCTTGCCCGCGATAGCGTCCCCGATGCGCCCCAGCACTACATCGTGAGAATTCTGCGGGTACTTTGCGGCGTCCTTCCGGGCGGCCACAATCAGTTGCTGTGCCAGGTCCTCACATATCTGCCATCGCTCCAATCGCTCTTCTTCGGTCAGTCCGACGACAAAGCGGCCGTTGATCATGCGCGCCGCCAGCATCGGCTGTGCTCCGGCGAGCGCGGCTGGCGCGACATCACGCGGAAAGTCGTCAGGTACCTTCGTCATTTTCGCCTCCCAACACACGAGGTGGTGGTTTGCAGGACGCGGGCGATATGTTCAACCGCCCTTATCAGGCTCGAAAGTGGAAACCAGGAACGTACGATACGAATCGGACCCTGCCGGCCAATGCCGCAGGACTCTCACCGCCGCCCTCTTCTGCCAGTCCAGAGTCAAGATTACGCCAGGTGCAAAAGGGATGGCGCGGCCGGCCGCACGACCATAGCGGGCGTCGTGGCATCTCCCCCATATTCGAGAAAACTGGACGAAGCGATCCGCCGCCCGCAGAGTTTTCAAAGCAGCGCCCACTCCCCCGTCCGACGCACCCGGCGTTGCGTCCTTGTGCAGGGAACATCGGGCACCCTTATAGTCCTTTCCTATGTCGAATGTTGCACCGCAACCCGTATTTTGCCGTTGGAGCAGACTTTGTTGTCTGTTAACGCGTCGTTAGCGATTGGTGCAGACTTTGTTGTGCGCCCATAGCATCCAAGCAAATGCTGCTTGGTCACACCATCTTTAAAAGTTCCAGCCATTCGCAGGGCCGTGCCAAGCCCGCTGACTGAGCTCGCTACGTTGATGGTCCAGCCAGGCAGCAGCCACTTCGAACGATTTCTGTTGGTTTTTGCATCGACCATGTTCGGCGATGGTACGAACCGGATGTCGTGTCGTTCAATTGTTTCGCGGAGACTGCGCTGCCAATTACCGGGAGCGATTTTTACGGCCACTGTAAGCAGCCTCTTCACAGACTCGTCTCTCCAAGCTACTGAGATATTTTTTCCAGCTCAATACCCTTCGTACGCGGTCCCATCAACCCGATTGCCAGCATTACGATCAGCATCGCCCCAGCGATAAAGACGAAAACACCAGTGGTGCCAAACTGCTTCAACACGGCGGCAATCAGAAACGCTGTGAAGATCGCCGAAAAACGGCTCCACGAATACACGAAGCCCACCGCGCGCGCGCGGATGCTGGTCGGAAAGAGTTCGGTCTGATACGCGTGAAAGCTGTACGAAATGATATTGCCCGCCAGGGTCAGACACACACCGAGGCTCACCAGCAGTACCGCGCCGGACGCCTGGCTGAACCACAGCCCACAAACAATATTCACGGCAGCCATCACCACAATCACAGTCTTGCGCTCGAACCGGTCGCCGATGAAAAGCCCGATAACCGGACCTACTGGCGCGGCCAAAGCGATCACGCTCGAGTACATCAGGCTTGTCGTGATCGTGATGCCCTGCTTGATGAGCAGCGTCGGTACCCAGTTCGCAAAGCCGTAGAAGCCCACCGTCTGGAAGATGTTGAAGATCGTCATCATCAGCGTTCGGCTGCGGTAAGGGGGCACCCACATATCACGAAAGCTCCCTCGCGGCGCGACCGGCATCGGCGGCGCGGGCGGCGGCAACTCGCGCCCGTACTCGCGACGCACTTTCGCTTCGAGTTCGGTCATCACACGATCCGCTTCCGCTAGGCGTCCTTGCTGTGCGAGCCAGCGCGGACTTTCCGGCAACGCGCGCCGGATCCACCAGACAAACACTGCACCGTGCGCGCCGATCAGCACGACCTAGCGCCAGCCGTCCAAGCCAAGCAATGTGCGCGGCACCAGCAGATACGACAGGAACGCCACCACCGGCACCGCCGTAAAACCGACGGCCTGCTCGCATGCGAACGCGCGCCCTCGGATCTGCTTGGGCACCAGTTCGGAAATGTACGTGCCGATCGTCACCAGCTCGACGCCAATGCCGACTCCGGCGACGAAGCGCCAAAAATTCAGACCGGTAGCCGATTGTTGAAAAGCCATAATGACGTTGGCCGCTACGTACCAAAGCAACGAATACGTAAAGACAGACCGCCTTCCAAATCTGTCGGCGAGAAATCCGCACGCAATAGTCCCAACGAATAAGCCAGCAAACAGTGCAGCAATAAAGCTCGCGATTCCGGTAGAACCAAAGAGGCCGTGAGTCGAGGACGTCAGGAGGCCACTCTTCACCAACCCAGGCGCGACGTAACCGGTGTACAGAAGATCGTAGAGTTCAAAGAAAAAACCCAGACTCAACAGGATAACTAACTTCCAAATGGTCCGGGTAGGCGGCAATCTATCTAACCGTGCCGAAATTGCACCTGCATCGACGATGCAGGTGCTTGGGTCCAAATTTGTTGTGCTCATAATTGATCAGTTTCCAGATAGTCGGATGTCCGACGCTATTCACTGCTTGAGAACTGCGATTGAGCGCGGGGAATCAATGCCGCTCGTCTTCGACTTTCATTTAAAAGTGCGGTGCAACATAACACCAAACTTCACATTGTGAAATCAAAAGGCCTGATTTCCCGGAAACATCGAGAGGTTAAGAATTCTGTTTTTTCGCCCGAGGAGGCCGACAGTAAAGGTAGAGGGTCCAATATTAACCCCCTTAATTCCACTGGCACACGCCACGAAGCGCCAGAAGTTCAAACCCGTCGCCGTTTCCTGAAACGCCATCACGACGTTGGCCGCCGTGTACCACAGCAGCGAATACGTGAACACGGCACGGCGTCCGAAGCGATCCGCCAGAAAGCCGCACGCGATCGTGCCGATGAACAGCCCGCTAAACAGCGCGGCGATGAAACTCGCGACGCCGGTCGAGCCGAACAGGCCGTGCGTCGTCGCGGTCAGCAGGCCGCTTTTGACGAGGCCGGGCGCGACGTAGCCCGAGTACAGCAGGTCGTACAGTTCGAAGAAGAAGCCGAGGCTCAGCAGCACCACCAGCTTCCATATGGAACGCGTGGCGGGCAGCCGGTCGAGGCGCGCGGAGATGCTGCCGGCGTCGAGCAGAACGGACGCTGGGGACGCCGCAGCTGTTGCGGAAGACGCCGCGCCGCCGGCATTGCGCGCGACGGACCCGGCGTGATCGGGGGATGCCATAGGGTTTGTCTCCTGGTGATGCGGGTCATACGGGCGATGCACGATGATGCTCGCCGGTGCCGGTCTTGCGCCAGCCTTGGGTACTTTCGCGCGTCACGCGCACTGAGATGCCGGGCCGCAAGGTCCGGCCAGCATTCTAGCCGCGGGCGCGCTTCAATTGTTCGAAGGTGGTGATTTTCCCGGCCAGCGCGCTCGCCGCAACGGTGTACGGACTCGCGAGCCACACCTTGCCCGGGCCTGAACGGCCGGGGAAATTACGGTTGATCGCGCTGATCGTCACCTCGTTCGCATTGGCCGATTGGCCCGGTCCGCAATTCGCACACGAACCGCAACCGGGCATCACGAGCGTCACACCCGCGCGCTCGAAGACCGGTAAATAGCCTTGCTCCTCGCAATACGAGCGCACCGCCATCGTGCCGAATTGCAGGAAGAGACGCGTGCCCTCGGGCACACGCATGCCCTGCTCCACGCCCCAGCGCAATACCTCGTGATAGAAGTCGAAGTCTTCGCGCTTGCCCGCCGTACATGAGCCGCCATACGCAATATCGATCGCGACGTCCTGCTCCAGTTGCGGTGCCGGCACGCCGTTGCCCGGATCGCCCGGCCGCGCGAGCATCGGTTCGATGGCGCTCGCATCGATGCGAATCGTGTCGCGATACGTGGCGCCGGAATCGCTTTTCATCCAGTCTTCAAGGGCGAAATCGACGCCGCGCCGCTCCTTCAGAAACGCCACCGTGCGTTCGTCCGGTGCCACGATGCCCGTGAAGCCGCCCAGCTCGGCGACCATATTGGTCAGCGTGGCGCGTTCGTCGATCGACATCGCGCGCACTGCCGCGCCGCCGTATTCGAACACGAGGCCGATTGCGCCACCCGAGCGGATCGCGTCCATCTGCAACAGATGCAGCACGACGTCCTTCGCGGTGACGCCATCGCGCAACGCGCCGTCGATTTCAATGCGCAACGTTTCTGGCACTTTGCAGCGCACGTAGCCCGTCACCCAGCTATTGGCGATTTCCGTTGCGCCCGCACCGAATGCGAGGCAGCCAAGCGCGCCGGAATGCGGCGTGTGCGAATCGGTGCCGCACGCAACCTGCCCCGGCAACGCGTACTGCTCGGCCATCAGCGCATGACAGATGCCTTCGGAACCCGGCGCGTTGTCGAGCGCGCCATGCGAGCGCACCGGATAGTCGCGCGAGAACGACATGTGCCCTTCCATCAGATTGGCAACGCCCGGCAGCAATCCGTCGCGGACGTGCGGAATACTTTGCGAAGCGAGTACCAGGTGATCCTGGAACGCGATGATGTGATCCGGCGCGTGCAGCGGCGCGGGCTTGCCGAACGCGCGATGCATCAGATGCGCGCACATGCCGGTGAAGTAATCGTGGCTAAAGCGCCAGTCGGCGGCGATGAAGACGCCTTCGCCGCGCCGCGCGCTGTCAATGCCCGGATGAAGATGGCGTTCGATGATCTTCTCGACCAGCGTCTTCGGCTCGGCGACGCTTGCAGCGGTTACCGCATTCGCGGCGTTAGCCATCTCCCGCACACGCGGCGCGGGCCAGTCCGCGAACTTGCTGTACGCGAGCAATCCGCCGCTGCGAATGATCTGCTGCGTAAGCGCATCGCGGCCTTTGAGAAACGCGTCGATCGGCACCGCCTCTCCCGCAATCAAACGATCGAGCACGGAGAAATCGGTGGTCGTGAGAATGCCGATGTTGTCGCAATTCTGCTGATAGATCCGCTCGAAACTCTCGGCAACGATCAGGCGGATGCCCGCCGACAACTCCGCCAACGGACTCGATTCGCGCGACGAACCCTTGCCGTAGCGCTTGCCCGCCACCGTCACCTGGAAGCCGCCGTCCTTGACCGCATTGCGGCCGATCGGCAGACGCTCGCCCGCCTTGAAACCGACGTACGGATACTGGCCGAGGCGTTCGTCATAGGTAAGCATGACGGTGACCGGCGTGATTTCGTCGGTGGAGACGTCATCGCGCAGCGGGCCTGCCGTGGCGCGCGTGAAATTTTCACCGGCGAGTTGTGCCTCGATCACCGCGGGGTCCTGGGACAGGTACAGCACGCGGCCGTCCAGACGAATCGTATCGCTCATATGCACTCTCCTTGCGCTCACTATACGGCTCGCGCCGGCGATGCCGAAGTGCCGGTCCAGCAACGCAGACGTCTTGTTTGGAGAACGATGCGAGGCGACCCGCGCGCTAGGGCTTGCTGCCGAGGAACCCCACCAGCGCCGCCGCGCTGGCGCTTAACTGATCGCGCGACTTGAAGATCATGATGAGATGCCGCACCGCCCAGGCGTCGCTCAAGGACAGTAACCGCACGTCGAGCGCATTCACGTAGAGCAGCCCCACCTGTTCGGGCACGATCGCGATGCCCAGACCAGCGTGGACCATCCGGCACAGCGCATCGAGGCTGCTGACGCGGATCTTGACGTCGAGCTGCCGTCCCGCACCGGCCGCCTGCTGCGCGAGCAGCTTCGTCAGCGCGCTCTCGCTGCGCAGGCCGACGAAGCTATCGCCGAGCAACTCGTCGAAGACCACGCGTGAAGCGGAAGCCAGACGATGGCCGCCCGGCACCAGCACCGCCAGGCGGTCTTCCCGATACGGCGCCTGCTCGAAGGCTTCACTGCCCGCCACCGGATTGCAGATGCCGAAGTCCGCGCCGTGTTCGTCGACGATACGCAGCACCTCCGCGCTGTTCTCCTCTTCGAGTTCGATCGACACCTCCGGGAACACGCGCCCGAATGCCGCCACGTCTTCGGGCAAAAACTGCACGATCGACGAAAGATTCGCGACCACCCGCACCCGCCCCTTCGCCCCCGACGAAAAGCGCGACAACTCGGCGCTCATCTGCTCGATGTTGCCGATGATCGCCAGCGCATGGCGCAGCACGGTCTCGCCGACCGGCGTCACCGTAATGCCGCGCGACTGGCGCTGAATCACCGGCAAGCCGATCAGCGCCTCGATCTCCGCAATGCGCCGGCTCACGGCGGAAGACGCGATGAACTCGCGCTCGGCGGCGCGCGCAATGTTCTGCTCCTGGCAGACGGCGACGAACAGGCGCAATGAGGTGAGGTCGAGTCGCTTGAGGAGGTTTTCCATGGTGTCGCCTGACGGTGAATACCTCGATTGTGACGTGCCTTGGGTGATCCGCAAAAGCACCGTTCGGAAAAGCCCCGAGTATCGGCGAGCGGCGCCGGGCCTGTCGGCGAAAAGGCATCTCTTCGAGGGAGCATCCCGAAACGTCGCTTTTTCGCGTCAGTTTCATCTGCGTGGCGTCAACCCCGCCGAGGGCCACATCGCCTAAAAAATACCTATGATTTAAAAGCGATATTTCTTGCAAAACGAGACTTCGTCACTTCATGAAACGGCTTTTTGTAAAAAAGTAGAAACACTTCGGAACCGGTTCCATTTACCATGGCGCCGCGATCCGACGACTGCCCGTGGACGCCATGGCGCGCTCCCATCTCGCGATAAAGAACACCTTGCAACGCGTCCGCAATCAGAGCGAGTGGCAAGGATCGCGCACGCCGCTTCCCCCGCTTCACGCGGTCTGCTCCGTTGTTCAGGAGTGGACTGCGTGCACGCGGAACAAAGAGAGATCGCCATTCAGGCGACCTGAGATAGACGATTCAACCAAGCTATAACTACGATGAAAAAGCAATTGATTGCTGCACCCCTGCTGTTGTCTTTCGCCGGCATCGCGTCCGCGCAGAGTTCCGTCGTGCTGTACGGCATCGTCGATGCGGGTATCACGTATCGCAGCAACGAGCGCACCGGCACCACGGGCGCCTACACAGGCCACTCGAACGTCGCGTTGACGAGCGGCAACCTCTCCGGCAGCCGCTTTGGCATCAAGGGCCAGGAAGACCTCGGCGGCGGCTGGAATGCGATGTTCCTGCTTGAAGACGGTTTCGACATCACGAACGGCAAGACCGGCCAGAACGGCGGGCTGTTTGGCCGTCAGGCGTTCGTCGGCATCGGCAGCCAGCAATACGGCACGGTCACGCTTGGCCGCCAGTACACCTCGCTGAACGACTTCGTCTCGCCGGTTGCGCCGGTCGCCGTGGTCGGCGGCTACGGTGCGCATCCGGGCGATATCGACGATCTCGATCAGACCGCGCGGGTCAACAACTCGGTCAAGTACACGAGCGCGAACTACTCGGGCTTTACGTTCGGCGCGCTGTATGGCTTCGGTGGTCAACCGGGCAGCCTGAAGCAGCAGAACACGTGGAGTGTGGGCGCGGCGTACGGCAACGGGCCGCTGCATGTGGGCGTCGGCTACGAGCGTTCAGACAACAGCAAGAGCGGCACGAAGGACTCGACATACGGCAAATGGAACGGCACGGACGATGGCGTGTTCAATTCGTCGATCAATGAGGGCTACGCGAGCGCGCAATCGCAGCAGATCATCGCCACAGGCGCGACGTATGATTTCGGTCCGGCTATCGTCGGGGTGAACTACAGCAACGTGCAATATCGCTCGGGCGCCGATTCGTTGTTCAACGGACATGCGACGTTCAACATCGCGGGCGTGTTCGGCCAGTGGACGATCCGGCCGTCCGTGCAATTGTTCGCGGGCTATAGCTACACACGTGGCGGCGAAGTGGAGGGTGTGGATGAGCGCGCGCAATATCACAACGTGACGCTCGGCGCGCAGTACAACGTCTCGAAGCGCTCCACGGTCTATCTGATAGGTGGCTATCAGCACGCGTCCGGCGTCACGCTGGATGCGCTCGGCAATCCGGTCGCGGCGACCGCGTCAGTCAGCGACAAGGGCAACAGCCACTCGTCGGACACACAGTCTCAGGCGATCGTGAGTATTGGCTTGCGACACCGGTTCTGATGGGTCCGGGAAGGTGCACTGAGAAGACTTCGAGTCAGCTTGCACATCCGGATAGGCACGCAGCGGCCGCTTTCGATAAAACTGACATGCCGCTGTGAGACACCCGCGTTGAACGACAAGTCCCTGCAGTTGCACAACACCCGGCGCGACATAAGACTGACCATGCGAGCAGCCGGCACACCCTCACCTGCCGCGCGTGCGTTGACCGACGCGATCCGGCTGTCGGTTGTCGTCGTGACTCGCACGATCAGTACCGCTGCTAAATAGTCTTTGCGTGCGTGGACTCGCCTGGCGCATCGCCATGCCGGGCGTTGCGCCAGTGCGGCCAGTAGTGACGGTGATCCAGCTGCCTAAGCCGCTTTCGACGCATCTGCTCCAGATAATAATGAGCGGCGACGAACACGGGTGCCATCGCCAGCACGAACCAACCCATAACGATTCCCACTGATTCACTCATTGCAACCTCCATTGCAGAACCATCGGCTTCACTGCAGGTGCTGCCCCCCGTTGATTGCAATGTTGGCTCCAGTCACGAAACCCGCTTCTCGCGAGCACAGGTACAGCACGAGTGCGGCGACTTCGTCGGGCTCTCCGAGCCGGCCGACCGGAATCTGCGGAATGATCTTCGTCTCGCGGATGTCCTCAGGCACCGCCATCACCATCTTCGTTGCGATATAACCCGGCGAGATCGTGTTGACGGTGACGCCTTTCTTCGCCACCTCGAGCGCCAGCGATTTCGTGAAGCCATGCATGCCGGCCTTCGCCGCCGCATAGTTGGTCTGGCCGAAGCCGCCCTTGGAGCCGATGATCGACGAGACGTTGATGATGCGACCCCAGCCACGCTCGACCATGCTGTCGCACACCGGCTTTGTCATGTTGAACACCGAATCGAGGTTGGCGCGGATTACCGCGTCCCAATTGATCTTGTCGAGCTTCTTGAAGCTGGCGTCCCGCGTGATGCCGGCGTTGTTGATCAGAATGTCGACCGCTCCGACCTCAGTTCTGATTTGCGCCATGCATTTTTCACACGAGTCGTAGTCGGCGACGTCGACCGTGTAGGCGAGGAATTGCCGTCCCTGCGCTTCCATTCGGGCGAGCCACTCGTTCGCACCGGTGTTGCCCGGCGAGCAGGTGACCACGACCGCATACCCGGCGTCATGCAGCTTGATGCTGATCGCTTCGCCAAGTCCGCCCATTCCACCCGTCACCACCGCGATCTGCTTTGCCATCGAATCGTCCTCCTAAAAAGTCGTCGCCATGCTCATCTGGAGCAACACTATGTTCAGTCCACCAATTTGAAACTCGAATCCTTCCACATGAGGAATCCTACCTATGGTGCATGAACCTCACCACGGGCATCGCTGCCCGCGTCGGCTCTATCGCTTCGCGCCCCCGGCTACGGGAGCTTGCTCGGCGTTGCTTCGCAAGGCCTTTGATGCTGTGGCTGTGACTGCTTCAAAATTACTCTCGACCGCCTGCACGGCCTGTTGCCCCGTTTTCTGCAGCGTTTCATACAGGGTCGTGGTGGCGGCAATCGTGGATTTCCACGCAGCGATCGCTGCTTCGGAACCCGCGGGGCTGCTCTTCGCCGCTTCATCGACGAGTGCCTGCACGCGGTTGTTATATCGCTCGTACTGCGTCTGTGCGAGTTGCGCGATCTCAGCCTGGGTGGTCGATGCGATGTCGAACACTTGCCGGCCGTAGGACAGCGATTTTTCCGCGAAAGGTCCGGCGAAACCTGCTTGCAGCGTGAACCATTGCGGCGGCTCCGTCGTGCCGGACACCTTCGCCATGTTCTCCTGCGCCTCGGCCAACGCGGCCCTGATGACCTGCAGGTTCAGAGCGGCCAGTTTTTCGACGCCTTCAAATATCTTTCCAGCCAACCCGAAGAACGCGTCGACGTTGGTCTTTGCGCCAGCAACCTGATCGGGACTCAATAGAGTCATGGTTGAATTCCTCAAAATACGGTCCGGCGCGCGAAGCCCCAATCGGACGGGTGTGTTGCGGCGGATCGCGGTGGTGAATAAATCGAAACGGATGTCGCAGATGCCTAGCGCATCCGGGCAATTGCCTTGAGAATGGAATCGCCGTCGCTTGTGATCCGTGGACGTGAGCGTCCCGACGCAAGGTTTTCCAGTGATATGAGTTGGCGCTCGAACAGGGCGTCAAGCTCGGCGCGGCCCAGTTCAATCTGATCCGGCGCGTTCTTGATGAGCATTAGGGTAGCGAATTCATGGGGACTCAGCATATCGTCTCCTCGATTTAATCTATCTGCGCGAAAAGTATTAATTACCCCCTCCAACATGAATGCCCGGCAAATATTTCTGCCGCCTCCGTAAAGCAATCATGCGAGAAATCACCTTACGGAGACGCCATCATAACTGCTCAATTTTCAAATGCAATATGCCGAATGCGTTTTATTGTGGCAGCCGTTTTGTCTGTTGAAAGTGCTTTCGTCTATTGAATATTTTCGCCTCAAAACGCCACACATCGCCAACCCACAACACCGTCTCCGCCCGCGCAGACACCCGTCTGGCATGGCCGTGAGTCGATCCGGCCAACCTACCGTGTTTGCACTGTTTACTTAATTAACGAAATCAGTTCACTTTGATTTCATTTGGCTTGTTTATATTTGAATATTCTATTTACAGGCGGAACTCAGCTCGACCACCCTTACACGGGAATTGCGAAATATTTATTACAGCGCGAATGAGTTTTCGAATAACCAGAAGGACGCCGACCGACGCATGGCAGCGATGCGCAATGAAGCTGCGCGGTCTGGAAGCCCCTAAAGGAGCGTGCAACGGCATCTAATATATTTATCGGCAGGTGTCGGCGCAGCACTGGCCCGGCGGTTTTCTGCAAGAATGGGGGCGCGAAGAATTCATCACCCACGTCCGCCCGTCTTACGAATCCGGGAGCAACCGCAAATGGATAAGCGTCAATTTCTAGCCAGCACGGCCGCGTTGGGCGCCACCGCAGTGCCTGCGTTCGCCAGCAAGCGTGCCGGCAATGCCGCTTGCGCGGCGTCCCCCGTTATCCTGACCATCGCGGGTGCGATCAAGCGCAGCAATCGCGGCGCCCTCGACCCGGCGTTCGACCCATTGCTGGCAAAGCATCAGGTAAAGTTTTCGCAGGCGTATGGGGTCGATCTTCCGTTCATCGCAAGCATGCCGGTGGTGACGATCAAGCCCACCATCGAATACGATGCCCGGCCGCACACCCTGAGCGGCCCCTTGCTCGGCGATGTGCTCGACCACGTCGGCGCACCGGCCGCGGGAAGCACTCAAATCGTCATGCGCGCGGTCGACGGCTATGCCGTGATGACGACGCTCGACAAAGTGCACGACTACCGCATGATCGTGGCGACGCATATGGACGGCAAGCCGCTCCCCCTCGGCGGGTTGGGGCCGCTATGGGCGGTCTACGACCCCGACCACATCCCCGAACTCGCGGGCAAACCGCTAAAAGACCGCTTCGTGTTGTCGCCGTGGGGCCTGTACCAGATACAGGTGACGCAGGCGTAGTGAGCGCCGTCGCCACCGACAGCCGACAGCCGCCCGAGCGGTTTGAGCAGCAAGAAAAGAACGCGCGGCAATGCTAGAATCGCCCGCGTCCTTATGTTCACCCTCATGACTCCACGCTCGCGCAACCGCATGACCGCATGGCTTGGCCTGATCGCCATGTGGCTCGTCGTGTTCGCGCCGGTCGCGAGTCAGATGCTGGTATCGAACCGCGCGCACGAGCCCTTCGCCGCACTCTGTTCGGCGCTGCAGCCGGGCAGCCAGAGTCTCGCGAGCCAGTCCACGCAGGCCAGCCCGGCGCCGGTCCACCTCAGCCACGACGACGCCTTCGGCGCATGCGGCTACTGCCATCTGCTCCAACATCACCTCGCCCTACCGAGCGTCGCGGCAGTCGAGCCGCCGGCCGCGCTCGCCCTTGCCGGCACCGCGCCGCCTGCACTCTCCACCCGCTTCACGCCGCTCGGTGCGTTCCCGTCCGGGCGCCCAAGAGACCCGCCTGCCGTTTCCTGAACGCTGTTGTTCCTGATCGCGCATCTTGCCGCACCCGCTGAGGGGGCGCGCGATCGCCTGTTCAATGCATCAAGGAAACGTTCATGTTCAACTTCGCTCTGCGAAGGCTGCCGTTTTGCGCCCGCCGCGGCGCCCGGCGCATTCCATCCGGCCGGCGGCCGCTGTCGTATTTTCCGGCATGTTTTCCAGCGTTAGTTCCGGCGTTCGTACCGGCATTGATCGCCTCTCCGGCTCACGCGGAGAGCGCACCCGCCGACGCCACGCTGCCTGCCGTCAGCGTCACCGCGAACGCCGTCGCGACCCCGCGCGCCGTCGACCCTAACCTGCCGGCCTCGGTCGAGACCGTGACTCGCGAACAGTTCGACAACTGGAACGTCGTCAATACGGAAGACGTGTTGAAGACCATGCCGAACCTCGCCGTGCGCAAGCGCTTTATCGGCGATCTGAATTCGATCATCGCCGTACGCGGCACCAGCAACACGCAGAGCGCGCGCGGTCTCGTCTATGCGGACGGCCTTCTGCTCAGCAATCTGCTCGGCAACAGCTATTCGTTTCCGCCACGCTGGTCGATGGTGTTTCCCGACGAGATCCAGCAGGCCGACGTGATCTACGGGCCATTTTCCGCGCTCTATCCGGGCAATTCGCTGGGCGCTACGGTGCTCATCAGCACCCGCATGCCGAAGCAGTTCGAAGCCGACGCGGACGTCAAAGCCTTCACCCAGCATTTCAGCCTGTTCGGCGTGAATCAGAATTTCAATGGCAGCGAGGCGAGTGCGTCGATCGGCAACCAGATCGGGAAGTTCTCGTATTTGCTGGGCGTGAATCATCTGGAGAACACGAGCCAGCCGCTGCAATTCGCCACGCTCGCCAAGTCCAGCACACCCGCGAAGGCCGGCGACACGCCCGTGACCGGCGCGTACTTCTACAACAACCAGACCAATACGCCGACCGCGGTGCTCGGCGTGAACGGCGAAGGGATCGAACACACGGTGCAAGACCAGTTCAAGCTGAAGATGCAGTACGACTTCACGCCGACATTGCAGGGCGCCTTCACGCTCGGCTACTGGCACCAGACCTATAACAGCGAGACCTCGAGCTTCCTGCGCGACGCGAACGGCAACCCCGTATACAGCGGCAAGGTTGCGATCGGCGGCTATGAATACACGATTCCGGCGGCCACCCTCGCCCCGAGTCTCGGGCATAGTGAGAACTGGCTATACGGGCTCACGCTGAAGACTCGCAACGCCACCGGCTGGAACGGCGAAGCGATTGCTTCGTACTACGACATCGGCAATAGCGTGGCGCGTACTGCCAGTTCCGGTGCGCCGGGCAACGGCCCCGGCACGGTGATCTTCGGCGACGGCACCGGCTGGAAAACGCTCGATCTGCGCACCACTTACACACCCGTCACGCCGCAAGCGGGGTTGACAAACCACGCGCTGAGCTTCGGCTATCACTACGACAACTACTTCCTCGCCAACGAGAGTTACAACACGCTGAACTGGCGTGACGGCGCGGCCGCGTCGTTTGCCAATGCGTTCGCCGGCAAGACGCAGACTCAGGCGCTGTACGCGCAGGATGCATGGCACTTTCTGCCACGCTGGAAATTGGTCTACGGTGTGCGGTACGAAGACTGGCAAGCCTACGGCGGTTCGCAGTCGCTCCCCGGCAAAGCCATTCCGTACAGCGACGCGAACCAGCATCGATTCTCGCCGAAAGCCGCGTTGTCGTTCGATGTCACCGACGATCTGAGCTTGCGCGCTTCCGTCGGCCGCGCCTATCGGTTTCCGACTGTGGGCGAGATGTTCCAGGGGCAAATCAACGGCTCGTCGATCATCAACAACAATCCGAACCTGAAGCCCGAAGACGATCTCTCGAAAGAGCTGACCGCCGAATGGGCGCACTGGAATGGCATATTCCGCTTCTCGCTGTTTCAGGACGACGTGAAGAACACGATCTTCAGTCAGACCGATACCACCGTGATTCCGAACGTGACGAACTTCCAGAACATCGGCAAGGTGCGCTCGCGTGGCGTCGAAACGAGCTACTCGGGACAGGATGTGTTCGTACGCGGTCTCGATCTGTTGGCGAGTGTGGCGTACACGCAGTCGAAGATCATCGCGAACGCGCAGAACCCGGCGACCGTCGGCAAGTACTTCTATCGGATTCCGCTGTGGCGCGCCAATCTCGCCGCGACGTATCACATCGACGAACGCGCGGCGCTTACGCTCGCCGCGCGCTACTCCGGCCGCGAATACAACACGCTCACCAATACCGACACGAATCCCGATGTATTCGGCGGCACCAGTTCGTACACGGTGGCGGACGCGAAGTTCACGTTCAAGCCAACCAAAGTGAGTGAAGTCGGCATCGGCGTCGACAACCTGTTCGATGCGCGCTATTTCGTCTATCACCCGTATCCGGGCCGTACGTTCTACGTCGAAGCGAAGCTGCGCATGTGAACACGCGATTGGCATGCGCGGCTTGTGCTCGTGTCGTGCTTGTCCGCTACTCGATGCGCTCGATGCGCTCGCGCGATGCAAACCAGCGCGTGCATCGCTGTGCAAACCGATCGACCCACTATTTGCTTCAGGAGGATTGAATGTCCACCACCACCGCTCAACGCACGACCTCCGCAACGGGCGCCACGAGCGCCGGCTACCGGACGCTGTGGCGTTGGCACTTTTACGCGGGCCTCTTTGTGATGCCGTTTCTGGTGGTGCTCGCGATCACCGGCACGCTGTATTGCTTCCAGCCGCAAATCGAGCCGCTGCTTTACCCGCACCACCTGATCGTCGCACCGCAAGCCACGCCCAGGCTGACTGAAGATGCGTTGCTCGCCAAAGCGCGCGCGGCGATGCCAGCCGATGCGCGCGCGGTGACGGCTCCCATCGCGAATGCACCGGAGCGCAGCACCGAGTTCATCTTTCGTCTCGCCAACGGCGAAAAGCAGAGCATCTATCTGAACCCATACAGCGGCGAAGTATTGGGCACGCTCAGCGTCGAGCGCCGCTTCATGCAGGTGGACCGCATGCTTCACCGCAAGCTGCTGCTCGGCAAACCAGGCGAGTTGCTGATGGAGCTGGCCGCGTGCTGGACGCTGGTGATGATCGGCACCGGTGTCGCGCTCTGGTGGCCGCGCGAAAAGACCACTGCACGCGCGGCGTTGCTGCCGCGCTTCTCGCTGCGAGGGCGCGCGCTTTGGAAAAACCTTCACACCGTGATGGGCATCTGGCTCGCGCTCGGCGCGCTGGCATTCGTGCTGAGCGGTCTGCCGTGGACAGGCTCATGGGGTAAGCAGTTCAAGGCACTCGCGAGCGCGGCCAATCTCGGCGCGCCGCCGGGATCGTGGGGTGGCCTGCCGTTGCGCTCCGCGATGCCGGGCATGGTGATGGACGACCTGCCCTTGCCACTTACGCCATGGGCCGTCGGCAACACTCCAGTACCGCAATCCGCCGATGCACACGCAGCGCAGGCGCTGCCGCTTGGACGCATCGTTGCTCTCGTCGCATCGCTCGGTGTCCCGGGCGGTTACGACATCGTGCTGCCCACCTCCGCTACGGGCGTCTACACCGTCTCGTACTTTCCCGCCGACCCGCAAGACGAGCGCACGCTGTACATCGACCAATACAGCGGCGCGGTGCTGAAAGACATCCGTTACGGCCACTACGGTGCGGTGTCGAAGGCCGTGTCGTACGGCACGTCGCTGCATATGGGCCGCTATTTCGGCGTCGCCAATCAGATTCTCTGCGCCGCGATTTCACTTGGACTAGCGGGCATGGCCGTAACCGGCTGTGTGATGTGGTGGAAGCGGCGGCCGCAGCGCTCGCTCGGCGCACCCTCGCGCGAGCGCGCTGCGCCGCCAATGCGTGGCTGGAAAACCGGCCTCGTTCTGCTCGGCATCGTCTTCCCGTTGATGGGCGCCACGCTGCTCGCGGTGTGGCTCGCCGACCGCACGATTTTTGGCCGCGTCACGCGGCAACCTGCTTAAGGCTTCATTCCCGCTGTCAAAATCAAGGAGCACCTCTTGAAGAGATCACGCGAACTTCTACCCGCCGCCTTGCTGTGCGCTTCATTCCCGTGAAAAGTGCGAGTACGATGAGCCAGTAACATACCGGATAGCGCCTTGACGAGCTGCCGATGCTGTCTATTCAGAAGAATTTCGATTGCATCGACAACCCGTCTGGGCGCGTGTATAAGCTTTGCAGGCATCGTCCCACCTGGCGAAGCGGGAAGCCGGTGAGAATCCGGCGCGGTCGCGCCACTGTATCCAGCATGTAAGCCCTGTTGAATCCGAGCTGGGAGTCAAACCTCGCTTCGCCATCGTTCAATCTCGTTCGGGACGCGGTATCCCAAGGAACAGTTGATGATTTCGCAGCTGAAACAGATTTTCAGTGATTCGAACACTGGCGTTCGGAGCCGGCTTTTCGGCATCTACGGCGTGCTGATCGCCACCAACGTGCTCGCGTGGGTCTGGGCACTCGCGGCGTTTCGCCACCATCCCCTTCTATTGGGCACCGCGCTGCTGGCGTATGGTTTCGGCTTGCGCCATGCCGTCGACGCGGACCACATCGCCGCCATCGACAACGTCACGCGCAAGCTGATGCAGGAGAACAAGCGCCCGGTGACCGTCGGCTTCTTCTTTTCGCTCGGCCATTCGACCGTGGTGGTGCTGGCCTCGCTCGCGGTCGCGGCGGCCACGTCCGTCATGCAGGGGCGCTTTAACCACTACAAGGAAATTGGCGGTGTGATCGGCACGCTCGTCTCCGCGCTGTTCCTGTTTGCGATTGCCCTGATGAATCTGGTCATCCTGAACTCGATCTATCAGGCCTGGCGCAATGTGAAAAATGGCGGCCGCT
Organism: Paraburkholderia phytofirmans OLGA172; assembly: GCF_001634365.1. Classification (NCBI taxonomy): domain Bacteria; kingdom Pseudomonadati; phylum Pseudomonadota; class Betaproteobacteria; order Burkholderiales; family Burkholderiaceae; genus Paraburkholderia; species Paraburkholderia phytofirmans. Next base: position 2,421,341 of record NZ_CP014579.1, read on the forward strand.
ATGTCGACGACGATTTCGATCTGCTGCTGGCCAACCGCGGCTTTTTCTCCCGCCTGTTCAAGCCACTGTTCCGCATGCTCACGCGCAGCTGGCATATGTACCCGCTCGGTTTTCTGTTTGGCCTCGGCTTCGACACTGCCACCGAAATCGCACTGCTCGGCATCGCCGCCGCCCAGGCGTCTCAGGGACTGTCGCCCTGGGCGATCATGGTCTTCCCGGTGCTGTTCAGCGCCGGCATGTCGCTGATCGACACGCTGGACGGGCACCTGATGCTCGGTGCCTACGGCTGGGCTTATCTGAAGCCGATCCGCAAGATCTACTACAACATGACGATTACACTGGTGTCGGTGATCGTGGCCATTGTGATCGGCAGTATCGAAGCGCTGGGCCTGATTTCCGACAAACTGAATTTGCAAGGGCCGGTGTGGGATGCGGTCGGCGCGCTGAACGGTCACTTCGGCATGCTCGGATATCTGATCATCGGCATTTTTGTGCTGAGCTGGGTGGCCTCCGTACTGATCTATCGCGCGAAAAAATTCGACGATCTGGAAATCGGCCGATAGGGATGGACAGGGTGTGCGACGCGGCGCCGATCGTCTCCGGTACGAGTTGCGCGCCGAGTCTTCAGGCCGGTGGCGCTCCGGATCGCTTTAATTTCGCCTACTTTTCCAGAATCTCGACACGCCTGCCGTCCGAACCGGTACTCATGCCAGCATACGAGCGCAGCGGCCAGCCGAGTGCCCCCAGCAGCGAACGCGGTTGCGCGCCGTCGTCCAGACCGGTGGCCGGCCATTCGTGCTTCGCCGGCACCCACAGCGTGCCGAACAGGTGGTCCCACAGCGGCAGCAGTTGAGTGAAGTTGCGATCGAAATGTTCGACGCGGTTCGAGTGATGCAGGCGGTGGTATTGCGGATTGTTGACCCATGTCGTGAAGCGGCCAAGGTCGACATGCAGGTTCATATGCGCGAAGTAATTGCCGAACGTGAAAATGATCGCGGTCACGCCGAGGATCCACGGCTCGACCTTGAACAGCACGCCTACCACCGGATAAAGCAGGCAGCCCTTGATGAGTACCTCGAGCCAGTGATGCCGGAACGTCACTGTGATATTGAACTCGGCGGCACTGTGGTGCAACGAATGCAGCTTCCACAGCACGGGCCACGCATGCTGCAAACGGTGAAATGTATATTCCAGCAGATCGACCGTTAATAGCACGATCACGATGGAAGCCAACGCGCCCCACCCCCGCGAGGCCAGCACGACCCAGCCGCCACCGAGCGCGTTGACGATCGCGACGCTGGCCACCGCCATCAGCGGCCGCATTGCTTCCGCGAGCGCCAGATACAGTGCTGCGTAGACGACGTTAAAGCGCATCCCGGCGCGCGATTGCAATAACTCGGCCGGCCAGCGCCGCTCCAGCGCCGCGCCCATTGCCATCATCCCCAGCACGAGCGCGTAGCCGCCCAGCCAGTGGGTCACGTGGTGCAGCAGTTCAGGAAACGAGCTCGACGCAAACATGTGATTCCCCGGTCAATACGGTGCGTTCATTCGCTCTGCCGTCCGACCTGGCGGCCATGGTCGGGAACCGTTGGCCCACGACCTGGATCGCCGACGGGCCGATCAGCACGGCCGGAGGCGTCGGGAAAATGAAAAGCATCAGAGGAAAGAACGGCTTTAACGCGATCTTCGCAGCCTGTTCTGCGCCGCGCAAGCGCCGTTTTGGTGTTGACGGCATTAGTTATCCTCGGTCAGAACAAACCTGGAATCACGCGGTAGCGAACCTTGCCCTTGTACGAGCGATAGGCTGCATCGGTCGACAGAAGCCGTTCTTCTCGATAAATTCGACCTGCCTGGAGGGCGAACTGGATTCCGTAAATGAGCAAATTCTGCACGCCGAAGTTTGCGATCAGAAAGCCGATGTCCGTTACGAGGTATCCCAAGTACATCGGATGCCGCATGAACCGATAGGCGCCGCACGACACGACTCCCCGGTTGGCCGGCAGAATACCGAACGAACGCCGTAGTGAAGCCTTTGCAAACAGCTGCCAGCAGATGCCGAACACCTGAAGCGACGCGCCGACGGCTTCCGGCACAAGCCGCACGCCAGGTCCCAACTGAACGGCGAGAAAGTAGTACGTACCGCCCATCGAGCACAGGAACGCAAACGGTGTCCAGTCACGCCGCATCGGAACCCGTGTGAAGAGCGACAGACCGATGGTGAAGCACACCTCCACCATCAGCAGCAACAGCGTGATACGTCCGGAATCCGCACGCCAGTGCTGGATCGCCGCGTACGCGAACACGCTCAACAGTACGGCTGTGCCGGTCCGTGCCGATAGTTCGAGCAATGCGTCGCGCGAGCGCGGCGCGGTGTCAGGTGTAGTGCGCGCCGATGCATCGGCAGGAGGTGTTGCAAGCCCCACTGTTTCGGTGTTGATCATGGCCATGCTTTCCCCGTCTATTCTCGTTAGGTCGCGGCGTTGCGTTTGTTGGCGTTATCCGGCCGATTGTTGGCCATGTAGTTATCAATGATCTTCACCATTCCACATAGGCAATTTTCGAGGCTTTGCAGTTCTCGGCTATCGAACGTGTCATCAAAATCGACCAGGTTGCGGTTCTTCGATCGCCAGCCGGACGTGACGGGTTGCACCTCATCGTAATAAGCCACTTCCAGGCATTTCAGGTCGGTGACGTTCAGTCCCCGTTGCCCGGCAACAAATTGGTCATAAGGCGCCAACTTGATGCTCAGCATAAACCGGAGCTTGACGACCTCCACGCGTTCGTCTGGAGCTTCACTCTCCAGTCACAGTGGCGATGCGCCGACACCTGTTTAGCCGGAGAGCGTCGGCAGCAGCACGCGAAACACCTGAATAAAAGCCGGGCCGAGCAATACCAGCATCAGTGTCGGGAATATACAAAAAATGAGCGGAAACAATAATTTGACAGCAATTTTTCCGGCGGCTTCCTCAGCCCGAAGCCGCCGCTTGAGCCGCAGGTTTTCCGAATGCACGCGCAGCGAATCGCCCACGCTGGTGCCGAAGCGCTCCGCCTGAATCAGCATCGCTACCAGCACCTCCAACTCTTCGACGCCAGTGCGCAGTGCCAGGTTTTTGAGCGCAGTTTCCTTGTTTAAACCAGCTCTCAGTTCAAGCAGCAGCAGTTGCAATTCGTCGCTCAATGTTCGGCTTTTGAGGTGCATCTCGTCGGCCACTTTCATAAGCGCCGCGTCCAATCCGAGACCCGCCTCCACACAAACGGTGAGCAAATCCAGCGCGTCTGGAAAATCCTCGAAAATGGTCTGCTGCCGCAGGCGCACCTGGCGTGCCAAGGCGACATTGGGCAGGTAATAGCCGATTCCCGCCAGCACCAGCAGCACGATAATGAACAGGTAACTTTTATCGTTCGCCAGATAGGGGCCAGCCGCCACCAGACAGCTAAGGGGGAGCACAATGACCAAAAGCGTCTTGGCGGCAAAATAAACCCCTGGGGCAGACGAACTGCGCCATCCTGCGTGCATGAATTTCCTACGCAACACCGAATGCTCCCAGCCTTCTTTGGGAATCGAAAGTTTGGCGATCGGCGCTGAAGCCTGCGCAATCTTCCTTGCCCATTGTGCGCCCGCGCCGTCCGCCGTTTCCGGCGAGAGCTGGCCGATGCTCGTGAGCTGGCCAAGGCGGCGGTGTATCGAATTCGGCATGAGCAGCGCCATCAGTCCAAACGTGGCAATGGCGACGATCGCAAAAACGACGGCCAGCAGTATGAGTTGTTCAGTTTTCATGGCGGGCATGGGATCGACCCATCTCCAAAAAATGAAAATGCCGGGTTTTCATCAAACATGGATGCGAATGGTTTTCCGCATCCAGATCAGACCGAACATCATCATGACCAGCGCCACGCCGATCATTTTTATGCCGGCCGGATCGGTCCACAAGACGCGCAGGAAGCCCGGATTAACAATCGAAAGAATCAATGCCAAGGCGAACGGCAAAATCCCCAGAATCCAGGCCGACAAACGGCCTTCAGACGACAACACTCTGACCTTGCCGAGCAGCGCCAGCCGACTGCGGATAATCTGGCTGATATTGCCGAGAATTTCGGCCAGGTTACCGCCGCTCTCGCGCTGAATCAGTACCGCGATCACGAAATAGCGCAGGTCGCTGATCGGTACGCGGTTGGCCAGCGCTCCCAGCGCGTCGTTGAGCGGCACGCCAAAGTTGATTTCGTCGAATGCCGTGCGGAATTCGCCGCCAATCGGCTCGGGCATCTCATCGCCCACGATGCCGAGGGCCGTCGAGAACGAATGCCCGGCCCGCAATGACCGGCTGATCATGTCGGCAGCCTCAGGCAATTGCTCCTCGATCTGCTTCAGCCGCCGGGCCTTGGCCCGGTTGACCTTGAACGACGCAAAGACGGCGCTAAGCAGCGTCGCCGTCAGTAACGCCAGCGCCGGAACGTAGATCATGCTGCCGACCATCCACACCACGAGCGGCGGAAACAGAGTGTAAGAAAGGAACTTCCCAATCGACCAGTTCAGCCCCGACTGAACCAGCCAGCGATCGAGCACATGGATGCGCGGCACCCGCAGCAGCAAGCGGGTCATCCGCGGTGACGCACTCAGCTCGCGCTGCTTGAGAATCGACACCGCCTTGTCATTGCCGTGCCCCCCTGCGGACATCATGCGGATGCGGCTTTCGACGCGCCTCGCGGCACCGCTGTGCTGGCTTTGCCACCAGATATAGGTGGCCTCGATCAGCAAAATGATCGAAAAGAACACCAGGATGACGAAACCGTAGAATAGAAAGTTCATGACGATATCTCTCACAATGGCGCCGCGGCCTTTCCGCCGCGGCCGCCGTCTTGCCGCTCGTTCTTGGTCTGCCGCTGTTACACGGGATAGTGCTGTGTCGGGTCGTACAACGTATCCGGCACCGCCACGCCAAACGCTTGTAATCGCTCGGAGAATTTCGGCCGCACGCCCGTTGCGCAAAAGTGCCCGCAAACCTTTCCGTTTTTATCCACACCAGCGCGCTTGAAAGTGAAGATTTCCTGCAAATTGATAATCTCGCCTTCCATGCCGGTAATTTCCTGAATGCTGGTTATCTTTCTGCGTCCGTCGGTAAGACGGGCCACCTGAATGATGACGCTGATCGCCGAACTGATCTGGTGGCGAGCAGCCTTGGGCGGCAGATTCAGCCCGGCCATGCCGATCATGTTTTCGAGCCGCGTCAGTGCGTCTCGCGGAGTATTGGCGTGCACCGTCGCGAGCGAGCCTTCGTGCCCCGTGTTCATCGCCTGCAGCATATCCAGCGCCTCGGCGCCACGCACTTCGCCCAGAATGATCCGGTCAGGCCGCATCCGCAACGCGTTGCGCACCAGCGAGCGCTGCGTGATCTCCCCTTTGCCTTCGATGTTGGGTGGACGCGTTTCGAGCCGAAGCACGTGCAACTGGCGCATCTGAAGCTCGGCAGCGTCCTCGATCGTCACGATACGTTCGTCGGACGGAATGAACCCTGACAGGACATTGAGCAAAGTCGTCTTGCCGCTGCCTGTCCCGCCCGAAATCAGCACGTTCATCTTGGCGGCGGACAGCGCCTCCAGCACCTGAACCATCGGTGGCGTGAGGCTTTCATATTCAACCAGGTCTTTCACCGTCAGCGGGTTGACGGCGAAACGGCGAATCGACAGCAGCGGGCCATCGATCGCCGACGGCGGAATGATCGCATTCATGCGAGAGCCGTCAGGCAGACGTGCGTCCACCATCGGGTTCGATTCATCAATGCGGCGGCCGACGCGCGATACGATCTTTTCGATCACTTTCATCAAATGCGCGTCATCGTAAAACGTGACATCGGTCAGTTCCAGCTTGCCGCGCCGCTCGATATACACGTGCTTGTACGTGTTGACCAGGATGTCGGAGATCGTCGGATCTGCCAGCAGCGGTTCAAGCGGGCCAAAGCCGAGCATCTCGTCACGCACGTCGCGCACCAGATGTTGCCGCTCGACCTCATTCATCGGGATGTTGTCTTCTTCGACAATACGCTCGACCAACTGTGCCAGTTCATGCTGAATCTGTTCGTTCGAAAGGCGCTGGAGTTTTTCCAGTTCGACGCGGTCGATAACGGCTTGATGGACGTTTTTCTTGAGCTCCTGATACGCTCTTTTGGCCATTCTGTTCCGGTTAAGGCTTTGCTCGTGCGCGGTCAGATCGCCTTGCTCAAAAAATTGCTCACGCAGTGTCATGACGTTTTCCATTTTCCGCTCCTTTAACTCAGGCCCTGCCTAACATCGGCTTGCCGAAAATCTTCCGCAAAGCGGCGCTCCCGCTATTTGCCGGCGACGGCGGCGACGGCGACGGCGGCAGCAACAGGTTGCGCACCAGTTCGCTCAGGCTTTTTGCCACGCCACTCGATTTGGCGAGCCGCAGAATCGGCACGCCCTGATTGATCGACGCTGACACCGAAGCACGGTCTTCAGGAATCACACCGGCCACCCGCAGGCCCAGTGCCTTCTCCAGTTCAGGCAACCCGACCGGCCCTTTCTTTTCGTAGCGGTTGACCAGCACGCGCACCTTGTCGCCGCGGTAGCCGAGTGAGCGGAAGATATCGAGCAGCCGGTGGCCGCCGCGCAGATAGGGCAAACTCAGTTGCAGCACCGGAAAAATGCAGTCGCTCTGGTCGAGTGCCGCAATCGTCACGTTGCAGATGCTCTGGCCGATATCGAAAATAACCAGATCGTATTGATGCCGTACCAGATTCAGAATGCGCTGCAAGTGTTCCGGTTTGATTTCTTTCGCCTTGGCCGGATCGGCTGCACCAGCCAGAACATCAAAGCTGTCGCTGACGTGGGTCAGACACGCATCGAGAAACGCGGGGTCAAGCCGGTCAATCTGGGCACTGACGTCGGCCAGCGTGGCCGGCGGCGTGATTTCCGACACCAGAAAAGCAGCTTCACCGAATTGCTGATTCAAATCGATCAGCAGCGCTCGCTTGCCGACTGCCGAGGCGGCAAAACCCAGATTGGCCGCTAAAAATGAGGTGCCGCTTCCACCTTTACATGACACAAACGAGATCACCCTGCCTTCGCGCCGCGTGCCGGTAATTTTGCGGGCGATCCTTTCGACGGCGTGCTGCAGTTCCTGGGGGTCGGCCGGCCACTGCTGCACATCGCGCACGCCGGCACGCATGGCGCGAATCAGCAGATCGGCCGACGGCGACGGTGCCAGCAGCATGCAGGTCAGATCGGTGTGCTGCGCGGTGAGCGCAGCGAGTGTGTCGAAATCCTGTTGTGTCATCAGCGCGCCATCGAGAATCAGCAAATCGACGCCATCGAGCACCTGCTGATGCGCGCATAGGTCGGCCAGCCCTGCCTTCGATGTTTTGACGCGGTGATGGGAATCTCCCGCCCCGACGATTCGCGCAATCGCACTGGCCTGCGCTGGATCGGATGAATTCGTGAGAATATCGATCATTTTGTTCTTCCCGGTAAGTCGGCGACGTGCTAATTACAAGTAGGATTGGTGCCGTTCACACTACTCAGGCTTTCTCTCGGCAAAGTCGTCGTGAATGGCGGCATCGACAGCGTAAATGGCACAAAAGGCACCACCGTATTGACCGTGACGTTGGCCACGGCAACCGTGACCGCGGTGCACGACGAGGCGTCGCAACCCGACGGCGTATAAGTCACGGTGACGTTGGAAGGCTGCAGAATCGGCAACATCTGCTGCATATCCTTGATCACGGGGTTGCTTGCCGACTGGCTGCTGTTGATGTCGCAAACCACGGCCACCCGGGCACCCAGCCTCGTTGCTTCTGCTGCCGAATTCCAGTAAAACAGCACGCGCCCCATCTCCATGACGCCAATCAGCAACGTGAAGAAAATGGTGGATATAAGGGCGAATTCGAGTGCGGCGACGCCTCGCTGACGCCGTGCGCCGGGCAGACGATGGATATTGAACTTGCTCATAGCACCTGCCTCATCACGCAACTGATATCTCCGAATATCAACCCGCCTAGATTGAAAAACCCGGTGATCTGCGCGTACGGATATCCGGTCACTTTCACTTGCACGAGATTGATCGTTTCGGCGGCCGGATTGGTTTGCACATTCTTGAATTGCCCAGTGCAGCCGGTGTTGCTCACCTGATCGCAGACCACGACCATGCTCTTCTGCAGACCGTTGACGAGCGGCGAGCCCGAGCAGTCCGTCGTGCCGTAAATAACCAGACACTGGGCTTCTCCGATCGGATAGTTGGTTGTATCAGTGGGATCGTATGCGGACAACAGGCGCGCCCCATCGCGCACCGACTTGACGATCGTGTTGTACTGATAGAACGCGTAACCGAATTCGGCGATGCCAAACAGAAGGATGATCATTGGGATCGCCACCAGAGCGAACTCGACGGCCACAATGCCCCGCATGCGGCGCATGGATTGGGTGCGATAGCGCATGATTGCTCTCCTATTGCACCAGCACTGGCACCATCGGCCCGATGCCGGCGGTCGTGCTGCCTGGGATGCCCTGCGACGCGCAGGGCGTGGTCGGGTCAGACGCATCGCCTCGATACTCCAGATAGATCGTGCCGTTGAGTGCGCCATTGTTGTTCTTCTCCATCGGGTGAAGCATCAGCACGCAGGCCCACGATTGAATGGCAGCTGTCTGACTGTTTTGTAACGCTGAACAGTCGACCACCGGCACAAGCGCAAGTCGCCGGTCAGTGCCACTGGAGTAGTAGATAGCTGATTGGGTAGTTCCCTTAACATCAAGGAGGTTCGCCGCCGATTGGCCCTGGTAAGCGATGTGGTTCGGCCGCTGATTGTCACGGAAATCCGGAAACACATTCCGCGTCGGAATAACCCCATTGAGCTGGGTCACGGGCGAGTATGCGAAGCCGGTGAAATCGGATACACCGGAGGGATTCGGCGGGGGATTGTACGGATTCTGGTAAATCCCAAAGCGGGTATTCCAGGCACCGTCCATGCTCTGAATGTTGCCGGTCTTTCCAACCTGAGTGCCAACCGCCGGTAACGTGCATTGCCCCGATCCCGTGAGTAGGGTTTTCATGTCCGGGACGTTCTGACCAGGATACGCGACCCACATGAAGTTACCGGTCAGCTGATTATTCGAGCCCACCTTGCTGGGCAGCCAATCGCCCACGTTGTAGGGGGTGCTGGCTGGCGCCTTGCAAACGGCCACCGGCAGCGCACATGTCGTTTGCGACTGCGTGGTCGATGCGACCGCGGTAGCTGCAACGGCAGATGTACCGAGCGTCGCGCTGACAACCTGCATGAACCAGTTGCTGATCTTGGCGCGGGTCACGGTACAACGCACAAAGCCGATGCTCGGCACGTCTGCTGCACTAAATTGGCTTTGGGTCAAATACGGGCCAACAAACAACTTGCTGAACGTGACGTTGCTGTTAGTCGCGAGCGACACATTTTCACTCTGCAGCAACACCCGATTCGCCGCGCCAACCGTTATACCCGCCGCCTCGGGTGTCGCGAGCGACAACGCCTTCGTGAGATCGCGCGATGCCGCCAACGCGCAGGCGTCGGCGGCGTTGGACAATTCACTCTTCGCGATATACAGCTTGCCTAGATCGGCGGCCAAACCGGCAAAACTGATCAGCACCACGAGCGTCAGTGCGACGATGATCGCGACGACGCCGCGCTCGCCCCGACGAGCCGCACCGCAAGCACCCGATTTGATTACGCCACGCATGACGATCTCCCGTCCATGTTGTTCTTACTGACCGCCGGCCCCGCCGCCGCTCCCGCTTCCGACACCGATGACGAATGCATTCGGTGACGGCACAGGTTGTTGAAACGACTTGTCGTAGGTGTCCATCGCTGAAGCGGCGGACTTGCCGTCCATTCCTTGTGCCGATTGCGCGTGTTCTGCCGCGTGCGGATCGATGATCTGCGCTTGCGTGACGGCTTTGAGTGCCTGGCCAAAATGTGCGTCCCAGATCGGCGTGCTGGACATGCAACCGCTGAGCGCCGCGCAGACCGGCACGATGAGCGCGGCCCAGCGTGCGAAAGCAAAGTGTTCGTTTTTCATGAAATTCCCCTTGGGCGTCACATCAATGTTCAGCCGGCTGACTTGAAGCATCCGCTTTCGCGACTTCTTGCCGGGCGTTGCGTGAGGCGATCTGTTTCGCGGAGCTTTCGATGCGGGCGGCACGGGCCGCCTGTTCGGTCTCAGCCGCTGACGGCGCCGCGGTGCTGGCCGCCGCTGTCAGCATGGGACTCGCTGCCGCTGCTTGCGGGCCACGCGGCGGCAACGCCGTCGTAGCAGGCACAGCGGGCGCTTGTGGCGCCGGTTCAGGCGAGGGCTGCGGTGCCGACGGGCTCACCGAAGCAGGGGCAGGCATCGGCGAAGCGGCCGGGGCAGCCTCGGCAGGCGCGGCACGCATTTTCGGGTGACGGCCTTCCATGTTGCCGGTCGCGTAGACGTCGGCCTCGTTCGGCTGCGAGAAGCTGTCCGTGGGCAGTGGCAGGTCCGCGGTTTGCAGCGGCTTGACGAGATGCGGCGTGATGATGAACACGAGTTCCGTCAAGTCCTGCTGGAACGACGTGCTGCGCGCCAGTGCACCGAGCACCGGCACTTCGCCAATGCCGGGAATGGCTTTCAGCGCGCCGGTGACGTTGCTCTTCATCAGTCCGCCGATCGCAAACGACTCGCCGTCGCTCATCTGGACGACGGTGGACGCGCGACGGGTCGTGATGAGCGGCAGAATCGACACACCGCTCACGTTGGACGCGCTAACCGTGATGCCAGTCGGCGACAGCTCGGACACCTCGGGTGCAACCTTCAGGCTGATACGGCCGTTGGAAAGCACGGTCGGCGTGAACTTCAGGCCGACACCAAATTCCTCTTCCTGGAGCGTAATGCTCGTCACGCCTGTACCGCTGCTTTGCGGCACCGGAATGAAGATCTTGCCGCCAGCGAGGAAGGTCGCCTCCTGGCCGCTGATCGCGACGAGATTCGGTTCGGCGAGAATCTTGACGAGGTCGTCAGTTTTCTGCGCATCGACGGCGAAGTTAAACGGGCGGTTGTTCGCCTTGCTGCCCGCGATGACGCTCGTCACACCGGCCAGCAGGTTGCTCACCAGCGCACCGCTCCATGAACCGAAGCCGCCCTGAATATTGAGCGCCGAGCCCAGCTGGTTGATGAGTGTCTTCGACACCTCGGCGACCTTGACTTCGAGCATCACCTGCTGCGGTGCATCGACCGTCATCATGTTGATCACTTCGGCCGACTTGCTGGTGCTCGAACTCTGCTGGTTCACAGGCATGCCGCCTATGCTCCCGGACCCCGCCTGCGATTGCTGGGTGGGCTGTGCGTCCGCGTAGGCCTTCGCGATCTCCATCGCCTGCTGGGCAGCCGGCGAACTCGATACATGCCCCCCGAGCACCAGGTTGCCTGCTGCGGTCGATACCCGGATGCTGCGCTCATTGGGCAACAGTTGCCCAAGCGATTGCTGCACGCCATTGGCGTCAATGTTGACAATCACGTCGATCATCTGACATCCGCCGCTGCGTCCCTGCACGATCATGTTGGTCGTGCCGACCGCCATGCCGACGAGATAGAGCGTGCGCGGCGACACGAGCGTAGCTTGCACGATCGTCGGATTGCCGAGCGTGCGGTTGCGTGCCGGTTCGGCGAGAGGCAGGAGTGTCGACTTGCCAACCGGTACGACGACACTGGTTTCATCATGGATCTCGCCGGTGCAGTTCGGACCGCGCAGCGGCGCGGCGGCTGCGGCGCCGGCCGCTCCGCCGGCCGGCATCGGCGCCATGCTGACCATCATCGGCATTGGCCCACGGCCCGACGGCAACGGCGCATTTGGCCTGGCCTTGGCAAGCGCCGGAACTTCGGCCGCTTCCTGCGCTGCGCCGCTTTGCGCGACAAGCAATCCGGTGCACAGCGCCGAGGCGAGTACGACGCCGCCGAGCGAGCGGCTACGCATCGCACCGCCGGATGAGAACCCCAGTTTCGTCTTCATTTTTTCATGCCCCCGTTACCCGATATCGGTCAATCGAGACTTCCGTTCTTTGTCTTCGTGGTGCCCGTTGCAGCGGCCCGTCTTCGCGGATGCCGCTGCCGGTCCGGACTAGAAACACTCAACGCTGCCCAACACACCAGATAGCACTCCGACGCAGTCCCGCTTTGCCGCTGGTCGTGCGGCGTAGTGCACGCGCGCAGGACGCGCGGGCAAAGCAGCGGGCGCCGAGGCCGGCACGGCTGGCGTGCCGAGCAGCGTGACCTTCGTGGCACCGCCGGTGAGCAGCGATGCGGTATCCACCTGGTTGCGCAGCACCAGTGACAGCGTGCCGACACTGCGCGCGAGGTCGAGTTTTTCCGCCTGGTCAGGCGTGACTTCGAGCGTGACTGCGTTGACCACTTTGGGTTTGGTTTCGTCACGGCCCACTTCCTGCGCGACGGCCAGCACCAGAATTTTTTCGAGCACGATCTTGGAAATGCTTTCGTCGTTGCCCGATTTGTTCGTGCTGCTTTTGTCTTGCTGCGTGCTGACGATGATGTCGACATAGTTTCCAGGCAGTGCAAAACCCGCCACGCCGATCACATCGTTGACGCGCACCGTGATCGCGCGCTTGCCGTCAGCGATCACCGCCGATAACCCTCCCTGCGTACCGACAGGCGCCAACTTACCTTCCAGAATCGGCTCACCGCGCAACGCACTGTTTTTCATCACACGTCCGTCGAGTTTCTGCGTATCGCTGAACGCACCGGTCGGTATGCTGCCTGCCGGCCAGTCGACCATCTTGATGAAATCGGGGTTAAGGCGCTGCCCCAAACTGATATCGACGGCGGCGACCGCGACTCTGGTGGTCATGCCCGACGATCTGTCCATCAGCCAGCGCGACGCTACCGCTACCGCGCCGAGTCCCGCCACCGCCGCAACCACCAACATCACCAGCGCACGTATGTTCTTCATGATGAGTCTCCCTGATACCTGACCTGTTTCCTGACTAGAGTTTCCGGCCGCTTAACCGGTCACTTAACCGGCCGCGAATTTTTTTGCTGTCCACTCCGCGCCACCCTGCTGCTGGGGTGGCGGGTTGTCGTGGTCGCCGACCACCGCGAAGTAGCTGTTCCAGGCGCGCAACAAGTTCGGTCCATCCGCCACGGCCGGTTGCTCAAGGTAACGCGCATTGGCCAGCACGATGCGCAACAGGTCACCTGGATAACATGCCAGCAGCGGCCGGCCGGACGACATATGTAAGTGATGCACGAGATACTCAAACGCGTCATCGTCCGACGCCACGTTTAGTTCTTCACAGCGCTGTTCGTACACGGCGCGATACTCGGCGACATCGAGGGGGCCGATATACAGCTTGCAGCCGAGGCGCCGGAAAAATGCCTCGTCGCCGAGATCCGCCGGCGCAAAATTGCTTGAAAACGCAATCCAGACGTCGAACGGCAGAGAGAAGCGCGAGCCGGTATGCAAGGTGAGCATGTCGCGCCCGCGATCGAACGGCACGATCCATCGGTTGATCAACTCAGCCGGGGCCACGCGCTGGCGCCCGAGATCGTCGACAATGTATAAGCCGCCGTTGGCCTTGACATGCGGAGGCGCCTGGTAAAAGCCGCTGGCCGCGTCGTAGCGCAACTCGAGCATGTCCAGTGTCAGTTCCCCCCCGGATAGCACGGTGGGCCGCCGGCAAACTTGCCAGCGGGAGTCGGAAGGTGCGCTCAACGCATTGTCGGGCGCTCCTGTGTCGCACGGCTCGTGAATCAGCGGATCGAAAATCTGGATGACTTCGTTTTCAACTACGATGGCATACGGCACAGTCACACGGCCGGGCAGCAGCCGCCCCAATCGTTCGGCTAACGAAGTTTTGCCACTGCCCGGTGGCCCGAAGAAGATCACTGGTTTGCCGCTGTTGACTGCGCCGCCGATCTCGTCGAGCAGCGCTGTCCTGATCGTCAAGCCGGCAAAGGCAGCCCGCACGCTGGTGCGGGTGACTTGCATCTGTCGCACCGATTGCTGCCGCAGCACGGTTTCATATGCTGCCAACGACACCGGTGCCGGGCCGACGTAGCGGCAGTGAGCCATGAATTCGGCCGCGCGCTGACGGCCGCCATCGGTGAGTTGGAGATCGACATCGATATCGCTGGCGCCGCGCCGCACGATTTCCAGCACCCGTTCGCGCACCCCGAAGGCCACCACGCCATCGAGGACGCTGGCGCCCAGCTTGAGGCGTTCAATCAGTTTGGATAACGATACTTTTCCAAGCAGAAAAGCCGTCTTGGCCACCAGTTCAAGCAGAAAATTTTGATCCAGTCCGGTGTCGGCAATGGTGCGTGGCGCGCGCGCCAACAGATTTTCTTCAGCGCCGCCCTCCTTGATGCGAGCCCGGCCGGCATCCTGCAGGCGGCTGATGTCAGCCGGCGCGCCCGGCGCCGTTTTCCATTTGTTTATCACGTTAGTCCCCCAGTGATCCCGTGCTGCGCACGGGCCTGCTGCACTTATTGTTGTTTGCCTTTCTGCGAAGGCTCTTACGTCATGGGCAGATGCCTGCTTGCTGAGCCGTCAGCGCGTGCCTGCGCCTGCTTGAAGAAACATCACGCCCAACGTGCCGATGGCAATGGCCACGCCGTACGGCAACGACCCAACCGAAGCAAAGTCGGTGCCCTTGCCTTGCGTATTCATGTTGTCGCGGCGGTTGATGCCAGCCAGCAAAATTGCCAGGATATTCGTGCAGGTGGATTTCACAGCCCGCTTGGAAATAATCACCGCCAGCGCCCACGCACCACCCATCGTGCAGGTCAGCAATGCGATCTGTAGTGCGATGTCAGGTCCGACGAACGCGCCAACCGCAGCCATCAGTTTTACGTCACCCGCGCCCATGCCGCGCAGCAGATACAGGGGCAAAAACAGGCCGCCGCCAGTCAGCATGCCGAGCGCCCACCGCCCCGAGCCGCCGCCGGCTCCATGCAGATGCCACTGCATCGTCAGCGCCAGCGCCAGCCCCGTCAGCACCAGCCAGTTCGGAATGCGCCGGGCATGTAAATCCCAGCCTGCGGCCATCGCCACCAGTCCGAACAGGCACACACCAACTGGAAATTCGAAAGCGTTCATGGAGTTCCCCGTTTCCACTTCGCTATTAGTGAGGAAAGAGCAGCCCCGAAGAAGCAGGGCCACTCTTCGCTCAATCTATTGCCCCTGACCAGGCAAACCTGCAATGTGGTTATTCACTATGCATTAGGCGGCCGCGAGTGCGGTTGAAATCTTGCCAAAAGTAGCGTTGAGATCTGTAGCGACCAATTGAACTGCTGTGATGATCGTGACCGCAATCAACGCAGCCAGCAGACCATACTCAATCGCCGTCACACCATCTTCTTCACGCGCAAAGGCACGAATCAGGTCGAGAGTTTTTTGCATTTTGAAGCTCCTAGAAAAAGAAGTTTTTAACTCAGGTACTCAAAACATGCCCGCTGCGGGACCGAGCATTGGTGGAAGGCTGCTGACTGCGCAGCCGGGGTTGGCCTGGTTAACCGGTCAGGTGCTGGAGGGCTTCTTTGAGTGCGCTCCGGCCCTTCCCCTCCCCAACGCCATCTCTTGGGAACCTCGATCACCGCCGAAGCCAGTGACGCTGTCTCCCGTCCTCGGCACGACCGGCCATGCAGACCGACGCTGTGTCGAAGTTTTCCGGCGCCGCAGAACTGAATCCCCCCGTCAGCCGTTCTGTGGCGCCTGAAACCGGAGCGCCCTGTACTGCTCAAGCAGCGCACCGTTGCAGACAACTACGCCAGAAGAGTGCCAAGCTGCGGAAAGGCTTGATGGCATTGAATAGTTCGGACGAAAAGAGGACCTGGGCGTACTTGCAACACTAGAAATGTTTCACTTCTGACCTGAAAACGTGCCAGCGAAACCGGCCTGAGCCGCTAAAAAATGGCTTCACGGCTACGTGAGAAAAATGGTCAATTGCCGGCGCAAATGCTCCTGCCACGGGGGACCTACACCTTCTGCGAACCCAACCGATTCATTGATCGCAATTTGACTGGCAATGGTGTGACGAATATTCCAGTCAAATATGCCGAGCTCAATTCGTCGAAATAGCTTTTTTAGGTCGTGGTCCGAACTGTCGCAAACTTGAGACGGCGAGCCGTCGTTTTGTCCGATTTGTCGCGCGGTCGACGCGGCCAGCGCTTGAATCGCAATGTGCGCTGGCCCGCACTACGGGGATTGACGGGGATTTATGAATCGCTTGAACGTGGGACAAGCGGCGCGCCGCACGCATTTTTTTGTGTGACGTAAGCGATGAGCTCGCTTCGCCTCGCACTGGAGCGCAGCGCCTTGCTGGTAGCGCGTCGCACGGCGAAACGGGTTGTTCCAAACGGTATTTTTTTGAGAGCGGCCGATTAAAAAACTTCGCGCGCCGCACATCACCGGATGCTCGAGAAGCACATGGTGCCCGGTTTAGCTCAGAGTTGCGTGAGAAGCCAAATGAGCAGGACGGTTTTGAGGCTTGGAAACGGCAGAAAGACCGCCGCTGATTCGCGGCGTGCCCACCCTGTCAGGGAGTCAATATTCCACAAGAATAGTGACGCGCCGATTCGCAGCTCGCGCTGCCGCATCGTCGCCGATGATCAGCGGAAAGTTGTCCGCCCTGCCGATAGCGGCCATTCTGTGAGGTTCGATTCCCTTATCGGCAAAGAATCGAACCACGGCACCGGCGCGTGCCGACGACAGTTCCCAGTTGGATTCGTACTTCGCGGTCGATATCGGCACACTGTCCGTGTGTCCCTCGACGAGGATATTGTTGTTCGAACGGTCGCGCAGTACCCCGGCGATCTGATCCAACACCCCGAAAGATTCCGGCAACAAATGCGCGTCGCCCGAGTTGAAGAGCACTTTCGCGTTGATGGCGATTTCCACACCCTGTGAGGCATTCGAAATCGTGATCTGGCGGTTGTCCTGAAGCGGCGCCAGCAACGAAAGAAGCTGCCGCCTCGCGGCATCGGGCACGCCAGCCACGGCGACTGGCGCGCGAGCGCTGCCGGCAGGCGTCTGCCCGTTCACCTCGCGGTGCGCGAGCGCCTTTAGTTCGAGCTCGCGGTTTTTCGCCAACTGCAGCACGTAAAGCGCGAGGAACAGCACCATCAGCGTGGTGATGAGGTCCGCATAGGAAATCAGCCAGCGCCCGGACTGCGCCTCGCCGTCCCCGTCGTGGTCGTCGTGCTGATAGCCGGTTCTGTCCGCCGCAAGGCGCTTGTTACCCGAAGAGGTGCTCATGCTCGAAACGTCTGCTTCCGAATTGCGTTTGAATGGGCGCCTGGCGCGCTGCCGCCAACCGATCGAGGCCGGCTTCGAGGCCGCTTAGCCCAGCAACTCAGCCGATCTTTCCCGGATGTCGCCCGCCAGCCGGGTTTCGATCGTGTGGGGCGACTCCTTGCGCGAAATCGCGAGCAAGCCATCGAGGTATAAGCGTCTAAAGCGCAATTCGCTATCCACCTGCGCCCTGATCTTTCCGTACAACGGCAGAAAGACCAGATTCGCCAACGCGAGACCGTACAGGGTCGCGACAAACGCGACGGCAATACCTTGCCCGAGTTGCGCCGGCTCGAGCATATGGCCGGTCACCTGAATCAGGCCAAGCACCGCGCCCAGAATGCCGAACGTCGGCGCATAGCCACCCGCCTGCTGCCAGATCCGCGCGGCCGCCATGTGATTGCGCTCATAGGCATCCAGTTCCCGTTGCAAGGCGTCTTCGAGCACGGCAGTCGAGACCCCGTTGGCCAGCAGCTCGAGGCCTCGTTTGGCAAACGGATTGATGCCGGCAGCCTCGATCGACTCGAACACGAGCATGCCGTTCAGCTTCGCCTGATCGCCCCACTCGAGCAGGACCGACAAGCTTTCCCGGTCGACCTGCCGCGCTTTCACAAAGGCGAGCCGCAGTTGCTTCACGCCGTCATAAAACCTGGCCCACGTGTTCTGGATCATCACCGCACCAAACGTGCCGCCCAAAACGATCACGAACGCCTCCAGCTGAAACAGCGAGGTGAAGTGCCCGCCCTCGAGCGAAAATCCGGCCACGATGGCCGTCACGCCAAACAGGGCGCCAAATAGCGTCAAAAGATCCATACATCCTCTCGAATGGCTGCCCCGGTCATCGGACCGGACCTGAACGCGGCCTGTTGTCCGACCACCAGGCGTCAGACATCCACATTGGAAAGCGGCGCCGCAGAGGCGGCCGACGATTTGATCGCGCGTACGGTCTCGATGAATCGCTCTTCGATCTCGGCAATCTCGAGCGGATCGATCTTGATTTCACGACGCATGACCCACGACACCTCCTTCTTTCGCGCCTCGGTCATCACCGAGAACAAACGATCGGCGACCGGCTCGCCCGTCACCGCGGCGAGCAATTTTGCGAGGTCATAGGTGTCGAAGGCGCTCACGGCTTCGAACAAGGTTCGCTGGTCGACAAACTCCAGGTCGGCCAGAGACTTGATTTCGCTTGTGCCACGAGGATTGCGCCGGGAAAAATACGTGATGCCCTTTTCCTCGACGTAGTTCAGTACCCGGGTCTTGCGAAACGCGAAGATGTCTTCCGCAATTTCCCCATTCGAGAGCTTGTTGAGAATCAGATTCTTCTCGACGCCGATCAGCGCTTCCAGGTCAGCGAGCTCGATCAGTTCCAGTTCGCTATTGATCGAGACATCGAGATCGTGGTCCGCCACCTGCTGCGCCCGTTCCGTAATTCGCACGGGATCGAAGGTCACGAGCTGCCGCCCGGCTGCGCCGTCTTGCGTCGAATAGCGCGCAGACATCGTGCTGACGCGATCCGAGCGGCCCGGTTCGAGCGTCACGAGGTTGAGCTTTTCCATGCGCTTGAGCATCGCCATCACATGCGGACGGGAATGGCCCGCAATCGCATGGCACTTCTTGATGACTTCAGGCAGGGGCAGCGAGAATTCCTCCCCTTGAGCGCGACGCGTGCGTCCGTCCACCCGGTCTGCGTTCTCAGTGCCTGCCATCAGCGACAGAACATGCGCGTATGAGAGAACACCTGGCAGAAAATCGGCATGCGTATTGGTGGCGAGGATATCGTCCTTCTTCTTCACGCGGCGGATCATGGTGCGCACGATATGGCGCAGCAGCGGCGATACGCGTTCGAGTTCCTCTTCCACGACGCTTGCCGCGATCACGGTCAACTGACAGAAGCTAATGGCTTTCGCGGTGTGCGCGCGCGGTTCGGCCGGCAACAAGGACACTTCGCCAAAAAACTCGCCCTTTCCCAGCGTGGCGAGAATGACTTTCTTGTCGTCGCATTGAGTGGAGATTTCGACTTTGCCGTCTGCGATCACGTAGATGACGGCATCGCCTGCGAAGCCTTCCGAATAGATGACCTCGCCCGGAGCCGCTGCGCGCGACCATGGCGATCGTTGGTGATTCAAGATTCATTCCCCCGAAGAGCTATTGCATCGTTCATCCCATCCCTTCGTGAGGCACGAATATGTCCGATGGTCCCGACCTATTGGACTGGATAACGACATGCAGAACGCAAATCTTTAACCTTCTCAATCGTCAGACGTATCGCTCAATGCAGAAATCGCACGGCTCGCCGCGCAGTGCTGCGATTTCAGTTCGAATCTGTTCGATCCGGGCCGGTTCTGAGCCGGACCTCGGCCCTATGACAGATTCTCAGGCTGCGCGGTCGACTTCCGCGCGAGTCGGGATCGACGGCTGAGCACCCGCGCGCGTGACGGAAATCGAAGCCGCGCGTTGTGCGAGGCTGATCGCGCCTTCCAGCGGCTGCCGGGCGGCGAGTTGTGCGGCAAAGACACCGATAAAGGTATCGCCGGCCGCGGTCGTATCGACCGCCCGCACCTGCGGCGCGGCAAAATGCGTGCCTTCGCCGCCTTCCGGCAACAGGTAAGCGCCTTGCGCACCGAGCGTGACAATCACGTTGCGGGCGCCGCCGCGTTGCAGTTCCAGCGCCGCCCTTCTCGCGCCGCTTTGCGATTCGACCGGCAGGCCGGCGAGTATCGCGGCCTCGACCTCGTTCGGCACGAGGTAGTCGACGAGCGGCAGCCATTCCGCGGGCAGCGGGCCGGTTGCCGGCGCCGGGTTCAGCACGGTGATCTTGCCCAGCCGCCGGGCGAGCGCGAGGGTTGCGTGGACCGAATCCCACGGCGTTTCCAGTTGGCAGACCACGACGTCGCTGGCCTTGATCGCCGCTTCGTGGCGCGCGACGTTCTCAGGCGTGAGTTCGCCGTTACTGCCCGCGACCACCACGATCGTGTTCTGCCCGTCGTCCGACACCGTCACCATCGCCACGCCGGTAGGCTGGGCCGGGTCGACGTCAATACCCGCGCAGTCGATACCCTCCGCTTCCAGATCCTGGACCCGCTGGGCGCCGTTCGCATCTTTCCCCACGCGGCCAACCATCGCCACGCGCGCGCCGATGCGAGCGGCCGCTACGGCCTGGTTGCCACCCTTGCCGCCGGCAACCTGCGAGAACTCATGTCCGCCGATCGTCTCGCCGGGCCGCGGCAAATGCGGGGCACGGGCGACCAGGTCGGTATTGATGCTGCCCACCACGAGTACGCGGCCCTGCTTCGCTTCTTTCGACACGTTCACTCTCCTGCTGACCATCTACGCATGGTCCATATTGGTCAATTTATGCGGCGCGGCGCCGGCTTCTATATGTATCCAGCACGACAGCCACGACAATGACCGCCCCCGTGATGATGCGCTTGGTCGGCTCGGTCGCCCCGATCTGGGCGAGGCCTGCGGCCAGCACCGAGATGATCAACACGCCAAAGAACGTGCTGATCACCGAGCCGCGCCCGCCCATCAAACTCGTTCCGCCGATCACGACGGCCGCGATCACCTGCAATTCGATGCCCGAGCCGGCATTCGGGTCCGCTGCCTCGAGCCGCGAAATCTGGAACAGGGACGCGAGGCCGGCTAACAGGCCCATCATCGCGAAAACGGCAATCTTGTAGGGCCGCGGGTTGACGCCCGCGAGACGCACCGCTTCCTCGTTTGTGCCGATGCCGATCAGATAGCGCCCGAACACCGTGCGGGTCAGTACCAACTGCGCCGCGACCATCACGACGACGGCAATCAGGAACGCGGGAGAAATGCCGAACGCAATCGGGTTGGACAGGAAATCGAACGCATCGCCAATGTAGGCCGTGCGGGAGTTGGTCATCTGGTACGCAAGACCACGGGCCGCCTCGAGCACGCCGAGCGACACGATGAACGAAGGAATCCGCCAGGCCACGGTAATCGCGCCGGTCACGCAGCCCGTCAAGGCCGCCCCCGCCATGCCGAGCAAGGCCGCGGGCAACGCCGGCCAGTGCCACTGCAAGGCCGCGACGCTCGTGAGCGCCGCGCCGAGCGCCAGCACGGAGCCGACCGACAGGTCGATCCCGGCGATGATAAGCACGAAGGTCATGCCGACCGACATCACGACCAGATCGGGAATCTGGTTCGCGATCGTGCTGAAGGTGTCGTAGCTCAGGAAGTGCGAACTCAGCAGCGAGAACAGGACGATCATCCCGAGCAACGCGCCGAGCAGGCCGAGGTAGTTCGAGAATCCAAGACGCGTGCCGATCGGCTTCGCGTCTTTGGGCGGTTCGTTCTGCAACGTAGGCAGGCTGGTTGGTGCGGTCATGCTTCAATCCTCCACAGATTTTTCGTCGGGCGCCGGTGCACCGGGCGCCTTTTCACTGGGCGATTTTTCGTCGGGAGCCGCTGCGCCGGGTGCCTTTTCACTGCGCGCCTTTGCGTCGAGCGCCGCTGCGCCGGGCGCTTTCGCGTGGGGCGCCCGTGCGTCGGGTTCGATCGGATCGTGCAGCAGCGCATCACGTTTCGTGTAGCCCGCGAACGCCGCTGCCAGCAGCGCGTCCTGTGTCCAGCTTCCGCGCTCGAACATGCCGGTCATCCGTCCTGCCGACATCACCCCAATCCGGTCGCAAATCGACATCAACTCGCGCAGATCGCTCGACACCACCACCAACGCGCGGCCTTCCCGCGCGAGCGCACCCATCAAGGCATAGATATCGAACTTCGCGCCGACGTCGATGCCGCGCGTCGGTTCGTCGAACAGCAGCACCGTGCAATCGCGCTCGAGCCAGCGCCCGATCACCACCTTCTGCTGGTTCCCGCCCGAGAGTTCGGACACCGGTTGCGACGGCCCCGCGCTACGGATGCTCATCGCATCGATCTGTTTGCGCGCCAGCGCCGCCTCGCGACGGCCGTCCACCACGCCGTTCTTCGACACTGCGCGCAGATGGCCGAGCGAGATATTGGCCGCAATAGGCTGCGTCAGCAGGAGGCCCTCGCCTTTGCGGTCCTCCGTAATCAGCGCGATGCCGTTCTTCACCGCGTCCGTTGGCGACGAAACCTTCACCGGCTCAAGCGGCCCGCCGCCATGCGCGATCGACACCGTACCGGCATCCGCGCGGTCGGCCCCGTAGATGAGCCGCATCAATTCCGTGCGGCCCGCGCCGATCAAACCGCTGATGCCGAAAATTTCGCCGGCCTTCACTTCGAAAGACACCTCGCGCACGGCCGGCTCGCGGGTCATGCCCGTGACCTTGAGCGCCACGTCGCCAATGCGCCGCTCGCCGAGATCGATCCGCTCGCCGATATCGCGCCCCACCATCAGCGTGACCAGACGGTCGGCCGGGAGATTGGCCATCTCGTCGACATGCACGAGCCGCCCGTCGCGCAGCACGGCAGCGCGCCCCGCGATACGCTTCAACTCTTCCAGTCTGTGCGAGATGTACACCAGCGCCACGCCGCGCGCCTTGAGCCGTTCGACCTGCTCGAACAGCAGGTCCACCTCGCGGGCGGTCAGCATTGCCGTGGGTTCGTCGAGGATCAGCACGCGGCAATCGCCGATCAGATTGCGCGCGATCTCGACCATCTGCTGATGCCCGATGCCCAGCGTGCCCACCAGCGTGTCAGGGTGGATCGCGTCGAGCCCGACTTGCGCCATGGCGTGCCGGGCGTCCTCGCGCAGT
Source organism: Paraburkholderia phytofirmans OLGA172 (assembly GCF_001634365.1). Taxonomy (NCBI): domain Bacteria; kingdom Pseudomonadati; phylum Pseudomonadota; class Betaproteobacteria; order Burkholderiales; family Burkholderiaceae; genus Paraburkholderia; species Paraburkholderia phytofirmans. The sequence continues at coordinate 2,444,351 of NZ_CP014579.1, forward strand.
TTGGCGCGGTCGATCCAGCCGAACATGCCGCGCTGCGGCAAGCGGTTCAGGAACAGATTCTCCGCCACCGAGAGGGTCGGCAGCAGGTTCAACTCCTGCATGACCATGCGCACGCCGAGCGCCTCGGCGTCCTTGCGGCTGGCCGGCGTGTAGGCAGCGCCGCCGAGCGTCATCGAACCGGTAGTCGGCGGAACGAGACCGCCGACGATCTTGGACAAGGTGCTCTTGCCCGCGCCGTTTTCGCCGGTCAGCGCCAGCACCTCGCCCGCGTGCAATTCCAGCGAGATATCGGCGAGCACCGGCCCCGCGTAGGTCTTGCCGATGCCGCGAACACTCAACACGGGCGGGACATCGGCCAAGGACAGGAAGGGAGTGGACATCAGATTGATAAAGCCAGACAAAGATCAGGCGGCGCGGCCCGCGTGCGACATGAACAACAAGGGCCACGCGCTATGCCAGTCTTACTTGGTGACCAGATCGACAGGCGTTTCGACGACGCCCGACAATTCCGACTGTTTCTTGTGCTCAGCAAGTGCCTTCAAAGCCGTGTCGATACCGAACACGGCCTGCCTGGCGGCGTACTGATTCGCTGTGGCGAGAACGCGGCCATCGGCGAGCATCGGCTTGATCGCATTGATGTCGTCGTAGCCCACCACCTGCACCTTGCCGACCTTGCCTGCCGCGCGCACGGCCGATACTGCGCCGATTGCCATGTTGTCATTGCCGCACAGCAGCGCCTTGACGTCCGGGTTCGCATTGAGAATCTGGCTCGCTACAGCGTTGCCCTTATCGATTTCCCACTCACCCGATTGCAGCGAAACGACCTTCATGCCGCCCGCCGCCATGGCCTGCCTGAAGCCGGCCGAGCGTTGCTGCGCGTTGGTGGTGGTCGAGACGCCTTCGATAATGGCGACGTTGTCGCCCGACTTCAGATGCCTGGCCAGGTAGTCGCCCACCTTCAATGCGCCCTTGGCGTTATCCGGCCCGACGAACGGGATGTTGAGGTCTTTCGACTTGAGCACATCCGGATCCAGCTTGTTGTCGATATTGACCACGATAATGCCGGCGTCGACCGCCTTCTTGAGCACCGGCACCAGCGCCTTGGAATCGGCCGGGGCGATCACGAGTGCGTCGACCTTCGACACGATCATCTGCTCGACGATGCGAATCTGGTTAGCCGTATCCGTTTCGTCCTTGATACCGTTCGTGACGAGATCGAATTTCGTGGGGTTCTGCTTCTGATAATCCTTGGCGCCGGTTTCCATGGTCAGGAAAAACTCGTTCGCCAACGACTTCATCACCAGCGCGACTTTCGGCTTGTGAGCGGCCTGGGTGGCTTGGGCGAACGCAGTGGGCATCGGCAGAATCGACACTGCGAGGAAGGCTGCGCTGGCTACGATGGCGCGACGCCGCGCCGGCTGGAAATGACGAATCATCGATGTCTCCGTATCGCTCGTTCGGTCTACGTATTGATAGCCGTTGAGTCGTGTGATGGGTCAGGTCGCCACACTTGCCGCCAGCTGCCGATGAAACCCTCGGGTTTCTCCGCCAGATGCCGGGACGAGTATGGCCAGGTCCAATGCTATCCTCGCCATCCACGTTATGCTATGCCCAATTTCAAAATCGAGCGTTTCAAAAATGGAACACGTAGACTGGGACGACTTGCGGATTCTGGTGGAGATCGCGCGCGGCGGGACTATGCGAGCCGCTGCGGCGGCATGTGATCTGAGCGCGCCGACCTTGTCGCGCCGCCTGACCGAGCTTGAACGGCGGCTGGGCGAGCCGCTCATCGACCGGGTGCCGTCAGGCTGCACCGTGACGGCATTTGGCGCGCGCGTGCTGGCCTGGGCCGAACAGATGGAAGATCTCGCCCACCAGATCGAGCGCGCCGCGGACGTTACCGGCAGTATTGCGGAGAAATTCCGTTAGACCGGGGCTGGGGCTCAGTCGCTCGCGATGGTCCGGCAGCTTGATCGGGCATCGGCAAAACCGCCTTTCCGTTATCTAATGCGCGAGCACCGCGCCGAGATTGAGTTCATCGGCAACCTTCTTCAACCGCTTGTCGCGTGTCCAGAGAGTGGTGCCGGGCTGTAGGCGCACGGATGCCAACAGCGATGTATCGACATATCCGATTCCGCGATTGAACAAACCTTCGCGCTCGATCAGATAAAACGTCTCCTCCGGCGTTGCAACTGGCGCGCGCGGCAGATCGAGCAACGCGCCAAGCACGACGTCACGGTCACGCAGACTACCGAGCGAAATCTCGCCTATCACATAGGGATGAGCCAGCACGCGCTCCTCGGCAAGCAGGCTAATCAGCATGGAATCAGAGGCGTTGATATGGTCAATCCAGACCGACGTGTCGACAAGAATCATTCGACGTCCTGCCGCCGACGCGGCGCGCCCTTGATGCCCGGTTGGCTACCGCCAAGATTCGCGAGTCGTTTCGCGGCTTCACGCTGGATCAAAGCCTTTAGCGCTTCACGCACGAGTGCCGTTTTTTCCTCCACGCCTGTATAGGCTTGAGCCTTGGCGATCAAGTCGTCATCAAGCGAAATAGTCGTGCGCATGGGAATCTCCGCAAATATTAGCACCAATAATAGCATCGTTTGATGCCTGAAATGGTGCATTTCGGCGTTTCGCGATGAGCGCGTTTTGCCGCAACATTCCGGCGTGAACAGATAGTCGATAAGTGCGTCCTGGCCGTCAGGCGCGAAATTGAACGCCCAGTCCTGATCCAGCAGATGATGAATCGAACGGCAGCGCTGACGCGGATGTAAATCTGTCGCGAAAGATCACGTAAGTCTTCAATTCGCTTTCAAACGAACCAGGACTTTCCCGAAGTTCCGGTGCTCGACCTTGCACCCCACCACCTCCGCCAAGCCCCGCCACGTATGACTCACCGCCCTCGTGGCGGCCTCAGCACGTCAACTTCCGGCACGATCGTTTTCTTGACGAGCGTCCCCATGCCTGCTGTACTAAATCAACTAAAGTGATTTAAGCAGCCGGCTTCGGACTGACTCGAAATCGCTACAGGTTCCAAACCAGATTGCAAGCAGGTAGCAAACAGGTGGCAAGCGCGCAGCGTTCGCGTGCGCTACCCGCCCACAGTTCACAGCGTCGTGGCCAATAACCGGAGGAGCGTCCCATGAATCTGAATTCCCACAGGCTTCCTGTCGCCAGGAAAATCGTGTCGATGTGCATCGCGGCATCGGCAGCGTGGTGTGCGAGCGCGAGCCAGGCGGCCGACCAGCCTGTCGTCGGCCTCATCACCAAGACGGACACCAATCCGTTCTTCGTGAAGATGAAACAAGGCGCCGAAGCGGCTGCCTCGAAAGACGGCGCCAAGCTGATCACCGCCGCCGGCAAGTTCGACGGCGACAACGCGAGCCAGGTCACTGCCATCGAAAACATGATGACGGCCGGCGCAAAAGCGATTCTGATCACGCCGAGCGATACCAAAGCGATCGTGCCGAGCATCAGGAAAGCGCGCGCGGCCGGTGTGATGGTGGTTGCACTCGACACGCCGACCGATCCGCAAGATGCCACGGACGCCCTCTTCGCCACCGACAACTTCAAAGCCGGCGTGCTGATCGGCAGGTATGCGAAAGCGGCCATGAACGGCAAGCCCGCGAAGATTGCCACGCTCGACCTCGCACCCGGCGTTTCGGTCGGCGTGCTGCGTCATAACGGCTTCCTGGAAGGCTTCGGCGTGAAGGAAGGCGATCCGTCGATCGTCTGCAGCCAGGACACCCGCGGCGATCAGTCGAAGGGCCAGACGGCGATGGAAAACTGCCTGCAGAAATCGCCGGATATCAACGTGGTCTACACGATCAACGAACCGGCCGCAGCGGGTGCGTATCGTGCGCTCAAAGCGGCGGGCAAGGATAAGAGCGTGATGATCGTTTCGATCGACGGCGGCTGCGAAGGCGTACGCAATGTGACGGCCGGCGCGATTGCCGCGACCTCGCAGCAGTATCCGTTGAAGATGGCCGCGCTCGGCGTGACGGCGGGCGTCGATTACGCGAAGACCGGGAAGAAGGTCTCCGGCTATCAGGACACGGGCGTGACGCTGATCACCGACAAGCCGATGTCCGGCGTCGACAGCAAGAATACGAAGTTCGGCCTCGACAACTGCTGGGGCAACAAGTAACGCGCATTGAACGGCGGCCCGCTCCGTTGGGTTGCCGGATGGCCGGCCCCGCGCATATACCGCGTGGCCAACCCGCCACGCTTATGCATCGAGGACACCTATCATGTCGACCCCTTCCGCGCCCGCCAGCCACTCGCGCCCCTTCGCCGACCGCTTGCCGTCGCTCGCTGAAATCGGACCGCTGATCGCCCTGCTGCTGGCCTGCGGCTTCTTTATTTCGCAGAGCAACCGGTTCCTGTCGTTCCAGAACCTCTCGCTGATCCTGCAGCAGACGATGGTGGTCGCCGTCATCGCCATCGGCCAGACGCTGATCGTGCTGACAGGCGGGATCGATCTGTCGTGCGGGATGGTGATGGCGTTCGGCTCGATCATCATGACCAAATTCGCGGTCACGCTCGGCGTGCCGCCCATTCTCGCGATTCTGTGCGGCATTGCCGCGAGCACGCTGTTCGGCACGCTCAACGGCGTGCTGATCACACGCATCAAACTGCCAGCCTTCATCGTCACGCTCGGTACCCTGAACATCGCGTTCGCACTCACGCAGATCTATTCGAACGCGGAGAGTGTCTCGAATCTGCCGGACGCAATCATGTTCCTCGGCAACACGTTCAAGCTCGGCCCAGCCGATGTCACCTACGGCACGGTGCTCACGCTGCTGATGTACGTGGCGACGTGGTTCGTCTTGCGTGACACCGTGCCGGGCCGTCATCTGTATGCGCTCGGCAATAACCCCGAAGCCGCGCGCCTGATGGGCCTCTCGTCGCAGAAGATTTTGCTCACCGTGTATTCGCTGGCCGGCGCGATCTACGGTATCGCCGCGCTGTTGTCGGTGTCGCGCACCGGCGTCGGCGATCCGCAGGCGGGGCAAACCGAGAACCTCGACAGCATTACGGCGGTGGTGCTGGGCGGCACGAGTCTGTTCGGCGGACGTGGCTCGATTACCGGCACACTGCTCGGCGCGCTGATCGTCGGCGTGTTTCGCAATGGCCTGACGCTGATCGGCGTCTCTTCGGTCTACCAGGTGTTGATCACCGGCATGCTGGTGATTCTCGCGGTCGCCGCGGACAAACTTTCCCATCGTCGCGGTTGAACGCTCAAAGGAACCTGTCATGTCGACACCTACTTCCGTTTCTGCCGTGATGCCCGTTCTGCAGGCACGCGGACTCGTCAAACGCTACGGCAACGTCACCGCGCTCGACGGCTGCGATTTCGAAGTGCTGCCCGGCGAGATTCTCGCCGTGATCGGCGATAACGGCGCGGGCAAGTCCTCGCTGATCAAGGCGCTTTCGGGCGCCACCGTTCCCGACGAAGGCGAAATCCTGCTCGACGGCAAGCCGGTCAAATTCCGCAGCCCTCTGGATGCACGCGCTCAAGGCATCGAAACCGTGTACCAGGAACTCGCGGTGGCGCCCGCCATGAGCATCGCCGAAAACCTGTTTCTCGCCCGTGAGCTTGTCAAACCGGGCTGGCGCGGCTCGATCTTCAAGATGATCGACAAGCGCCGCATGCTCGACGAAGCCACCGCGCATATGAAGGATCTGCAAATCGGCATCCGCTCGATGCGCCAGGCGGTCGAAACGTTATCCGGCGGCCAGCGTCAGGGCGTGGCTGTGGCGCGCAGCGCGGCGTTCGCGCGGCATGTGGTGATTCTCGACGAGCCCACCGCCGCGCTCGGCGTGAAGGAAGGCAACATGGTGCTCGAACTGATCCGCCGCGTGCGCGAGCGCGGCCTGCCGGTCATCCTGATCAGCCACAACATGCCGCACGTGTTCGAAGTCGCGGACCGCATTCATATCCAGCGGCTCGGCCGGCGCGCGGCGCTCGTGAACACCAAAGACATCCACATGTCGGAGGCCGTGGCGATCATGACGGGCGCGAAGACAGCGGACGTCAAGGCGATTGCATGATGGTTGCATCCCGCTGAGGGGCACGCGACGATGGATACTACCGGCACCCGCTCGCCCCTTAAACGCACGGTCGGCTCGAATCAGGTCGGCATGCGGCAGTTCAATGAACGAATCGTCCTGCAGGCGATCCGTTTGCATGGACCGCTGCCGAAAGCCGACGTGGGCCGTCTCACGCGGCTGTCGATGCAGACGGTGTCGATGATCGTCGACCGTCTGATCGACGATGGCCTGCTCGAGAAGCAGGCGCGCGTGCGCGGCCGCATCGGTCAACCCTCGGTGCCGATCGCGTTGCGTGCCGACGGCGCGTACACCATCGGCATCAAGGTGGGACGCCGCAGTCTCGACGTACTGGCGATGGATTTCGCGGGCCGCGTGGTGTGCCGCGATGTAGTCGACTATGCCTATCCCGATCCGCGCACGCTATTTTCCGCGCTCGAAAGCAAACTGGCACGCGTGAATCAGACGCTCGGCGCGAAGGCGCACAAAGTGGTTGGCGTGGGCGTGGCGGCGCCGTTGTGGCTCGGCGGCTGGCGCGACTTTCTCGGCGCGCCGCAAGAAGCGCTGGAAGCGTGGCACGAGATCGACTTGCGCAGTCGCATCGCGACGATGACGGGCTTGCCGGTCGAGTTCGCCAAAGACACCACCGCCGCCTGCGCGGCCGAACTCGTGATGGGCCAGGGCCGCGGGATTCACAATTTTCTCTACCTGTTCGTCGGCACGTTTATCGGCGGCGGCCTGGTGATCGACGGCCGTTTGCATGCCGGACCGCACGACAACGCGGGCGCAGTCGGCTCGATACCGCTGCGGGACGGCAGCGCTCGCAAACCCGCGCGGCAACTGCTGCACGCAGCATCGGGCTTTATTCTGGAACGGCTGTTGAGCGATGCGGGTGCGCCGGCCGCCGCCGCGCATGACCATCGCGCGTTGTCGCCTGAAATGTGGCGGCTGACCGAACAATGGCTCGACACCGCTTGCCCGGCCATCGCCAGCGCGTTGACCAATGCGGCTGCCTTGCTCGACCTTGAAGCGGTGGTGATCGACGGCGAGCTCGACCGGCAACTGGTCCGCGAAATCATCCGCCGAACCGAGCGCGTGCTCGATCGCTTTGAATGGGAGGGAATGGTGCGCCCGCAACTACTGGAAGGCACCATCGGCGCCGATGCGCGGGCAATGGGCGGTGCGATTCTGCCGCTATACGCCCATTTCGCGCCCGTGCACGAACTGTTCCTTAAGCCGGCAACAGATGCCGGTTATTAGCCACTGACAGCGGCCCTTCTCTTGCGAGATCACACGGAGCACGACTTCGTCCATAACGTCTCGCACGGTTATCAAGCAGTCATTGCCCGTTGCTAACCCAAGCGCTTATTGCTCGGTCACCTTCGTTACAGAAGCGGTTTTGGCAGGCGGATTGTCCAGCAACGGCTGCAACACCGGCGCGAGCGACTTCAGCAACTGCACCGAGAGCGCACTCGTGAAGTCGTAATGGGCTGCATACGGCTCGTGCACCCAGGCGGTCAGCGTGCCGTAGAAGCGGTCTCCCATCACAAACACGAAGGTTGCACTGCGGTTCACCTTGCGCGACTCGATCAGACGCGCGCCTTTGGCCCACACGTTGAAGCGCTGATCGCCGGTGCCGGTCTTGCCGTAAATCTCAAGTGTCTGGCCGTTGGGGAACGTCATGCCCTGCGCGAGACGCTTGGCCGTACCGCCCAATACCACGTCACGCAACAACCCCCTGACTACCCCGGCAATCTCCGGCGACAGTTGCTGCTGCGGCGCTACCGCCGCACGCTGGAAATGCGTTTCGTACGGCGTATCTTTCGCGAAGTCGAGTTGGGTGAGGCTTTCTGTCGGCACCTTGTTGCCATCGTTAGCAATCACACCAATCAGTTGCGCAAGCGCAGCCGGGCGGTCGCCGGACGCGCCAATCGCCGCCGCATACGACGGCGTGAGCGTCGCGAACGGATAGCCGAGCGCCTGCCAGGATTTGCCGATCGCATCGAACGCACGCAATTCGACCATCCGCTTGATGCGGCGATCCTGGGTGGCGTGATAGCGGGTCTTGAAAAGCCACGAATACGTCGACAGGCGCACGTCGCGGCTCGCGTTCTGTATCTGGTCGAGCGTCGCGTCAGGATGAGCGCGCAGATAGTTGAGGGTCCACAACTCAAGCGGATGCACGCTCGAAATGTAGCCGCGATCGTTCAGATTGAAGCGGTCGATCGCATATTTGTCATACAGGTTCGCCAGATCCTCATCGTCCAGCATGGAGGCAGCCGGCGTGTTCTTCAACGCGGCACGCATCTTCGCGTTGAACCACGCATTCGATTCGTCCGGTGCCACACTGCGCAACACCGTCGCCACCTTAGGCGGTGATTTGCGCACGCCGAGCAGCAGCAAGGCCAGCTGCTGCTCGGGCGCTTTGCCGTGGTACTTCGTGTAGAAGCGATTCATATACACGCGGCTTTCCTGATCGGCGAAACGCGTGAGATACATCTTGCGCATCGCCGGATCGCCCAGCCATTGCGACGACGGTCCGGTGGTCTGCACCATCTCGTAGTGGACGATATCGCGCATCAGCCGCACGAACACCAGATTCACCGAATGCTGGAATGCGCGGTGCACGGTGAGAATGCGGCTGTTGTCGTCGGAGTCGAAGTTATTGAAGCTCTGCGCGCCGCCGCCCGTATAAAACGTTTCGCCCGGACTCGCCGAGTATTTGCGTTCCACGGCCGCATCGAGCATGGCTGGTAGCGAGCGGTCCGAGGTATGCGTCAGATAGTCGAGCGCCCAGCGCGTGAGCTGATCGTTCGGGTCGGGCTTCACGGCTTTCAGCTCCGCTGTGCTCAGCGGTGCATAACGCGCATGCAGGTCGGAGACGATCTGCAAATACGTCACCACCGTACGCATTTTCGCGGTCGAGCCGAGATTCAGGCGTGCGCCGGAATTGATGTCGAATGGCTGGTTGACGCTATCGGTTTGCACCCGCACGAGGTTCGCGCCGTCGCGCCGCTCGAACAGTGTGAAGCTATAGGCGATCCTCGACGGATCGTCGGAGGCACGCAGCATTTCATAGCCGACGATTCCGGCGGCTTTCGCGCCATCCCGCGTGGCGGCAGCGGCGAGGCGTTCACTCACGGCCTGCTGCACGGCGTTGTTGAGCGTGCCTGTCGCCTGCAAATCGAGCCGGTCGAGTTCATAGAAACTCGGAATACCGAGCGCCGCCAGCAGATGCGAGCGCATCGACGTCACAGCCTTGCGAGACACGAACGAGTCCGCGTTCTGCGTATTGTTCAGTGCGTGGCGCAGGTCCACTTGTGCGGACAACGCGGCATCGCGCAGCGCAATCGTGATGACGCCGCCGTTCGCCAGCAACCGCAAATAGCTATCCGTCAGACGTTCGAGTTCGGTATAGCCGTGACGCAGGAAATACGACGGCGCGCGCTGCGCGATCATCAGCGAAAGAACCTGGCGAAATGCGACGCCCTGCTCGGCAAGATTCTCATCTGTGGACGGCGCTTTGAGAATGCGGTTGACGTCGTTGAAATCGCGACCATACCAGGCGGCCAGACCGTCGCCGATTCCATTGATTTCGCCGATGCCCGGTTGCGCGGCAAGCGGCACCGAGTTGAGATAGTGGACGACGATCTGCTGGCGTGCGGGCAGGGTCTGCGGGCCATTCAGATAAGCGCGCACTGAGGCCGAAGCGATTTGCCGCAATTTCTCCGGCGGCGTGGCTGTGCGCCCACCCGCCGAGTGGCGGAACTTCTCGATCTGCGTAGCGAGCGTGCTGCCGCCGGGCGTCGACTGATGCCGGTTGAACATGCGCGCGCCCTGGTCGACTACCGCGCGGCTAAAGCGCCCCCAGTCGATCGCCGGATTGCGGTTCGGCTGATCCGGATCGAGCAGATAGCGGTCTTCGATAAACAGCAGCGAATTGACGACCAGCGGCGGGATCGAATCGAAGCTGTCATAAACGCGGCCCGGAAACTGTGCACCAAAGAGCGGCGCGCCGGTACCGTCGAAGAGTTGCAGCCCCGCCTGATCTTTTTCGGCGTAGGGAATAAATAGACCGTTATTGGCCAGCGACAGCATCCGCTCGGAATCACGCGACTGTGCGCTGATTTCAAACCCGCGTTGCAGCAATCGCTGCTGGAACGATGGTAGCAAGGCGTAGCCGAGGCGGCTGTCGTAGGGTCCTTTGTCTGCCTGAGGGAATCGAATGGAGTGACTTGGGCCGTTGTCGACGGAAAAACCCACGTCGCGCGTGAGTTCGGAGAGATAGCGCGCCTGCAGTCGAGACGTTTCGATCTCGACCTGGATAAAGCGGGCCGCCAAAGCCAGCGCAAGCAGAAATGCCGCTGCCAGCCCCCATTTGAGCCATCTCCTGACAGGCGCCGTACTTATCGCGCGAAGCGGTAAACGAACCAGTGGCCGATTCATGGCTGCTCTCCCCGAGCGTGCGCCATGCTCTTGATTCTGGCGCACCTTCGATCAAGTGTAGCTCGGAAAACGAACATGCAATCGGTTCGGATTTACCCGAGAGTGTCGCCGCCGCAACACCCCGTCGCAAGACATGGCGGCGTGTCGCCTCGCGTGAGATATTCGTTGTCTTCCGTGGGTCGAAAAACCGCCGTTTCAGGCGTTTTTTTGCTTTTTGCGCTGCTTGCGCCACCGGCGGGTTCCTTCATCCGCCCCAGCTTCTGTCCCGCCGTCTGCCCCCACAGTCACTCGATGAAGCACAACGCACATCACCGTGGCCCAACCCCACAACCCTGCTCCATTGCAAGGCGTGTTCCCCGTCGCACCGACCATCTTCGACGAGGCCAGCCGTCTCGACCTGGACGGCCAGAAACGCTGCATCGATTTCATGATCGATGCGGGTTCCAACGGCCTGTGCATTCTGGCGAACTTCTCCGAGCAGTTCGCGCTGTCCGACGACGAGCGCAACACGCGCATGCTTCTGGTGCTCGAACACGTTGCCGGCCGCGTGCCGGTGATCATCACGACCACGCATTTCAGCTAACGCAGTTCACGGGGGAAAACCACATATAAGGTCAGGAAGAAATTGAGTAACATGGGCCCGCAAGCTCACCACCCCACTTTCCATGACCGCCAATCCTCGAGAACTGACGCCGGAAACCCTTGCCGGGTTGCTCGAACGCATTGCCAAACAAGACGCTGCGGCACTGCGCGAGCTATATGATCTCGCCGCCCCGAAACTGTTTGGCATCGCGCTCCGTATATTGAGCAGGCACGAGTGGGCCGAAGAAGTCTTGCAGGACAGTTTCGTCAATATCTGGCGCTTTGCCGATGACTACCAGCAGGCACTGTCCGCCCCGATGACGTGGATGTCGGCGATCGTCAGGAACCGTGCTCTCGATCACCTGCGGCGGGTCAACACACAAGAAACAGAATGGAGCGATGCGTTGGACGATCTTGTTGCAAGCGGCGATCCGGATCCCGAAGCGCTGAGTGCGGTCAGCTTGCAGGCACGTCTGCTGGCCGGCTGCATGCAGCAACTGGAACCGGCGCAGCGTCAGGCAGTTGCCCTCGCCTACCTGCGTGATCAGAGCCATAGCGAGATCGCCCAAGTTCTGACGGTGCCGCTCGGCACGGTCAAATCCTGGATCCGGCGCGGTCTTGCCAAGCTGAAAGCCTGCCTGGGAGGTGAGTGATGAATCTCCATCGCTATCCTCAGCTGGTCGATATGCTGGCCGCCGAGTATGTGCTCGGCACGCTGCGCGGTGGCGCGCGGCGCCGCTTCCAACATTACGCGGACCACGACACGGTGATTCGTCAGGCCGTCGAAGAATGGCAGCGGCGAATCTCGCCGTTGGCCGAACTCGCGGAGCCGCGCATGCCGCCGGCCGCCGTGTGGGATACCGTCGAGCGGCGTCTCGGCCTGAGCTCGGCACGTGAGGCAGCACGCGAAGTCACACAACCCCGCACCGTGGCCGAACAACCCGCGCGTCCGTCCGGCAGCATCTTCGAGAACCTCGCGTTCTGGCGTGGCTGGGCGATCGGCGTGACAGGGCTCGCCGCGCTCGCCGTCGTGGTCGCCGTACGCTCGCTGCTGCCGTCCGGCGTGACACCTTCCACGGCGCCAACCGTCGCGCAACAGCCGGAAACGGCCGTTTCGCACGTCGCGGTGCTGAACGACAAGGAAGCGCATCCGGTCATGCTGGTGGCGTGGGACAAAGCCCACGCCACCATGACGCTGCATCCGCTCGGCAAGGTCGACTTGCCGGCCGGCCGGGCGATGGAGCTGTGGGGTATTCCGGCCAATGGCCACCCGGTGTCGCTCGGTATGCTGCCGGACAGCGCCAACGGCAAGGTCACGGCCAGTCAGCAGAAACCGGAAAGCTACGCCGCGCTGGCGGTCTCGATCGAGGCGCCGGGCGGCTCGCCCGATCACAATGCGCCTACAGGTCCGGTGGTGTTCAGCGGCAAGCTGCTGCCGGTGTCCTAATCTAACCTCAACGCTATGCAAAGCTTTTATGAAGCCACTGTCGCCCGCTCTACCGGGCGCTCGTCCGCTTACGCGCCGCTAACCGGGCGGCGCAGCGTCAACGTCTGCATCATCGGCGGCGGCCTCGCGGGTTTGTCCACGGCGTTGGGACTCGCCGAGCGCGGCGTCGCCGACATCGCCGTTCTCGAAGCCGAACAGGTGGGCTTCGGCGCCTCCGGCCGCAACGGCGGCTTCGTGTTCGGCGGCTACAGCCTCGATTGCGCGGATCTGCTGAAAACCCTTGGGCCGGCCCGCGCGCGCGAACTCTATACGCTGACCACCGACGCCGTCGATCTGGTGAGGAAGCGTATCCAGCGCTACCGCATCGATTGCGACGTGACCGATGCCGGCGTCATCCTCGCCAACTGGTTCGACGAACCGGCAAGGCTCGACGCGCAGCGGCGTTTGATGCGGGATTCGTTCGGTGTCGAGTGGGAACCTGTGGCGGCCGCTGAACTCGCTTCACAACTGAAGACGAGCCGCTATCACGGCGGCCTGTTCGAGCGCAACGCGTTCCACTTTCATCCGCTGAAATATGTGCTCGGCGTCGCCGACGCCGCGGCCAATGCGGGCGTGCAGATTCACGAGAAGTCGCCCGTCGTGCGCTTGCAGCGCGACGGCGCCCAGCGCAACGGCGCCCGGCGCGAAGGCGCCGGTTTCGTGGTGCATACGCCGCACGGCGCGCTCGAAGCGCGCCACGTGGTGATGGCCGGCGGCGGGTATGCGCGCAACGTTTATGCAAGGGTCGAGCGCGCAGTGCTGCCGATCGCCACTTACGTGATGGCGACCGAACCGCTCGGCGCACGCCTGAAAGACGCAATGGACACCCGCGCCGCCGTCTACGACACCCGCTTCGCCTTCGACTACTACCGCCCGCTGCCCGACACGCGCATCCTGTGGGGCGGCCGCATCTCGGTGCGCGACCGCGCCCCCGACATCATCGCGCGGCTGTTGCGGCGCGATCTGCTGAAGGTCTACCCGCAACTGCACGACGTGCGTATCGAGTACGCCTGGGGCGGCCTGATGAGCTACGCGCGGCACAAGATGCCGCAAATCGGCCGCAGCACGGATGGCGTCTGGTACGCGGTCGGCTTCGGCGGCCACGGCATGGCGCCGACCACCGTCTCCGGCGAATTGCTGGCGGCGGCCATCTCCGGCGAACGGCCGGTGCCCGACGCGTTCGCGGCCTTCGGCTTGGCGCCTGCCTACGGCGCGCTCGGTCTCGCAGCCGCTCAACTCACCTACACCGCCATGCAGACGCGCGACGCACTCGCCGCCCGCCGCAGCTCGACCCGGTCAACGCCGTGACGCTATTCGATACGCGACTCAATACGCGGCCGCTTATGCCCGAAACCCGCTCCGGAGGCCGGTTTCGCCATGCTAGAATGCGCCGTCACTGCCGCTCGAATACACAATGAAAAAGGGAAGCAAGGCCGCCGAGCCTGATACCACCGGCATCGCGTCCGGCGCTCCGCGCGCCGACGCCCGACGCAAGTACGATCCCGAACAGACGAAGCGCAACATCCTCGACGTCGCGACCCAGGAGTTCTCGGCGATGGGGCTGACCGGTGCGCGCGTCGACGCGATCGCGGAGCGCACGAACACCACCAAGCGCATGCTGTACTACTACTTCGGCAGCAAGGAAGGGTTGTATCAGGCGGTGCTCGAAAAAGTGTACGGCGACATCCGTGCGCTCGAACAGGATCTGCACGTCAGCGAACTCGATCCGATCGAGGGCATGCGCGCGCTGGTCGAGTTCACGTTCGACTATCACGACCGCCAGCGCGACTTCGTACGCCTCGTGACGATCGAGAACATTCACGGTGCGAAGTACGTCGAGCAGGTGAAGAGCTTCAAAGGCCGCAACGTCACCGTCATTCATACGATCGAAGATCTGCTTTCGCGCGGCATCGCGGCGGGACTGTTCCGCAGCGACGTCGATGCGATCGACCTGCATCTGCTGATCAGCTCGCTGTGCTTTCACCGCGTCGGCAATCGCCATACCTTCGGGACGGCGTTCGGCCGCGATCCGTCGCACCCGCGCCTGCGGGCGCGTCATCGCGCAATGATCGTCGACGCCGTGCTGCGTTTCGTGCGCAAGGAAGACTGAGGCCGGCCTGAAAACGAACGAAGGGGGACGTGGCATCGCCACGTCCCCCTTCTCGATTGCATCAGGTTATTCGATCGCGCTATTTCACCGACGCGTGCGGCTCAATCCACCAGCACGATCCGCTTGATATCGCCGACGATAAAGATGTATGACAGCGCACCGATCAACGCGATCGCGCCGATGAACACCAGCGCACCGACGAACGAGCCGGTTGCCGCGACGATGAAACCCACCACCAGCGGCGTCACGATGCCGGCCAGATTGGCGGCGAAGTTGAAGATACCGCCCGTCACGCCGAGCAGGCCGTCGGGCGCGATGTCCGACACCAGCGTCCAGCCCAGCGCCGCCATTCCCTGCGCGAAAAACGCGACCGACAGAATCACGATCACCACCACGTTGCTCTCGACATAGTTGGCGAGAATGATCGTCGACGCGAGCAGCAGGCCGGCGATGATCGGCAGTTTGCGCGCCACATTCGGCGACTTGCCGCGCCGCAACAGCCAATCGGAGAAGATGCCGCCGAACATCACGCCGATCGACGCGGCAATGAACGGCATGATCGCGAAGAAGCCGATCTTCAGCCATGCCATATGGCGTTCGGTGGCGAGGTACGTCGGAAACCAGGTGAGGAAGAACACCAGCGTCGAGTTACCGGCGAACTGGCCGAGGCAGATGCCGGCCAGCTGACGATGCTTGAGCAGACGTCCAATGGTGCGCCATTCGAAGCCGCTTTTCCCAGCAGCAGCCGCTGCAGCCGGCGCACCGGCAAGATCGGCGTCCTTCTTCCGGTGCGTCAGACCGCCGCCTGCTTCGATATAGTCGAGCTCCGCCTGATTGACGGTCGGATGATCGTGCGGTTCGCGATAGAACATCCACCAGATCACACCGAACACGAGGCCCACGCCGCCCACGGCGTAGAACAGCGAACGCCAGCCGAACGCGCCCATCAGCATGAACAGGAATGGGCTGAAAAACGCGAGGCCGATATATTCGCCGACCGTGTAGGTGCCCGTCGCCATCGCGCGTTCGCTCTGCGGAAACCATGTGGCCACCACGCGGCTATTGGTCGGAAAGCACGGCGCTTCCGACACGCCGAGGCCGAGCCGGAACACGAACAACGCGCCGATGCCATGCACGAGCCCTTGCGCCAGCGTGCACAGCGACCAGAACGTCATCGACAGGAAATACGTGAGCTTGCTGCCGAAGCGGTCGAGAAAGAGGCCGCCCGGAATCTGCGAGGCCACATAGCTCCACGAAAACACAGAGAACAGCAGCCCCATCAGCGCCGCGTTGATGCCGAGCTCCTTGGTCAACTGCGGCGCCGCGATACCGAGCACCGTGCGGTCCAGATAGTTGATCATCGTGCCGACCGCTAGCAGCGAGAGAATCTGATAGCGGGCTTTCGAGCGGCGCACGGTGCTTACCGTCGCATTCGTTTGGCGCGTCGCGTCGGCGGGCGTGGATTGAATCGGTTGCGGCATGTCGTTTCTGTCTCCTCGGTCTGGTTACGTACCGAATGTGCATGGCTTATGCGCCACTGCTACTGGCCTGGCATCCCCCAAGGGGAGACTTCCTCAGGGGCGTTGCAACAAGGACTGGAAATGCGTGTACACGCGCTCGGCGTCGGGTTCCAGACCCGTGAAGATGCGCATCGCGTCGACCGCCTGATACACCGCCATGCCGCCGCCGCTCAGCGTGCGGCAGCCAAGCGCTTCGGCGGCCTGCAACAGCGCGGTGCGGATCGGGAAATAGACGATGTCCGACACCCACAAACCGCTATGCAGCAATTCGACCGGCAAGGGCAAGCCCGGCAATTTCGCCATGCCGGTAGGCGTCGCGTGAATCAGGCCGTTAGCGGCGGCGAGCGATTCGGCCAGCGAACTGCCGGCGCTGACCGTGGCGGCTGGGAAACGCTTCTGCAATTCCGCGGCGAGCGATGCGGCGCGCGCGGCGTCCACGTCGAATAGCGTGAGCGTTTGCGCGCCCATCGTCAGCGTGGCATGCGCGACCGCTGCGCCCGCGCCGCCCGCACCCAGTTGCACGACGCGCGCGAGCGAAACGTCCGGCAAGCCGCGTTGAAACGCGCGGGCGAAACCGGACCAGTCAGTGTTGTGGCCGATACGTTTGCCGTCCTTGAACAGAACCGTGTTGACCGCGCCGAGTGCGCGCGCGTCGTCCGAGAGCTCGTCGAGCAACGGAATCACGGCCTGTTTGCACGGGTACGTGATGTTCAGTCCGTTGTAGCCCATGCGTTCAGCAGCGACGAGCAAATCGGCGAGCGCTGCGGTATCGAGTTTCAACGCTTCCAGATCGATGCGCCGGTACACATAGTGCAATCCAAGCTTGCTGCCCTCTTCTTCATGCATCGCGGGAGTGAGCGATCCGCCGATGCCCGAACCGATCAGACCGACGAGAAACGATTGCGGGCTCGCCTGAGCGTTCGCTTGTGTGTTCGCTTGTGTGTTCGCTTGTGTGTTCGCTTGTGTGTTCGCTTGTGTGTTCGCTTGTGTGTTCGCTTGTGTGTTCGCTTGTGTGTTCGCTTGTGTGTTCGCTTGTGTGTTCATTTAGCCGCCCTATTCTTAAGGATGACCGCCATCCGCTCCAGCGCCAGCACATAACCCTGCGTACCGCAACCGATGATGATCGCATCGGCCACCGCCGACACATACGAGTGATGCCGGAACGCTTCGCGGCGATGCACGTTTGAAATATGCACTTCGATGACGGGTTTTTCGATCGCGGTGAGCGCGTCGGCAATCGCCACCGAGGTATGGGTGTAAGCCGCCGGATTGATCACGATGCCGTCGACCTTGGTACGCGCCGCATGCAGCCAGTCGATGAGTTGGTGTTCCGCATTCGACTGACAGAAGTCGACCGACAGATCCAGCCGGTCGCCCGCGTCACGGCAAAGTTGCGCGACGTCGTCGAGCGTTTCCGAGCCATAGATGGTCGGCTCACGCGTGCCGAGCAGGTTGAGATTCGGTCCGTTAAGGACCAGCACTGACGCAAAACTCATGACGGGCACTCCTGCAAAGTAAGGCATAAAGCGGGCCACGGCACACGCCGCGGCCCTACAACATAAGCACAGTGTGCGCGCATTGGCTGCATTCGTCATTCGGGGTTTCTACGAATTTGTACCATCTAGTTAGTTTGTATAAACTGTCGGAAAATTGCGTTATTGTTTGAGCTACATGCCCGCGTCCAGCTGAGCACAGGTAACTAGCTAGACCATTTTTCGCATTGCAGCATGGCGGTCCGCAAGGCATGCGAACGCGGCACTGTAGCCGCCCGGCACCGTCCTAACCGCCGTTTCATTGTTTTTGCAGGAGCCGTTCATGCAACGTTCGATTGCCACCGTATCGATCAGCGGGACCCTCGTCGAAAAGCTGGCCGCAATCCAGGCGGCGGGCTTCGAAGGCGTCGAAATCTTCGAGAACGACCTGCTGTATTTCGACGGCTCGCCCGCCGACGTGCGGCGCATCGCCGAGGATCTCGGGTTGAAGATCATGCTGTTCCAGCCGTTCCGCGATTTCGACGGGGTGAGCCCGGAGCGCCTCGAACGCAATCTGGATCGGGCCAAGCGCAAGTTCGACGTGATGCACGAACTGGGTACGGATCGGATTCTGGTGTGCAGCAACGTCTCGCCCGACACCATCGGCGACGATTCGCTGATGACCGACCAGCTCGGCGCCCTCGCCCGCGCGGCCGAAGCGGCCGGCGTGATCGCCGGCTATGAGGCGCTCGCGTGGGGCAAGCACGTGAAAACCTACCGCCACGCATGGAAGCTCGTCAACGCGGTGAATCATCCGAATCTCGGGCTCGTGCTCGACAGCTTTCATACGCTGTCGCTGAACGATACGGTGGACGCGATCGCCGATATTCCCGGGGATCGCATCGCCTTCGTGCAAATCGCCGATGCGCCGAAGCTCGCCATGGACGTGCTCGAATGGAGCCGCCATTACCGCTGCTTCCCGGGTCAGGGCGATTTCGATCTGGCAGGCTTCACCGCACAGATCGTGAAAACCGGCTACGCAGGGCCGCTTTCGCTCGAAATATTCAACGATGGTTTTCGCGCCGCACCGACCACCATCACCGCGGCGGACGGCCATCGCTCGCTGCTGTTCCTCGAGGAACAGACCCGCGCGCTGCTCGAAGCCACTCGGCAGCCGGTCGGCGAGCTCTATCAATCGCCCGCCGCGCCGGCGCACGTCGGCTACCAGTTTCTCGAGTTCGCGGTCGATCACACCACCCGCGCGCACCTCGTCGACTGGCTCGGCAAGCTGCGCTTTCGCCAGGCCGGCCAGCATCGTTCGAAAGATGTGACGTTGTTCCAGCACGGCGCGGCGTCGATCGTGCTGAACGCCGAACCGGATTCATTCGCCAACGCTTTCTTCCAGCAGCATGGCTTGTCGCTGTGCGCGTCGGCGTTTCGCGTGGACAACGCCCATCAGGCGTTCGAGCGCGCCGCCGGATTCGGCTACGCGCCATTCTCCGGCCAGATCGGGCCGAACGAACGCGTGCTGCCCGCCGTGCAGGCACCCGACGGCAGCCTGAACTATTTCGTCGACGAGACACCGGACCAGCCCACCCTGTTCGAAGCCGATTTCGTTCTCACCGACGTCAACGGTCCGACTGAAGTGGGGCCGCTCACCCGCATCGACCACGTCTGCCTGTCCGTGCCGGCGCCTTCGCTGGATACGTGGGTACTGTTTCTGCGGACCGCGCTCGGCTTCCAGGCCGAGCCGGGCGTTCTGGTGCCCGACCCGTACGGGCTGGTGCGCAGCCGCGCGCTGCGCAGTCGTGACGGTTCGGTGCGCATCGTACTGAACGCGTCGGTGGACCATCACACGGCGGTGGCCGAGGCCTTGCACACCTACCACGGCTCGGGCCTGAATCACGTCGCATTCAGCACCGGCGACATTTTCAGCGCGATTCCCGAGTTCGTCGCCGACGGTTTGCCGGTGCTGCGCATCCCACGCAATTACTACGACGACCTCGCCGCCCGCTATGCACTGCCGGACGAAACGCTCGAGGCGCTGCGCGCGCACAACATCCTGTACGACCGGGACGAGCGCGGTGGCGAGTTCTTCCACGCTTACACGGAACAACTGGATCAGCGCTTTTTCATGGAGATTGTCGAGCGGCGCGGCGGCTACGACGGCTATGGCGCGGCCAATGCGGCTGTGCGGCTCGCAGCGCAGGCCCAACGCCGGAAGTAGGCGTTCGCGGCCTGCAACGGTGGAGGTGGCGGGTGGCGGGTGGCGGGTGGCGGGTGGCGGTTGCCGGTTGCCGGTTGCCGGTTGCCGGTTGCCGGTTGCCGGTTGCCGGTTGCCGGTTGCCGGTTGCCGGTTGCCGGTTGCCGGTTGCCGGTTGCCGGTTGCGGGCTCCAGTTTGCGACCTGCCGCCGACGGATTCAGGCGGATCGGGCACAGCCCATGCTTCAGGGGATGAGCGGGTGCGCCGCACCGATATAATGGCGGCTGATCCGCAGCCCGGTGCCGTGCGCATTCTGCCCATGCGGGCGCCGCGCGAACCGTCGGCCGAATGAAACGCCAGGAGAGATATGAAGAAGTTTGCCGTAGTCCTGTCAGTTCCCCTGCTTCTCAGCGCTTGCGCGTACTTCCAGAAGAATCCGGATGCCGGCGAGCCCGTCACGGACACCACCACGCAGCGCTCGGTCAACGACGTGGTCGCCTGCCTGACTCAAGTGGCGACCAGCCATAACGCCGCGTTCAAATCGACCGGAATCCCGCAAGGCCAGATGCTCGACTTCGGCGATTCGAATATCGTCAAGGTGCGCAGCGACAACGGCGCGACGACTTATCGCTTCTACGCGGGCAAGCGCCACGTGAACAATCTGTGGATTGAATCGGCGAGCAAAACCTGCGCGCCGTAAGGTAAGCAAAAGGTAACAATCGGCCATGTGTAACGGTCGGTAACTTGTTCCGATGCAATCATAGTGTCACGGTGTTACATCACAATGTGTCTTAAGAATCGTTTAAGACTTCATCCGCATCATCCACCCGACACTATTCCGCACAAGGTGCGCTCCATGAACCAGCCCGACCCCAATACGAATGACACGCCGGCGAAGCGACCCACGATTCTGCGCCGCCTGCTGAGCCACCACGAACTGGCGACGCTGCTGCTGTTGCTGCACGCGCCGATCGACGCATCCGCGAAACCCGAGATTCCGCAGCTTCACGAAGCCGGTTTGATCGAAACGATCTGCGGCGGCGCAGGTGACTCGCATATCCGTCTTACGCCTGAAGGCAACGCAGTGTTGCGCGGACTGGGCGTGAAATAAGGCACCCATTACATTTTCATTACGCCTGCCATACACCGTATCCCGCCTCTCGCAGTCCAATCGCCAATTCCACTTCCATATCCTGTGCACCGCGGTAAGGCATTGGATTGAATACTTCATACAATTCGGGCAAGAGGCGCAGGCCATAATCGCGCACATAGCGATTTGCCTGAATCCCAGCCTTGTGCCGGTCGAATCTCAGATCCGGGTCCAGTCCCGTCATTCCCACGTAGACGCACGGCTTGTCGAACCGGTAATCCGGATTCGCGCGGCGAAAGCGCGCCTCGTTCCAGACGGTATCGTCCAGCGCGACGACGTAGACGTAGTAATGATGCTTGCGACGAACCATGTATGCGGCGGCTCAACTTCGCGAGGTTCCGTGCAGCAGCATCCGGTACTCGGTCGGCGTGATGCCGACGGTCGCCTTGAATTGGCGCGTGAAGGCGCTGTGGTCGGTGTAGCCGCAGAGCGCGGCGACGTCGGTAACCTTGTCGTGCGAAACCAGCAGCGCGGTAGCGGCGTCAAGGCGCGTTTTCAGCAATACCTGGCGCGGCGTCAAATGAAACACTTTGTGAAAGTAGCGCTCCAGTTGCGCCACCGACATATCCGCCATGGCAGCAAGCTGTTTCAGATTTAACGGCTGCACGTAGTTTTCCTGAATGGACTGCACCACGGTGGCCAGCCGGCTGTAAGCGGGATGACTGCTTTCGTCCGCTTTCAGATCGCGGGAGATGCCGGCGAGGCCGACTACCTTCCCCGCCGGATCGCGCAACGGCTGCTTGCAGGTCAGGCACCAACCCGGCTGGCGGCCGGGATACAGGTGCAGTTCCAGCTGATCGATCATCTGGCTGCCGACGTTGATGATCGCTTTGTCCTGTGCGGTGTAGATGCGGCCGAAGCGGCGCGGGAAGACGTCCTCGGCGGTCTTGCCGAGCAACGCTGCCTTTTCCTTGAAGCCACAGCGCGAAGCCAGCGTGCGATTGACCAGCGCATAGCGAGCGTGCGCGTCCTTGACGAAGAACACGACGTCCGGCATCGCATCGAACACCGGCTCGAGCAAAGTGAAATGCGACAGCATGCCGGACAGCGTTGCGTCGTCCGGTTCGAGCGGATGAGCCAGCGTGTTCATCATGCGGGTTCCGTGGTCGGTGCGGTTGTGCGTTGGTTGTGCGTTGGTTGTGCGTTGGTTGTGCGTTGGTTGTGCGTTGTTCGAGCGTTGTTCGAGCGTTGTTCGAGCGTTGTTCGAGCTTTGGTCGAGCTTTGGTCGAGCTTTGGTTGTGCGTTGGTCGAGCGTTGCCGGTGCGCTCGCCCGTACATGCGCCGGCGCGTTCGTTGTTGCATTTGCCAGTGCGTTCCTCATCCGCGCAGCTACGCGGTCGGGCGTTTGCGGGCGCTCGCTTGCGCTCGATTATATGACCACGCGGCTGGAGACGATATCCAGCGGCCGCATGGATGCCGGCGTCATTCAGCCTGCGGCGGCTCCGCACCCGCCGCCATCAACGTGCCGATTTGGGCCGGACCGAACGGTGGGCGCGGCGCTGCGGCTTGCCAGCCGAAATACAGCGCAGCCGCGGCGCCGCAGATTCGTCCCTGGCATGCGCCCATCCCGCAGCGGGTATGCAGCTTGGCCTCGCGCCAATCCGGATAGGCACGCACCTCGCCGAGGCTGACGTCTTCGCAACGGCAGAGCAGCGTGGCGTCGTCGGGTGGCGTGCGCGCGGCAGCCTGCAAGGCAAAGGCCGCATCGACGCGCCTCGCAAAACGCCCCCAGCGGGCTCGTTGCGCATGCAATGCGGTGCGCCTTGCCGAGGTATGGCTTGCCGGGGCGCCGCTCGCGGAGAGCCCGGCGATCTCGCCTTCCACGCCCGCCAGTTCCGCGCCGCCGACGCCCGTGCATTCGCCTGCTGCCAGCACGCGATCCACTGAGGTCCGCTGCTCTCTGTCGACGACGATCTCGCCCGCTTCGTTGATCGCACAGCCGAGCGCTTGCGCAAGTGTTATGTTCGGCACGAGTCCATAGCCGCACGCGATGCGGTCGCAATCAAGCGTTGACTCTCGCTGGCCGCGCAGGATCGTCACGCGTTCGACGCGGCCATCGCCATGAGCTTGCCGGACGATGCTGCCGGTCCAGTAACGCACGCCCGCGAAGCCGCGCGTCATGGTAACGGCTTGCCGCAACTTCGCCGGCTCGCCCAATAGTGCGATTCCGAAGCGGGCGACCTCGAGCGCCGACGCCTGCTCTACGACCGCCACCACCTGCGCCCCGGCAGCACGCGCGGTGGCGAGCGCGGCGATCAGCAGAGGACCGCTGCCTGCAATCACGATCCGTTCGCCGCGCACCGGCATGCCGCCTTTGATGAGTGCCTGCAGCGCGCCTGCACCGGTCACGCCGGGCAGCGTCCAGCCGGCGAATGGCAATAGCCGCTCGCGCGCGCCGGTTGCGAGGATCAATCGATCGTAGCTGATCGACACGCCACCGTGCTCAGCCGACTCGAGCAGCAACCCGCGCAGACCCAAAGGCGCGATCACCCGAGTCGACGCAAACAACGTGACATTGGTCCGCATGCATAAGGCTTCGAGCAGCGCGTGTAATTGAGCTTGCGGCGGATGGCCGGGACCTTGCCGCCAGATTTGACCACCGGCGCGCGGATTGTCGTCGAGCAGCGCGACCGTGGCGCCTTCGCGCGCCGCTGTCTGCGCGGCGTTCAACCCAGCCGGACCGGCGCCTACTACGACGATATCGAAGTGCTGCTTCATCGCGTGCCCGTGGTGGTAGTCCCGTTGGTCCCGTTGGATGCGTTGGCTGCGTTGGCTGCGTTGGCTGCGTTGGATGCGCTGGCTGCGCTGGCCACGTTGGCTGCGTTGGCCACGTTGGCCACGTTGGCCGTGGCCGTAGCGACAGTCGTGCAAACCACTTGCCCTTCGCGGCAAAGAGTCTGGCATGCCAACGCATGCGCCCGGCCATCGATCGTGGCGCGGCACTCCTGGCACACACCCATCCCGCACAGTGCTGCGCGCGCCTGGCCGCTGACCGACGTCCGTGTGCCGCCCGCGCCCGCCATGACAAGCGCTGCGGCCACGGTCGTACCCCCTTCGACCGCGACGCTTCGACCGTCGATCGTCAACTGGAGGCGTGTTGCATTGGCGTTAGTCATGGACCACCTTTTGCGCAAAGCGGACCGGCAGGTACGGCTCGACAGGAATCGGCGCGGCGTTCCCCGTGATTTGCGCGGCGAGCAACTTTGCGCTCGCCAGCGAAGTTGTCACGCCAAGACCTTCGTGTCCGACTGCGAGCCACGCGCCGGGGGAGAAATCGCCTGCCGGACCGATCAACGGCAATCCGTCGGGCGACGCTGCACGGAAGCCGGTCCACGCGCGGATGCCATTGAGTGTCGGCAGGACCGGCAGATAGTGCGCGGCGCGTTGCAGCATCTGCGCGAGCACTGGCATGTCGACGGCGGGATCGGTCGTATCGAACTGGCGCGACGAGCCGATCAGCAACTGGCCGGTAGGCCGCGGCTGCGCGTTGAATGCCACCGAAGTGCCGGCCGCATGATGCGCGCTCCTGATGTAGCCGAGTTCGAGCAGTTGATGACGAATGAGGTCGGGGTAACGGTCGGTGATCAGCAGATGACCCTTCTTCGGCTGCAACGGCAGCGACTGCAGCAGTTGCTTAGCGCCGAGACCATTGGCCACGATCACATGCGCGGCGCTAATGCGCTCGCCGTCGGCCAGCGTCACGCCACCAGCGCTGATTGCGGTAACCCGCGTGCCGAGCCGCACACGGATATTCTGAACTCCTGATGATTTCGTCAGCAGCCATTCGGCAACGGTGGGCGCATACACGATGCTGTCGTGCTCGATCCGCAAGCCGCCCGCCATCGAATGCGCCAGCGCCGGCTCGCACGCTCGCAGCTCGGCCGGGTCGAGCAATTGTGCTGCGACACCCTGTGCTTCGAACGCGGCATGCATGATGCGGGCGGCTTGCCATTCCTCATCGTCGGCGGCAACCCATAGCGTGCCGCAGCGCGCGAACGCGTCGCGCCTGCGCAACTGCGGCGCGAGCGCTAGCCACAAGTCGCGCGAATAGCGGCTCAACGTGAATTCCGCGGGCGAGTCGTTCATCACGACGATATGGCCCATGCCCGCCGCCGTCGCGCCGCCGCCGATGCCCTGTGCGTCGAGTACCTCGACCCGCAGGCCGAGCGCGGCCAACTCCGCCGCGCAAGCCGCGCCGACAATGCCGGCCCCGACGATCAACGCGTCCGCCGTCATGCCGTGCGGATGCCCCACGCGAACGGGTCGCGCTCGTCGAAACACAAACGCCCTTCGGCCATGATGCGCGCGTGGCCTGTAATGGTCGGAATCACCGAGACACCGTCGCCGGCGTGACGATAGCTCGCCTCGAATACACTGCCGATGATGCTCTCCTGCCACCACACCGCGCCTTCGGCGAGCTTGCCGTCGGCGGCGAGGCAGGCGATCTTCGCGCTCGTGCCGGTACCGCACGGCGAGCGGTCGTACGCATTGCCGGGACAGAGTACGAAGCTGCGGCTATCGATGCCTTCGCGCGAGCCGGGTCCAAAGAGTTCGATGTGGTCGATCAAGGCGCCATCCGCGCCGGTGATGCGCTGCGCGATCAGCGCATCGCGGATTGCCGCACTGAATGCGGTCAGCTCGGCGATACGCGCGGCCTCCAGCGTGCGCCCGTGGTCGGCGACGAGAAAGAACCAGTTGCCGCCCCAGCCGATGTCGCCGGTCAACCTGCCGTAGCCCGGCACGTCCACCTGCACGCCTTGCCGGTAACGATAAGCCGGCACATTGCGCACGGCCACGCTGCCGTCCTCGTTGAGCGTCGCTTCGACGAGGCCGACCGGCGTTTCGATCCGATGACGCCCCGGCCCGATCCGCCCCATGTGCGCAAGCGAGACGACGAGGCCGATCGTGCCGTGCCCGCACATGCCGAGATAGCCCACGTTATTGAAGAAGATCACGCCGGCCGCGCACGCGGGGTCGTCCGGCTCGCACAGCAGCGCGCCGACCACCACGTCCGAGCCGCGCGGTTCGGTGACGATGCCCGTGCGCCAGTCGTCGAAATGCGTGCGAAACGCGTCGAGACGCTGCGCCAGTGTGCCGCCGCCGAGCGCCGGGCCACCCGACACCACCAGGCGGGTCGGTTCACCGCCGGTGTGCGAGTCGATGATGTCGAGGGTTTTCATGATGTACATGGTAGGAATGCCGGCCCGTGGAGTCTTGGTGTGCTTAAGCGTGGATTGTGACGATTTCGGCATAGTATTTGCGCCAGTTCCCGCACGCTTCGATCTTTGAAAACAGGCAAAATCCACACCCGAACAACGCATGGCAACCGCACTCGACAACACACGTAAAGCGCCGCCCATGCGACTTCGACGCACTTTTCATGTGGTCCTGAAATAGTCTGCTTGCCCGATCTCGCTAAGCTTACAGGCATCGCCACTATGCTGAAATCGTCATCCGCCACGCGCGAATCACGCAAGACGGCGGCATTTTCCCTGCTTACACTGCGCTTCGACTCAACACACTCAGGAGAGCAGTCGTGGCGCATATCTGGGAAGGCGTATGGCCCGCGGTGACCACCAAGTTTCACGCGGATTTCAGCATAGATCGCGAATCGACCGGGAAGAATATCGAGGCGCAGATCGACGCGGGTGTGAACGGCATCATCGTATGCGGATCGCTCGGCGAAGCGTCGACGCTCTCGCTGGACGAGAAGCTGCAAGTCCTCGACATCGCCGTCGAGGCCTCGCACGGCCGTGTGCCGGTTTTGCTGACGATCGCCGAGAACAGCACGCTCGACGCATGCCGCCAGGCCGAAGCCGGCAGTGAGCACGGCGCGGCTGGTTTCATGGTGCTGCCTGGCCTGCGCTATCTGTCGGACCGGCGCGAAACGCTCCACCACTTTCGCAGCGTCGCCAATGCAAGCGCGCTGCCGCTGATGATCTATAACAATCCGCTTGCCTATGGCGTCGACATGACGCCCGAGATGTTCGCGGAAATCGCCGACGAAAAGAAGATCGTCGCGATCAAGGAATCATGCGGCGATGTGCGGCGCGTGACCGATCTGATCAACGTGGTCGGCGACCGCTTCGCGATTCTGTGCGGGGTCGACAATCTCGCGATGGAAGCGATATTGATGGGCGCGCATGGCTGGGTGGCCGGTCTCGTATGCGCGTTTCCGCGCGAGACGGTGGTGATTTACAAGTTGCTGAAGGCGGGCCGTCTTGAAGAAGCGCGCGCGATCTATCGCTGGTTCGCGCCCCTGCTCGCGCTCGACGTCTCGTCGAAGCTGGTGCAAAACATCAAGCTGGCAGAGACGATCGTCGGGCTTGGCACGGAGCCGGTGCGGCCGCCGCGCCTGCCGTTGGCCGGGGATGAACGCAAAGCTGTTGAAGCGTTGATCCGCCGGGCGATTGAAACCCGGCCGGCGCTGCCGCAAGTTTGAGTTGCGGCAAGTTCAGGCCGCCTGCTTCTGCGCGCCCGCTTCGCCTTGCCGCAGATGCAGCAGGCGATAGCCGCTCTTGTAGACCGGTTGCAGCCGGAATTCGTTTTGCGGCTCGATCTCGAGCAGCAACCGCAGGCGCGACACATGGCTGTCGATCGTGCGGGTGAACTCGCGGAATTCACGTCCCCACACCATCGCAAAGATATGGTCGCGCGACATCACGCGGCCGATATTGGAAAAGAACAGCGACGCCAACCGGTATTGCGTACCCGATAGCTGCACCGGCTGGCCGCGCAGCATGACGAGCTGGCGATGCGTATCGAAATGGTAGGGGCCGATATCGAAGCTCGCCGCGTTGAAACGGTCTGGATAGGCGCGGCGCAGCAACGCCGTAACACGTTCGCGGAACTCTCCCGGGCGCAACGGCAGCGCGACATAGTCGTCGGCACCGCTGGCAAACGCACGCACCACGCTGTCCTCCGACGTCTCCGTCGAAGCGAACAGGACCGGCAGGCGGTCGCCGCCAACCGCGCGCACCGACCTCAGGACTTCGGCGCCTGACAGGCGGCTGCCTTGCCAGTCCAGCACCAGCATATCCACAGTGGAACGAGCGAGCGCTTTCGACATGGTCAGGCCGTCGTCATAGACGATGCACGTATGGCTGGCGCTCATGAGGACCTTTTCGATCGACTGGCGCATGAGGGGGTCACGCTGAAGAATGGCAATGCGCATGGGATAACTCTTAACTGATAGCTCGGACGCGATTCTCAGAGAGACGCCCAAGTCATCCCATAGGAGCATTCCTAATTTGCGCACCAATCACCCCGCTCCGACAGGTGCGCGCAGCATTCCTACACTCGAGGGCTGCGGCTCGCACGACGCGCAAACCTCGCGGCCCTGCTCGCCGCCGAAAAGGCACGTCTTCGGGAACTTTTTCCAATCTAATTAAGTGCTTCCCGAAAGGCACGACTTTCATCCTGTAAAATCCCGGTCTGGCCCTAGTCGTCATCGCGCTTGCCCTACCCGGGCCGGCGCGCCGGTGTCCCGTGCTCTACCCAGCGCTTGCCACACTTCTCGCCCGACAACCGCCCTATTTCCACGCGCTACGTGTGGCTCCCAATTCAAGACAAGACACAAGCAATGCAAGCGACAAATCTGGGTGGAGCACAGGCTGTCACCCCACGCCCTCTTGGGCGAAGCGATTACAAGACGCTCGGCCTCGCCGCGCTCGGCGGGGCACTGGAGTTCTACGACTTCATCATCTTCGTATTCTTTGCGCCGGCGATCGGCCAGTTGTTCTTCCCCGCCGCGATGCCGGACTGGCTGCGTCAAGTGCAGACTTTCGGCATCTTCGCGGCAGGCTATCTGGCACGGCCGCTCGGCGGAATCATCATGGCGCACTTCGGCGATCTGTTCGGCCGCAAGCGCATGTTCACGCTGAGCGTGCTGCTGATGTCGGTGCCGACGCTGATGATGGGTCTGCTGCCCACCTACGCCAGCATCGGCGTGATGGCGCCGGTATTGCTGCTGCTGTTCCGCGTGATGCAGGGTGCGGCGGTCGGCGGCGAAGTGCCGGGCGCATGGGTGTTCGTCTCGGAACACGTGCCGCAGCGGCACGTCGGCTATGCATGCGGCACGCTGACGGCCGGGCTCACGGCAGGCATTCTGCTCGGCTCGCTGATTGCGTCGGCGGTAAACCGCAACTTCGCGCCCGCGGAAATCTCCGCTTACGCGTGGCGCATTCCGTTCCTGGTGGGTGGCGTGTTCGGCATGTTCTCGGTTTATCTGCGCCGCTGGCTGCATGAGACGCCGGTATTCGCCGAGCTCAAGCAACGCAAGGCGATCGCCGCGGAAGTGCCGCTCAAGGCCGTGTTGCGCGACCACGGCCGCGCCGTGATCGTGTCGATGCTGCTCACGTGGATGCTGTCGGCCGCGATCGTCGTGGTCATTCTGATGACGCCGACGCTGCTGCAGAAGCAGTTTCATATCGCGCCGGCCACCGCGCTGCTGGCGAACTGCGTGGCGACGCTGTGCCTGACGATCGGCTGCGTGATGGCGGGTTCGATCGCCGGCCGGATCGGCGCGGGGCGCACGATTTTCATCGGCGGCCTTGCGCTGGCGGTGACGTACTACGTAATGTTCCAGCAGCTCGCTGTCGATACGTCGGCGCTCGTGCCGCTGTATGCCGTGGCCGGCCTTTTCGTCGGCGTGATCGGCGCGATTCCGTTCGTGCTGGTCAAGGCGTTTCCAGCCGCCGTGCGATTCTCGGGCATCTCGTTCTCGTATAACGTCGCGTATGCGGTGTTCGGCGGTCTTACGCCGATCGCCGTTTCGCTGATGATGAAGTCGAACCCGATGGCCGCGCCGCTCTATGTCGGCGCGATCTGCATTGTCGGGACATTGACTACGCTGTTGATCAAAAACGCGCCGCAAGCGCGCTAAGCGAACTGTTCCGCAACGGCGCACGCGTGGTGCGCCGTTGTTCCATCGGCTCCATGCCCCGCCTTTCCGGCAGTTTCGGCGACATTCACACTTCACGTCAGCCCGAAACATCGTGCGCTGCATCGGACCTACGATGTATCGCATGAAAACGCCAAACTACTCCCATTCGCCCACCCTTGGCCGCATTCTCGCGACCGTCAGCGTCGGCTTCGTCGTCACGCAACTCGACGTGACCATCGTCAACATCGCGCTGCCGAAGATCGGTGCGGACCTGCACGCGAATGTCGCGGGGCTGCAATGGGTCGTCGACGCATACACGCTCGCGTTCGCCGTGCTGATGCTGTCGGCGGGCGCACTCGGCGACCGGCTCGGCACATGGCGCATGTACGCGGCAGGTATCGTGCTGTTCGCGCTCGCCTCACTCGCCTGCGGATTGGCGCTCGATGCCGCTATGCTGGTCGCGGCGCGCGCGGTGCAGGGCATCGGCGCGGCCGCCATGCTGCCGAACTCGCTGGCGCTGCTCAATCAGTCGTACGGTCACGACCCGAAGCTCCGGGCGCGTGCAGTCGGGCTGTGGACCGCCGCCGGCGCGATTTCGATCGCGGCCGGCCCGGTGCTTGGCGGTCTGCTGATTGCGGCGTTCGGCTGGCGCAGTATCTTTCTCGTCAATCTGCCGATTTGCATAGCCGGTTTGGCGGCGACGTTGGTGTGGGTGCCGCAGCCTGAATTCGCGCAGAAAAGCGCGCAAGGAGCGGCTCCGACCACGACCACGACTGGGACAGGGACGGGCGCTGGCGCTGGTGCTGGCGCGACTGCGGTGACTGCAGCTGGAACTGGAGCGACAGCAACGGCATCGGCCAAGGCCGGGGCAAGCCTGCGTGGTATCGATCTGAGCGGTCAGTCCCTTGCGATCGTCGCGCTCACCGCCTTCGTCGCCGCTGTGATCGAAATGCGGCCGCTGGGGCTGAGCCATCCGCTGGTAGCCGGCGGTTTCATACTCGCGCTAATCGCGACCGCCGCTTTTATCGCCGTGGAATCGCGTGTCGCGGCACCGATGCTGCCGCTCTCGCTATTCAGCAAGCGCACCTTCAATGCGGCGGTGCTGTTCGGCATCTGCGTGAATCTGACGTACTACGGCATGGTGTTCGTGCTGAGCCTGTATTTGCAGCGCGTACGCGGCTATACACCGCTGCAGGCGGGCCTCGCTTTCCTGCCGTTGACCGGCGGCTTTCTGCTCTCGAACGTGGCGAGCGGATGGGTGGTCGGGCGCTTCGGCGTGCGCGTGCCGATGATCGCCGGTGCGATCACTGCGGGGCTCGGCTATGGCCTGCTGCATCTCCTCGACGCGTCTACGCCGCTCGTCGGTTTGCTGTTGCCGTTCCTGCTCATTCCCTCGGGGATGGGTCTCGCGGTCCCAGCGATGACAACCGCCGTGCTGGCCTCCGTCGAAGCGCAGCGCGCAGGCACCGCGTCCGCCGTACTCAATACCGCCCGGCAAGCAGGCGGCGCGGTGGGTGTAGCCGCCTTCGGCGCGTTGGCGAGCGGCGCAGCCGCCACGCAGATCGTCTCGGGGTTGCAAGCCGCGACGGCGATCTCGGTCGGTCTGCTAGTGGTCGCCGGCGTCATGGGCTGCCTTGTACATCCGGAACCGCACGCGTCTGCCTCCAGGCCGCACAAGACTGGCCCCGGGCAAGTTCGTGAATCGCGCTGATCGCCTCATCGATTTGCCAGGCACGAACCGGCGAGTCGGCACTAGCAGTGCACGCTGCAACTCAACTCACGCTGTCACCGCACGGCTTACAGCGGCGCTTCCTGAATCGTGCCGGTGTCAATCGCGCGCTCGATCAGCCCTTCGTTTTGCGCCTTGGCGATCGCGTCGGCGATCAGCTTTTCCGGCTGTTCGATTTCGGCCTTGATCGTGCCAATGAGGCCGGATGCATCCAGAACCACCAATGTTTTCGCCGAATCGGCAAGGCTGATGATGACGCGATGCGGCGTAGGCCCTTCACCGAGACTTGCGCACAACTGAGTGACCTTGCCACCAATGGTTTGCTCAAAACTTTGAATCATTATTTGCTCCCTTGATTGCAGCCAGAGTCAAAAAACGACCTGCACAGACTACTTCAACAGCGTGATCAGAGATTCAGCCCACCGCGTGGCGCGCGCGCGCCGTCGATACTGATACGGCCCGCTCCGGTCACGAACAACAGCAGGAAACCACCGGCGATACCCATGTTCTTCCAGAAGTGGATCACCATATCGCGTTGCAAAGCGGGATCGGCAACGTTCCAGAAGTCATGGCCCAGCACCGCGGTTGCCACGGTGTAGACGGCCATGATGAGCGCGAGCGGCCGTACCTTGAAGCCGACGATCAGCAGCAGACCGCCGAGTGCTTCGACCACTGTTGCAATCGGTGCGGCGACCTGGACGAACGGCACCCCCTTCGAATGCAGATAGCCGACCAAGCCCGCATAACCCAGCAATTTCATCACGCCGCCCCACAAAAACAGCACGGCAAGAGCGATACGCGCAATGAGGATTACGCCGGAATCGACGGGACGCGTCATGGGGGGCTCCTGTAATGAATAAGCAGCAGACCCGGCCAGGTGGCCGCAGTTCCCCACTTTGCATCTGAGAATAGGTGCGTTGCCCGCCTTTTCCAAGCGCCGGCCGATGTGAAGGGCGCAGCTCGCGCGGTCTCGAGGGAAGGAAAAAGGCGACCGAGCACTCGGCGCATGTCCGATTCTGCACGGCACGGCCGGTATCGCCGCCGTGCTTATGCGCGAGGATGAGAGAAGCTCATGGGTTTCGCCACCGTGGTGAGGGACTATTGCTGCGGCGCATCCGGCGCGAGCAAAACACCCTTTGTAAAAACGAAGCAGCCGTAACCGCGCTCTTCGCCGGTAGCGATCACGCAATAGGCTTTGCGCGCCCGCTCATAGAATGCGAAACGTTCGACCGAAGCAAACGGCACCTCGCGCCCTTCCGCCGCATTGATCTCGATCTGCGCTTCGCGCTGAACCGCCGGAATCGTATTCGGCTCGCCCACCACTTCCATCCGCGACGCAGGCCGCTCGATGAATGTATCCAGCGGCATCACCGACAGAATCGCGCGCGGTGCGTTCACGCCATCGAGGCGCAGCAGCTTGCCCAACACCGTCTCCTGCGCGACGGACGCGCCCGGGAAGTTGGCGTCGCAAACCACCAGTTCGTCGCCATGCCCCATCGAGCGTAGTGCATGCAGCACATCGGCATTCAGCAGCGGGTCCAGATTCTTCAGCACGGTGTCTCCTTGAGGTCTGGTTGACGGCTGGCCGCCGAGGTTCGAACGGTTTGTCCCTGTCGCACATCGCGATCGATTGTAGCAAGACGGTCGCGCACCGTCCGTTGCCGGCGGCTCATCGTCAATCTGCTTTTCCGCACGGTGCGGCAAGCGGCTTTCTGGCGGCATTGCCACCGCAGCCATCCGACCAACGCGAGCAGCACGAGTCCCGCGCCACCCACCACCGGTTCGCGCCAGGCCAGCAACGCAGTGAAGGTGAACGCGCGCGTGCCAGCCAGCAGCGCGAAGCCGGCGATCGCGCTGGAAAGCGCGTCGACGGCGCCCGACAGACGCGCGAACGTGAGGACGGTACCAGCAGTCGTAGAAACAACGGACTCGTGCATGATCGTCTCCGTGAAAAACTGCGAGTTGCGAGTTGTCAGCTGGCGGCAGGCACCTGGTCGAGGAAGCCGGTCACCGCCTGCAGGCGGCCGCGTGCGTCGAGCACGCCGAAGTCGGAACCCTTGACGATCGCTTCACCTGCCGGCGTGGTGAGTGCCCACGAAAAGCGCAGCCGGTTCGCAAAGCCGTCGACCTCGGTCGTGCGGTGAAACGTGTGGTGCGGGAAGCGCTCATGCACCGCACGGATCATCGCGTCGATGCCGTCATGGCCCACGCCAGCCAGCAACGGATCGCGATAGTCGGCATCGGCGGCCCACGTCGCGGCGATCAGTTCGCGGCGGCGCGCTGCATCGGTTTCATTCCATGCGTCGAAATAACGGTCGATCAGATCGGTATGCGCATTCATCTCAGACTCCTTGATTGGCATGACTGAGCACTACGCTCGGCAGACACGTTGTATGCGGCGGGCTCGGAGTGAAGATTGGCGGCTCGAGCGCAGCGCGTCGATTACGTGGGAGGTAAGCATCCGGATGCATCGAGATGAAAAACTGCGCCCTGTTTCCCGCCGGATTGGCCATCCGGCCGAATCGTCACGCGCTGCGTCAGCCGCTAACCTCGTGGGGCAAATGGGGGCCGCGCAACGTTGACGCGCGGCATGTGACGAACTGAACGGGTGCGGACACGAGCCGCTTTTTCAATATGGTTTTTACACTTGCAAGATCGTATCTAGAAGGATACACTCGTCAGCAGATCGGTTCACCGCCTGTGTACACGGTCAACCGCACCGAGGAATTCGACAGCTGGCTTGCCGGCCTCGCAGACTTAAGAGCGAGGGCAAAAATCCTGGTGCGGGTCCGGCGTGCGGAGCGAGGTCATTTCGGCGACGTAAAGCTGCTGGAAGACGGTGTGTCCGAGATGCGCATCGATTGCGGTCCCGGCTATCGGGTCTACTTCGCGCGCGAAGGGCGCATGGTGTACCTGCTGCTCTGCGGTGGCGACAAGTCCACGCAGCCGGCCGACATCAAGCATGCCAAATCAATGTGGGCAGCAATCAGAAAGGAACTGTCATGAGCAAAGTCAAAACCGCACGGTTCGACGCATCGCACTACCTCGATAGCGAGGAAATGATCGCTGAATATCTCAACGCTGCACTGGAAGAAGGCGACGCCGACCTCCTCCTCGCCGCGATCGCCGACATCGCAAAAGCACGCGGCATCGCGAAGGTCGCGGCTGACGCCGGGCTCGGGCGCGAAAGCCTCTATAAAACACTCGCGCCGGGCTCCAAACCGCGCATGGATACGGTGTTCAAACTGCTTCGGGCGCTGGGCGTCAAACTCAACGCCGTGCCGGAAGGTGTGGCGCACGCCTGATTCGCGCTTGCCTCGTTGTCGCTTGGGGCAACGCTCTGAATGGGCTGCGTATTCGTGGGCGCTCCTACGCTTTCTCGGGTGCTCCGGGGTATTCCGGGGTATTCCATTACCCGCCAGGTAATGGATCGCTACCGCGCTTTGGCTATCATCGGCAGTATGAACACACTCTCTCTTGCGCAAACCATCCCGTCGAACGGGCCGACGGCAAGCCGCACGGTCGGCGATCTGCTGCGCGAATGGCGGCAACGGCGAAGAATGAGCCAGTTATTGCTCGCCGCCGAAGCCGATATTTCAACGCGGCATCTGAGCTTCGTCGAATCAGGCCGTGCAGTGCCCAGCCGGGAAATGGTCATGCACCTCGCCGAGCGGCTCGACGTGCCACTGCGTGCGCGCAATGCACTGCTGATCGCGGCGGGTTATGCGCCGCTGTTCCGCGAACGTCCCTTGACGGATCCGCAGCTGGCCGCTGCGCGCGAGGCAGTCGAGTTGGTGCTCAAAGGTCACGAGCCGTATCCGGCACTCGCGATCGACCGCCACTGGACCATCGTTGCAGCGAACAATGCGCTCGCGCCGCTGCTCGCGGGCGCAAGCCCGGAACTGCTGAAACCGCCGGTCAATGCGATGCGACTGAGCTTGCATCCGGACGGCATCGCAGCGTCGATCGTCAATTGGCATGCCTGGCGTGCGCACGCGCTGTCCCGACTCCAGCGGCAAATCGACGTAAGTGGTGACGGCACGTTGAGCGCATTGCGCGACGAGCTAGCCGCGTATCCTGCTCCGCCCGGCGCGGAAGTGGCCGGCCACGACGACACCGCAAGTCATCAAGTCGCCGTGCCGCTGCGGCTGCGCACGCCGATCGGCGAGCTATCGTTCCTCAGCACGACCACGGTATTCGGCACACCGGTGGATGTGACACTGTCGGAACTTGCCATCGAAGCGTTCTTTCCCGCCGATCAGCAAACCGCAGCGGCCTTGCGCGAGTTCGCCGAAAGCCAACGCGCAGAGGGGCAAAAGGCTGAAGCCGTGAAGCCATAGCAGGACCGCCGAACTGCAGAACTGCAGAACTGCAGAAGGCAGAACGCAGAACGCAGAACGCAGAACGCAGAACGCAGGGCATCATCGAACACTGCGTTGTTACAGTCTGCAGCGCCATTCGAACCACACAGAGAGACCCATTTGATCAACAGCGCCCCACTGATCCGCCAACTCGGTCCGGCCGACCGCGACGCCTACTTCCAGCTTCGTCTGCGCGGACTGAAGGCACATCCGGAGTCGTTCGGTCAAAGCTACGAGGAAGCAGTGGCCAAAGGCGCCGCGCGACATGACGCAATGTTGCAGGGCGCGCGCGCAGCCGAAGGCGACTTTTTGCTCGGTGCTTTCGCATCAGCCAATGCGCCGTTGATCGGCGTGGTCGGATTACTGCGCAGCCAGCGCGACAAGGAACGGCACAAGGCCTCCGTCGTCGGCATGTATGTCGCTCCGGAAGCTGCGGGCCGTGGGGTCGGGCGCGGGTTGCTTGACGAGTTGCTGGCGCGAGCGGCGCAAATAGAAGGCCTGCGGCAAATCCAGTTGATGGTGGGTAGCCGGAACGAGGCGGCACGCAAACTCTATGAGTCGCTTGGCTTTCGCAAATATGGCTGCGAGATCGGCGCGTTGAACGTCAACGGCGTGTTTCACGACGCCGATCTGATGGCGCGCTTCATGTAACAGCTATCGGTGACCAATCCTGCCCTCAGGGCGTGCGGCCCGCGGCGCAGCGCGCACCGATCGTTACGCATCGCTCTGGAAGATGCCGGTCCGCTCGCTGATTACGGCGCTGGCCGGCAGCCTGATGCTCGGCTGCAGAACCCGTCTGGCCTACGGTTGTCACATCGGAGCCTATTTCAGCGGCATCGTGTCAGACAGCTTACGCGGCTGGCTGTGGCTGGTCGCCGCCTTCGCGCAACGTACTCGTACTCGTCACCCGCCTGCGTCCGGCGTTCGTACTCGAAGTCGAACGGGTCCGCGCAAACGGTTGCTAGAAGTTACAAATGCCGCCTCATTTGTAACCGGGGCCACATCGACCTGTTACACCTCTGATTTGTCCCCCACAGCCGTGCAAGTGAGCGGTATTTATTACTTTTAATCGGCTCCGCTTTCTATTTCCTTTCCGATTCCATACTGATTTTCCGGTTCTCGACCGGGCACCCATCATTGTTCAGATGAAAGACTCTATATCCCACCACACAAGGGTTTTCATGGATCAGACAAAATTCACAGGCGACAAAAAATCTGCTAAGCACCCTCTATTACAGGACCGTGAAATAGTTACCGAAATTTGACGTATCTTTTCGGGATATTTTTTTTAGAAGGGATTGATTTCTTGTTTTACCCTTCATACAATTCGTCCCAAGCTGTTACGAGATGTAACGCTATGTATCAAAGAGTCGCTGTCTGTATCAGGTGGTGACATGTAGCCGGAGGACAACATTTCCGGCGAGGCACAAAAGACATAACGGCAAAAAATGCCGACATAGTAATTCGGGGCTTCGGAAACACAGAAAATGGACCGTAGCAGCGAGACGCTGGATTCAATCCGCGAGATCAACTTGTCTTACATCATGCTCGCGCAACGTATGTTGCGTGAGGACAAACCGGTCGGCATGTTCCGGCTGGGACTGTCGTCGGAACTGGCTGATTTGCTTGCCGGGCTGTCGCTCGCGCAGATCGTCAAGCTGGCCGCTTCCGATCAGCTTTTATGCTTCTTCCGCTTCAACGACCACGCCATGTTGTCGGCGTTGACACAAACGACGAAGCATGCAGCAGTTGCACCAACTCACGCGGCGATCCTGCTTGCAGGCCAGCCCGCTGAGCAGTTTGCTTAATCGAGGTGACCGCGATGCTCAAGCGTAGCCTGACGGAAGACGCACAAGAAGTATTCCGTGCCATCGCGCTGATTGAACTTGGCGCGCGCATGCAGGTGCTAGAAAGCGAGTTGACGCTTTCGCGCGACCGCATGATCCGCCTGTACCGCGAGGTCAAAGGTGTATCGCCGCCCAAGGGCATGCTGCCGTTCTCGGCGGATTGGTACATGACATGGCTGGCGAACATCCACGCGTCGTTGTTCTACAACACGTACCTGTTCCTGAAGAACGAAGCACGTTGCTCGCACCTGGATGCGCTGACCAAAGGGTATCGGCTGTATCTGGAACATTGCCAGCACAGCGAAACCGAACCGGTGCTGGATCTGACGCGTGCATGGACGCTGGTGCGTTTCTTCGACGCCAACATCCTGCAGCTGACCAAATGCTGCCGTTGCACCGGTAAGTTCGTCGCGCACAAGCACGACCTGCAACACAACGTGGTGTGTGGCGCCTGCCAGCCGCCGTCGCGCGCCGGCAAGACCAAGAAGGCCGCCGCGGCTCGCCAGGAAGCGCTCGAAGCAGCGCAGATTGCGCAAGCCGCCTGAGTTGAGTTGAATCGATGAGGGCCGGTCCAGCCTGATTCGAACCGAAGCACCCAGGAAAAAGGTCCGCCCAAAAAAACCCGGGCCGCGCTTTTGCGCAACCCGGCGTTCTTCACCAGCCAACCAGCTAAAAGCAAACCCTAGCGCGTCGCGACCTGATCCACCGGCACAGAAGCAGTTGCATCAGCAGAAGCCCGAGCCGCACCCGAAGCCGGCGCAACCGCCCCCACCGCCTCATCGCCCGCAGGCTTCACATCGCCCCAGCCGCCGCCCAGCGCGCGAATCAGATTCACGGTCGCCACCGCCTGCGTGCCCGACAGGTGACTCGCCTGCAATTGCGAAGTCAGCACCTGCCGCTCGCCGTCGATCACATCCAGATAACTGACCGCGCCTTCCGTGTACTGCGTGCGCGACAGATGCGCCGCACGTTGCGAGGCCACGACCGCATCGTTCTGCTCGCGAATCTGATCGTCGAGCAAACGCAGATCGGCCAGATTGTCCTCGACCTCACGGAACGCCACGAGCACCTGCTGACGATACTGGGCCACATCCTCGTCGTACTTCGAGCGAGCCTGCGCGAGGTTTGCCTTGCGACGGCCGCCGTCGAACAGCGGCACGGTCAACGCGGTACCGGCAAACGGCCCGAGAATGAACGCACGGCTCGACCACATGAACAGATCGCCGAGCGTCGCCGACTCGAACCCAAGCGCGCCCGTGATGTCGAGCTTCGGGAAAAACGCCGACTTCGCCAGGCCGACCCGCGCATTCGCCGCCATCATCGCCCGCTCTGCCGCCGAAATGTCCGGCCGACGTTCGAGCAGCGCCGAAGGCAAACCTGGCGGCACGCGCACCGTCACCGGCACGAGCGGCGCTTCCGCGAACGAGAAGTCCGCCGGCGGCTTGCCGAGCAGAATTGCAAGGCTATGCTCGGAGGCCGCGCGCTGACGCGCCACGCCCACTGCATCCGCACGCGCACTCGCCAGTTCGTTGCGAGCGCGAGAAACATCCAGCTCGCCGATATCGCCTTCCCTGAAACGGCGCTCGACCAGTTTCAGCGTGTCCTCGCGCAACGCCACGGTACGGCGGTACAGGTCCTGATCCGTGTCGAGCTCGCGCAACTGGAAGTAGTTCTGCGCGACGTCAGCCTGCAGCGACAACTGCACCGATCGGAACAGTGCCTCGGTTTGCTGCTCGTCGGCACGCGTCGCATTCACATTCGACCCGATTCGCCCGAACAGATCGGTCTCATACGACGCGCCCACCTGGGCGCGCCAGATCGTGCCCGTCGTGCCGCCCGCGCTATCCGGCTGGAATTGCGAGGCCGCCGACGCACGTTCGCGCGTCGGCCCAAAGCCCCCGTCGAGCTTAGGGAACCAGTCCGATTTCGCCGCCTGGGTCACCGCGCGCGCCTGTTGCACACGCGCCGCGGCCGCCTTCAGGTCCTGATTCGCAGCAGCAGCCTGCTCTTCCAGCGCATTGAGCTGCGGGTCGCCGAAAACCGTCCACCATGCGCCGCGATGCGCGTCGTCCGCGGGTTGAGCCTGCTTCCAGGTGCCCGTGTCCTGCGGCGATGCGGCGGACGTAGCCGATGTAGCCGACGCACCCGACGCAGCAGCAGGCGCTTCCTTGAACGCAACCGGCGTATCCACCTCCGGGCGCTTATACGTGGGCTCCACGGAGCAGGCTGCAAGCAGCGCCACCAGCAAGCCGCTGGCAGCCGCTCCGCCCCACCCGCTTAAAGATTCAAAACGCTTCATTATTGTTTTCTCC
The DNA here is from genome assembly GCF_001634365.1 of Paraburkholderia phytofirmans OLGA172. Lineage (NCBI taxonomy): Bacteria > Pseudomonadati > Pseudomonadota > Betaproteobacteria > Burkholderiales > Burkholderiaceae > Paraburkholderia > Paraburkholderia phytofirmans. The sequence continues at coordinate 2,484,511 of NZ_CP014579.1, forward strand.
TCAGGCGTCCGTCACCGGCGCCCCAAGGTGCGGTGCGTCTTTCTGCGCGACGTGAATCGTCCCGCCCGCCAACGAACGCAGCACCACATAGAACACGGGGGTCAGCATCAGGCCGAACAGCGTCACGCCGAGCATGCCGAAGAACACCGCGATACCCATCGCGTGACGCATCTCCGAACCCGCACCGCTCGAGATCACCAGCGGCACCACACCCATGATGAAAGCGATCGACGTCATCAGAATGGGACGCAGACGCAAACGGCTCGCCTCGATCGCCGCCGCCAGCGGCGTACGCCCGTCATGCTCCAACTCCCGGGCGAACTCGACGATCAGAATCGCGTTCTTCGCGGACAGCCCCACCAGCACCATCAAACCGATCTGCGTGAAGATGTTGTTGTCGCCACCCGTGAGCCACACACCGGTGAGCGCGGACAGCACGCTCATCGGCACGATCAGGATCACCGCGAGCGGCAGGGTCAGGCTTTCGTACAACGCTGCCAGCACGAGAAACACGAGCAGCACGCTGATTGGGAATACCCACAAGCCCGCGTTGCCGGCGATGATTTGCTGATACGTCAGGTCGGTCCATTCGAGCTTCACACCGTGCGGCAAGATTTCGGCCGCCACGCGTTCGGCCGCGGCTTGCGCCTGGCCCGACGAGTAGCCCGGCGCCGGACCACCATTGATGTCGGCAGCCGTATAGCCGTTGTAACGCACCACCATTTCCGGACCGTATGTAGGCGTCACCGTCACCAGCGACGACAAAGGCACCATGTCGCCCGCAGCATTGCGTGTCTTCAGTTGCAGGATGTCGTCCGCACGTTGACGGAACGGCGCATCTGCCTGCACCCGCACCTGATACACACGGCCGAAGCGGTTGAAGTCGTTGACATACAGCGAGCCCAGATAGATCTGCATCGTGTTGAACACGTCCGTGACCGGCACGCCGAGTTGCTTGGCCTTCACGCGATCCAGATCGACGTTCAGTTGCGGCACATTGATCTGGTAGCTCGAGAACGTCGGTCCAAGTTCAGGCGTTTGCGCTGCTTTTTTCACGAACGCTTCCGCCGCCTTGTTCAACTCCGCATAGCCGACCGCGCCGTGGTCCTCCAACTGCATCTTGAAGCCGCCCAACGTACCGAGGCCGAGAACGGGCGGCGGTGGGAACACCGCGACGAACGAATCCTTGATTGCGCCGTACTGCTGGTTCAACGCGCCGGCAATCGCACCGGCCGAGAGCTTCTTGCTGCCGCGTTCCTTGAAAGGCTTCAACGTCACGAACACGATGCCGGCGCTCGAGCTATTGGTGAAACCGTTCACCGACAAACCCGGGAATGCCACCGCGCTTTCAACGCCCGGCTGCTTCAGCGCAATCGCGCTCATGTCGCGGATCACTTTTTCCGTGCGATCCAGCGATGCACCGTTCGGCAGTTGCGCAAACGCGATCAGATACTCCTTGTCTTGCGCCGGCACGAAGCCACCCGGCACGACACGCGAGATCAGCACCGTTGCGCCCAGCAGGATCGCGTAGACCGCGAGCATCGCGCCCTTACGGCGCAGCACGCCCGTCACGCCGCGGCCATATTCCGTCGAGCCGCGCTGGAACACCTTGTTGAAGCCCTTGAAGAAGCGGCCCAGCACGCGATTCATCACCCGCGTCAGGAAGTCTTCCTTGGCGCCATGGCCACGCAACAGCATCGCGGACAAAGCCGGCGACAAGGTCAGCGAATTGAATGCCGAGATCACCGTCGAGATCGCGATGGTCATCGCGAACTGCTTGTAGAACTGGCCCGTCAAGCCGGTCATGAAAGCGAGCGGCACGAACACGGCGACCAGCGTCAGCGCGATGGCGATAATCGGCCCACTCACTTCCTGCATGGCCTTATAGGTCGCATCGCGCGCACTGAGTCCGTTTTCGATGTTCCGTTCGACGTTCTCCACCACCACGATCGCATCGTCCACCACGATCCCGATGGCCAGCACCATCCCAAACAATGACAACGCATTGATCGAGAAGCCGAACGCAAGCAGCAACGAGAACGTTCCGACGATCGACACCGGTACCGCAATCAACGGAATGATCGACGCACGCCACGTCTGCAGGAACACGATCACCACGATCACCACCAGGGCAATCGCTTCGAGCAGCGTGTGGATCACCGCTTCGATACTCGCGCGCACGAACTGTGTCGGGTCATAGACGATCTTGTATTCGACGCCCGGCGGCATGTCTTCCGCCAGCTCTTTCATCGTTGTACGAACCTGATCGGAAATCGCCAGCGAGTTCGCCCCCGGCGCCTGATTGATGGCGAGCGCAACCGCCGGCTTGTTGTCGAGCAGCGAACGCAGGCCGTATTCCGACGCCGCCAGTTCGATACGCGCGATATCACGCAGGTACGTCACGCCGCCGTCCGGCGCGGTTTTGACGATGATGTCACCGAATTCGCCCTCAGTCTTCAAACGGCCACGCGCATTCACCGACAACTGCAATTGCGTGCCCGGCACCGAAGGCGATGCGCCGATCACACCGGCTGCCACCTGAATGTTCTGCTCGCGGATTGCGTTGACCACTTCGGTCGCCGTCAAACCGCGCTGTGCGACCTTCTGCGGATCGAGCCAGATGCGCATCGAGTAGTCGCCCGAACCCCACAACTGTACTTCGCCGACGCCCTGAATCCGCGCCAGCCGGTCCTTGACGTTGAGCAGTGCGTAGTTGCGCAGATACGTCATGTCGTAGCGGTTGTTCGGCGAGATCAGGTGGACCACCATTGTCAGCGTGGGCGAACTCTTGATGGTCGTGATGCCGAGGCGCTGCACGTCTTCCGGCAAGCGCGGCAGCGCCTGGTTGACGCGGTTCTGCACCAGCTGCGTCGCAAGGTCCGGATTGGTGCCGAGCTTGAAGGTCACCGTCAGCGTGAGATTGCCGTCGCTATTGGCTTGCGACTGCATGTACAGCATGTTCTCGACGCCGTTGATCTGCTCTTCGAGCGGCGCGGCGACGGCCTCGGCGATCACTTTCGGATTGGCGCCCGGATATTGCGCGTGCACCACCACCGAAGGCGGCACGACTTCCGGGTACTCCGAAATCGGCAGCTTGAAGAGCGCAATGATGCCCCCCAGCAGGATCAATACCGAGAGCACGCCGGCAAAGATCGGTCGATCGATGAAGAATTTGGATATGTTCATGGGAAGCTCTTAACGTTGGAGCATGTGCCAGCTACGGCCAGGTACCAAGACCGGATAAGCGCGGCGCACGAGGCTCACGAATTCTTGTCCGCTGGTTTCGCTCGTGTCTGCGCGAGCGGCGCGCTGTTCGGATCCTGATCGGCGCTCATCGGCACCATGTGAGCGCGTACTGCATCGCCCGGACGCACGCGCTGGATACCGTTCACGACGATCCGGTCGGTCGCCTGCAAACCGCCCTTGACGACGCGCAGGTTGCCCTGCATGTCGCCCACCGCGATTTCCCGGTACACGACGTGGTTGCTCTGGTCGAGCACCAGCACGAACTTCTTGTCCTGATCGGTGCCCACCGCGGCGTCGTCGATCAGCAGTGCGGGATGCGGCTCGCTGCCGCCGACCTTCACGCGTGCATACAGGCCTGGGATCAATGCCCCATCCTGGTTGTCGAAGCGCGCGCGCACCCGGATCGTGCCGGACGACGTATCCAGCCGGTTGTCGACGGATTCGATCGTGCCGCTGCGCGAGTAGCCGCTTTCATCCGCCAGACCCAGACCCACCGGCACCTTGCTGCCATCCTTCGCGCGGCTCAGGTATTGCAGGTAGGTTTGTTCGTCGACGTCGAACGATGCATAGATCGGCGAAACCGACACCAGCGTGGTTAGGGGCGCCGAGCTTGCGCCCGCCGACACCACATTGCCCACCGTGATTTCCGCACGCGAGACGCGGCCCGACACCGGCGCGACGATCTTCGTGTAGCCGAGATTGATGCGTGCGGTTTCGACGGCGGCTTGCGCGGCCTTCAGGTTGGCGCTCGCTTCGCGCGCGGCGTTCTGCTTCTCGTCGTAATCGCGCCGGGCGATCGCGTTGTCGGTGATCAGGCGTTGCGCGCGTTCCCAATCGCTTTGCGTGTAGCCCGTCCGCGCTTGCGCCGCCGCGAGTTGCGCTTCGGCGCGATCGACTTCGGCTGCGTACGGACGCGGATCGATCACGAACAGCGTGTCGCCCTTCTTCACGAGCGCGCCGTCCTTGAAGTTGACGGACACGATCGTGCCCGGCACCTGCGAGCGGACGTCCACTTTTTCGACCGCTTCGAGGCGGCCCGAATAGCTTTGCCAGTCGGTGATGGTCTTTTGCACCACGGTGGCCACATCGACTTCCGGCACGATGGTGGGCGCAGCGGGCGAGCTCGCGTCGACACGAATCGCGCCGAACGTGCCCAGCCCGGCCACGACGATGACGGCTAGCGCGGCAATCGCCACACGGCGACGGGAAAGAGGAAGGATAGTCATGAGAAGCTCCCGGTATCGTTGATTAAAGTTCTGCTTATTTGTTTGTGTCTCAGCGATGAGCGCGCGCGTCGAAGCGCCACTGAAAAAATCGCACCGCTTCCTGCAAGGCGGGCGGATGGTCGGCCAACGCGGCGTGCGAGATGCTGGGACAGCGGACCACGAGGGTCAGCACACCCGCGTCGATCAGACTGCTCGCGTACTTCTCCGCTTCCACATGCAGCACGTCGTTTTGCGCCGTCACGATCAGCGTGGCCGGCAGCCCCGCGAGGCGTGACGATTCGAGCGGCGCGGCATACGGATGCATGCGTTGCGACGCTTGCGGCAGATACGCGCGATAACACGCCGCGCATTCCTTCGCGGTGATGTCCGAACCTAAGCGCTGCTCGTCCCCCAGACGCGTGAGGCTCGGATCGAGCATCGGCCCGAACAGCGCCTGCGCGGCGATGCGCACGTCGCCGCGATCGCGCGCGATGAAAGCGAGGCAATTGGCCAACTGCCCGCCCGCATCGTGGCCCGCCACGGCGATCTTCTTGCTATTCCCGCCAAACGCGCGTGCTCTTGTCCGCACCCACAGCGCCGCGCGATGTGCGTCTTCAGGCGCCGCCGGAAACGGAAATTGCGGCGCCAGCGAATAACCGACCGAAACGACCAAAGCCGGTAAGTGTTCTGCGAAATAACGCGCGGCGTAGTCGGCCTGATCGATCGAGCCCTTGGTAAAACCGCCGCCGTGGAAATAAAGCAGTACCGGCAGTGCGGTTTTCTGTGACGGCCGGTACAAACGCAGCGTAATGTCCTGTGCGTGCCCTTCGATCTGCACGTCAGTGATCTCGAGTGCCGTGCTGTTGGCCTGTGCCGGGCCGCTGCCGGCGGGCACAAAGGCGTACGGCGGTTTAAATGCATCCATGTCGAGCCGCGCAATGCGCATAGAACTTCAATGGTGCGAATTGTGGGTTCGGCAGATTCCTAAATAAATGCCTATAATCCGGCAACACAATTCGGCGTCCCCGAACAATCGGACGGGATTACTCTGTGGATTCGCTGCAGATTCGAACCCTGCCTGGAGCGCCGGCCCCTTTTAGGAGGTTTGCAATGGACCGGCTTCAGGCCATGCAAGTGTTCACGCGCGTCGTCGACACCAACAGCTTTACCCGTGCGGCGGAAACGCTCGACCTGCCGCGCGCATCGGTTACCACCATCATTCAGAACCTCGAAGCGTTCCTCGGCACGCGTCTGATGCACCGGACCACGCGGCGTTTGTCGCTGACGCCGGACGGTGCTGCGTATTACGAGCGCTGCGTGCGCATCCTTGCGGACGTCGAAGAGACCGAGGCCAGCTTCCAGAGCGGCAATAAGAAACCACACGGCAAGCTGCGCATCGACATGCCGGGATCGATCGGGCGCTTGCTGGTGATTCCTTCGCTGTGCGAATTCCACACGCGTTACCCGGACATCGACCTGCAGCTCGGATTGACGGACCGGCCCGTCGATCTGCTGCAGGAAGGCGTGGATTGCGTGGTGCGTGTGGGTGCGCTACAGGATTCTTCGCTGGTAGCGCGGCGTATCGGTTTGTTCGAGGGCGTGACATGCGCGGCCCCCGGCTACATCGAGCGCGCGGGCATGCCGGCTTCGCTCGACGACCTCGACAATCACAAAGCAGTCAATTACTTTTCGAGCCGCACGGGGCGCACGATCGATTGGGCCTTCATGGTTGATGGCAAAGAGATCGAAGTAAAGATGAAGGGCATTGTGTCGGTGAACGACGCCGATGCCTACGTAACTTGCGGACTGGAAGGCTTTGGCCTGATTCAGCCGGCGCTCTTCATGGTGCTGCCGCATCTGCGTTCGGGCCAGCTGGTTGAAGTGCTGCCGGAGCTGAAGCCTTTGCCGATGCCGATTTCCGCGGTTTATCCGCACAGTCGGCATCTGTCGCCTAAAGTCCGCGTTTTCGTAGACTGGATTGCCGAGCTGTTTGACCGCTGCCCGTTGCTGAGCGGACGCGGCGGTCTGGACGCGACGTGCACGAAGCGTACTTTCGAAGAACGCGAATCTGCTCCAATGCTCGATACGCCGGTGATAACGGAGTGGGTTGCTTAACGCGGGTTATTTGAAGTACAAAATCTGGAACAGTGAATTTCAACCGCGGCTCTAATGCCGCGGTTGCCCGACAGTAACCGGGTGACACGCGCGTTGCCGCGATTGTTCCAGAATCGCGACAATTCATTTCGCGAAAGTGCGATTTATCCACACCGCTTCGAAGTCTACATTTCACCCTGTCGCAGCGCTGCTTGCGCTGCCAATGAATCGACAGGAGTGAATCATGAAACGCAAACTCTTAGCAGGTCTGGTTCTTTCGCTGCTTGCCAGCGCACCGGTGTTCGCTCAAAGCAACGGCGGCGGCATTGGCCGTGCAGGCACATACGAAACGCAACCGACGCCGACTGTGGGCGGCAAGACCCGTGCAGAGGTGAATGCCGAATTGGTCGCGGCGTATCGCGATGGTTCGCTGCCTGCGCTGAATCGTACGTCGTATCCGAATAAAGGTCTGATTGGTCAGACGCAGGCTGCGCGGATTGCATTGCAGGAAGGCACCGGCGGTGACGTCACCCGCGTCGCCAACGGGCAGTAAGGCGAATACGCCGCGATGATTCGGTTTCCAAAAGAAATTTTCATCGCGGTGGGATTTTTTCACTCTTTACAAAGGAGCATGTTATGACACCGTCTGAACTTGATCATTGGGATATGGATGCGCCGGTGTGGACGCCTTATCGGGCGCCGCAGCGATAAAGGTTCGGTTTGTTTTTTTGCCTGCGCGGCGCGCGGTTTTTCTGTATGCCTGCTGGGTTGGTCTTTTTTTGCTTGTCTGTGCGGCGTTTTTTTCTGTGCGCTTGTGCCATAAAAACACAGACAAACAAGCGCTGCCAAAGGCAAAAAATCTACTTCTTCGGCACCCCCTCCCGCCACTCGCCCCAATGGGCAACAATTTCCTGCACAAGCGGATTCCCCGACCTGTACAGGTTCTCAATAGCAATCGTAAAACCCCCTTGCGCAGCATAGTCAAGCAGATTATCCGCACTAGTCTGCCCATCGTATGGCCGATCAAAATCAGACCCAGCCCGCAGCACGGCAACGCGATTCAAATCGACCTTATGCACGGAGGCCGCGCGCTTAAGCGCCTCATACGTAGCGTTATCCTCCTGCTGCGTAGTGCAATAGACACCGTTGCCCTCCGTCAAGATTCTGGTCCAATCCCGAGCCCGCTGCCCAAGCAGCGTCCCTGACCACCAGGTATCCCCTGCCAACGTATCGCATTGAATGACAGTAGGTGGCCGATTCGCAGGCGCATACGAATACTTGGCCCGCGCAGCCTGCGCCTGAGCGTTATCGGACAGCACAACTCTACGGGACAAAGCAAACGCAGTATCGGCCAACTGGGTATTCAACTGAAACACCTCCGTCCGATAGTCGAGCGGCGGCTTATCCGCAGGGCTCCTGGTGTTGATTCCAAGGTAGCCGGTATTCCAGCCGGCCGGAATCTCCCGCCCATCGATCTCCCACTGAATTCCAAAATCGACGAGATACTTCGCCCACGCGGCAGACCCGACCGTGCCCTGCTGCGGATCGATCCCGGCAATACCCGCCACCATAAAGTACGTATGCCGCAAATCGAAGCGCGGCGAGAAGGTCAACGCCATGATCGACGCGGCAGCGTTGCTATGCCCCATGCCAGTGGTCATGACACACACGTCCTGCTTATTGCAATGAACCGTCGGGTAGTCGGGCGATAAACCTTCGACCGCAATCTCGCGCCATGGCCCAAGCCGATCGAGCCACACTTGCCCCTCCGGTCCGAACATCGAAATGATCATCACCTTGACCGGTTGCCCGTGCGAGCCGCCGTCGCCTTGCGAGAAGCCATCGTTGCCGTCCGCGCTGGCAGGGCCGGATGTGAAGGCGGCGCAAGCCGCGAGGGTAATGACGGAGATTGCACCGAGTGCGCGCGTCAGCATCGTGATCCTTCCTTTTGCTTGTGATGCAGATTGGCTAATGGGCTGCTTTCAAGCCGAATGAAGTATAGATGCGAAGAATTTATTTTCCACTACGTATCGCGGTATCAGACAATGCATCAAACCCGCGGCACATCCGGTTCAAAAAACACCCAGCGCACTTGCGGAAATGCCGCCTGCAGGTCCGCTTCGATCACGTTGATCGCATCGACCATCGCTCGGCCGCTCGCGTAGTCGATCATTTCGGCCTGCACGGCCACCACTACATGACGGCCCCACTGCAGCGTAATCATGTTGATGATGCTGCGAATCTCCGACCGGGCGCGCAGATGCGACTCGATCGCGCGACGCACTTCCGGGCCCGCCGATTCGCCGACGATCATCGACTTCACTTCGCGCGCCACCAGCCACGCAATCACCATCAGCAGCAAACCAACGCCGATCGAGCCCAACGCGTCGTAGACGGGATTACCGGTCACCATCGTCAGCAGCACGGCGACGAAGGCCATCGCAAGACCCACCAACGCGGCAATGTCCTCGCCGGCCACCACCAGCAGCTCGGACTCGCGCGTTTCGCGAAACCAGCGCCATAGGCTTTTGTCGGGATGCGTCTTGCGGATTTCCTTAACCGCGCCCCACAACGAAAGCGCTTCGAGCACCACCGAAACGCCGAGTACGACGAGCGCCACATAGGCATGCTGCAAAGGCTCGCGCGCAAACAGACGATGCACGCCCTCGTACACCGAAAACGCGCCGCCGACAAAGAACAGCAGCAACGCCACCAGCAGCGAATAGAAATTGATCTCGCGGCCGCCGCCCATGGGATGCAACGGGCTCGCGGGCTTGCGCGCTTCACGCAAGCCGAATAGCAGCAGCAGTTGGTTACCGCAGTCGGCGGTCGAGTGAATGGCTTCGGCGAACATCGAGCCGGAACCGGTAAACGTGGCAGCAGCGAACTTGCAGACGGCAATGCCGAGGTTGGCGGCAAGCGCATAGAAAATGGCTTTCGGCGATTCTTCGTTCATCGTCGTGGAGGGCGTCCGGGAGTTTACAGAGCGCTTTCGGTTGGCAATAGTTCGTATTATGGACATGCCAGACTGCATGCGTCCAACCCCGGCGCTGTTTTGTGCCGGGTTCCGTGACGCATGCAGTGCCTCTACCTTCGCTCGCGGTCCCTCGCGCTATGCCCTTTCGAGCGCAGCCATCTCCCGCACGATCACCAGCAGCATCGACAGGCTCGCGCCGCCCGTGGCCCGCAGATCGGCCAGCAGGCGCGCGTAACGCTCGAGTTGCGCGGTGCGCTTCTCGCGCCACGCGTGAACCAATAGGTCCGGCGTCGAAGCCTCGTCGGCGTCGGCCAGTGCGCTCGTGGTCAGCGCACGTTTCAGGCGGGCGAGTTCCGCCAGCGCCGTCGCGCGCGCCAGCATGTCCCAGTGCGTGGGCGCCGGCAGTGCGGCCGCGCGCTCGCTGATCCAGCTGTAGTTCAGCAGCGTACCGAGCGCGAAGTAGACGCCAGCCACGAGTTCGAGACTGCGCCCGCAGGTCGACGACACCTCGGCGATGTCGAGCAAAGCCGCCGAGATCTCGCCGCTGGCGATTCGCACCGCCAGTTCGCTATCGACACCGGCGTCCACGAGCGCGCGTTGCCGCTCGGACAGCGTGTCGAGATCGGCGCCCGGCAGCAGCGCGGGCCATTGCGGCGCGAGGCGTTGCGCCGCGTCGCGACAACGTGCAAGCAAGCCGGCGACGTCGCCGTCGCTGACCGCCCCCGATTGCAACTGCCGCAGAAACCACAGCGCAGAGCGTTCGACGAGCCGCGCCACTTCGACGAACATGCGTGCCTGCACATCGTCGGCGACACGGTTATCCAGCGCGTCGATACTGCGCCACACGTCGTCGAGATCGAACACGTCGCGCGCCATGATGCAGGCCCGCACGATGTCGCCGGGCTTCGCATCGGTCTCTTCCATCAGGCGATGCACGAACTCGCAGCCCACGCGATTCACCAACGCATTGGTCAGATGCGTTGCGAGGATTTCGCGCCGCAAAGGGTGACGTTGCATCGGTTCGCTAAAGCGCTGCCGCAACGGCTTCGGAAAGTATTCGATCAGCATGTCGCTGACGAGCGGGTCTTCCGGCATCGACGATTCGAGCAGTGCGTCGTACAGCCACATCTTGCTATAGGCAAGCAGCACCGCGCGCTCGGGCGTGGTCAGCCCTTGTTTCGCCGCCTGGCGTTCGGCGACTTCTTCGTCAGTCGGCAAGAACTCGATCACGCGGTTCAGGCGGCCCGCGCGTTCCAGGTAACGCATCAGGCGCGCTTCGGCATCGAGCAATTCGACGCCGTAGCGGCCCGCAATCGAGAGCGCCTGGGTCTGGTAATAGTTGTCCTGCAAGACGAGCAAGCCGACTTCATCGGTCATTTCCGCGAGCAGTGCATTGCGCTGTTTCTCAGTCATTTCACCGTCGGAGACGACCAGCCCCAGCAGAATCTTGATGTTGACCTCGTGGTCCGAACAGTCGACGCCGGCGGAGTTGTCGATCGCATCGGTATTGATGCGGCCGCCGCGCTGCGCAAATTCAATACGCCCGAGTTGCGTGAGGCCGAGATTGCCGCCTTCCGCGACGACTTTGCAGTGCAGATCGGCGCCGTTGACGCGGATCGCATCATTGGCGCGGTCGCCGACCTGCAGATGCGTTTCACCGGTCGCCTTCACATAGGTGCCGATGCCGCCGTTGTAGAGCAGATCGACCGGCGCCTGCAGAATGGCGCGCATCAATTCAGCGGGTGCGAGCGCCGGCGCGCTGATGCCAAGTACCGACTGCACCGCCGCAGACAACGGAATCGTCTTGGCGGTGCGGGGAAACACCCCCCCGCCGGCCGAGATCAGCGACGGATCGTAGTCGGCCCAACTCGACCGGTCGAGAACGAACAGGCGCCCACGTTCCGCAAGGCTTATCGCTGGATCGGGATTCGGATCGAGGAAAATATGCCGGTGGTCGAACGCGGCCACCAGCTTGATATGCGGCGACAACAGCATGCCATTGCCGAACACGTCGCCCGACATATCGCCGACGCCCACCACGGTGAAATCAGCCGCCTGCGTATCGACGCCCATTTCCCGGAAGTGCCGCTTGACCGACTCCCACGCGCCGCGCGCCGTGATCGCCATTTTTTTGTGGTCATAGCCGACCGAACCGCCCGACGCAAAGGCGTCGTCGAGCCAGAAGCCGTATTCCTGTGAAATCGCGTTCGCGTAGTCGGAGAAGGTGGCCGTGCCCTTGTCGGCGGCGACCACCAGATAGGGATCGTCGGGATCATGCCGCACCACATCGGGCGGCGGCACCACTGCCGTACCGGCGAGGTTGTCGGTCAAATCGAGCAGGCCGCGCAGGAACGTCTGATAGCAGGCGATGCCTTCACGCATCCATGCGTCGCGCTCGGTCTGCGGCGGCGGATTCTTCACGACGAAACCGCCTTTGGAGCCGACCGGCACGATCACCACGTTCTTCACCATCTGCGCCTTCATCAAGCCGAGCACTTCCGTGCGGAAGTCCTCACGCCGATCCGACCAGCGCAGCCCGCCGCGCGCGACACGGCCGCCGCGCAAATGCACACCCTCCACTCGCGGCGAGTACACCCAGATTTCGAACATCGGTTTCGGTTCAGGCAAACCGGGCACATGCGCGGGATCGAATTTGAACGACAGATACGGCTTCGGATGGCCGTCGGCATTGAAGCGATAGTAATTCGTGCGTTGCGTCGCCTTGATGACGCCGAGGAATTGCCGGAGTATCCGGTCCTCGTCGAGATTCGGCACCTGATCGAGCGCGCTGTCGATCGTCTTCAACAAGCTGGCGACGCGGATCTCGCGCGTATCGCCGAGCACCGGATCGAAGCGCGCAATGAACAACTCCACGAGCATGCGGGCGATCGCCGGATTGCCGGTGACCGCGCGTTCGATATACGCGTCGCTGAAGGTCGAACCCACTTGCCTCAGGTACTTGGCATAAGCACGCAGAATCGTCACCTCGCGCGCGCTCAGTTGCGCGCGCAGCACGAGGCGGTTGAAATCGTCGCTTTCGATGCCGCCGGTCCACACCTGTTCGAACGCATCTTCGAAAAGATCCTTCACGCGTTCGATATCGAACTCCGCATCGTCCGCGAGTTCGAGGCCGAAGTCGTGAATCCAGGCTGGCGTGGCGTCGAGCGCTTCGATCAGATAAGGCCGCTCTTCATCGACACGCACGCCGAGATGCTCGAGCATCGGCAAGCTGCGCGACAACGCAATGGGCAAGCCCGCACGATAAACCTTGAAACGAAACGCGCGCGGCCCTGCTTCGATCGGGCGGTACAGGTTCATGGCGAGCCGCTCGCTGCCCTGCACGCGCTCGATCAGCTCGATATCACGCACCGCGGTGCGGGCCGGATAGTCGTCGCGATAGCCTGGGGGAAACGAATCCGCATAGTGTTGCAAGAGACGGTTGCCCTGCTCCTCGCCGAACGCGTCGATCAATGCGTCAGCGAGATCGTCCTGCCAGCGGCGCGTGACCTGCACGAGCCGCGCTTCGAGTTCGCGCGTATCGACACGGGGCATGCCACCCGGCTTCGCATGCACGACGAAATGAATACGCGCGAGGGTCGACTCGGACAACAGCGGCGTGAATTCGACACTTTCGCCATTGAATGCATCGGCCAGCAGGTTGGCAATGCGCTGCCGCAGATCGGTGTTGTACTTGTCGCGCGGGACGAATACGAGGCACGACACGAAGCGGTCGAACCGGTCACGCCGCACGAACAGGCGCGTGCGCTGATGCTCCTGCAAACGCAGCACACCCAGCGCGATATCGTAGAGCTGGTTTTCCTCGGCCTGAAAGAGTTCGTCGCGCGGATAGGTTTCGAGCACCGTCACCAGCGATTTGGCCAGATGGCCCTTCGGCAGGAAACCGGCCCGCCGCACGATGTTCGCGCATTTGCGCCGCACGATCGGAATCTCCGAGGCCGACACCAGATATGCGGTAGACGTATACAGGCCGATAAAGCGCCGCTCGCCGGTCACCTTGCCGTCCGCCCCGGTCAGCTTGATGCCGACATAATCCAGATAGCCCGGCCGATGCACCGTCGCGCGCGAGTTGGCCTTGGTCAGGAAAATGGGCGACGAGCCGGAGATGATCTCCGCGGCCGCCGGTGGCAACGGCGTGACTTCGGCCGCGCCCTCGGGACGCGGCGCGTCACGCAGGATGCCGAGCCCGGAGCCGGGCACCGCGCGCAGGCCAAAGCCGATATCGTGCTGCACCAGTTCGTAGTCGCGCTGGCCGAGAAACGTGAAATGATCGGCCACCATCCATTCGAGGAACGCGCGAGCCTCGACACCTTCGGGCCCTGCCTCGCCGGCCTTCATGCCTTTGACGGTGACACGCGCGAGTTCGACGATCTTCGGCCAGTCTTCCACCGCGGCGCGCACGTCGTGCAGCACTCTGGCGATCTCGTCACGCAATGCGTCGAGCTTCGCTGCGTCGCCGCAACGGTCGACTTCAAAGTGAATGAACGAGGCGAGCTGCGAGCGCGTATCGGCTGCGTCCTCCGCGCCTTGGCCCACGCGCACGATGCTGCCATCCGGCCCACGCCAGATGCGAAACACCGGATGCACGACGGAATGCAGCGCGAGTCCGAGGCGGTTGACCGCCATCGAGACCGAATCGACCAGAAACGGCATGTCGTCGTTGACGATCTCGATCACCGTGTGATCGGAATGCCAGCCGTGCTGTTCGAGTATCGGGTTGTAGACGCGCAGCCGTTCGCTGCCTGGCACGAAGCGCTGCGCGGTTTGCCAGTGCGCGAGCGCCGCGCCGTAAAGATCGGCGATCGAGCGGCTCTGCAGATCGTCGGCGTCGACGAAATCGTAGTAGTGCCGCAGGAAAGGCTCGACGACTTTGAAGGTCGGCTCCGGCAAGCGCCCGCGTGCAAACTCGACGACATCGTTCAGCAGGTGCGTGACGGCTTCTTCATTCTTTGCTTGCATGATCAACTCCCCTGGCGGGCGGCAATAGCGAGTATCGCTTGATTCGCATGCATCGTCTGAACGGGAATTATGCACCTGCCGCCCGAAAAGCGATGCGTGAGCTCACTTAGGTTATACCCGCTGCCGGTGAGCGTGCGGCCTCTGTTTAAAGCGCGGCTTTCAGTCCCCCTGCCTCTTGCTTCAGCCATGCATGAACCTGTTCGCTGATCCACGCCGGGTCGTCGTGAGGCAGGTCGTGACCGGCCCATTGATGCTCGCAATGCGTGGCGCTCCACGCCGCCGCGAGCTTCGCCGAACACACCGGGTTGACTAGCCGATCGGCGCGCGAAGAAAGAATCAGCAACGGGCAACGCGGTTTCGTTGCCGCCGCACTAAAACGCGCGGCGGCCCACAGTTGCCGTAAGGCATTGCCCCGGCTCACTGGTGCGCTCCGGCGGATTTCGCTCCATGCATCGAGATCCGCGCCGAGCGTTTCGACGTTATTGCACGTCAGCCGATGAATGCCGCTTTCCGCGCGCGGCGCGTCGCGCCAGTGTGCTGCGACACCCAGAAGGCCCGGCCAGGCGGATGGACGCAAGCGTTCATGCATGCGGCTGAACGGCCGCATGCTGGTATTGATCAGCACAAGCCGCTCGATCTCGCCGGGATGCCGTTGCGCCCAGTCGGTCGCCACCATGCCGCCAAGCGACATCGCCAGCACGCGATAGGGGCTTGGCGCTCCGGTTTGCAGCGCAGCAATTCGCACGAAGCCCACCATGTCCTCTACCGCCGCCGGCGCGCGCAAGTTAGCGAACTCGCCGTTGCCGGGCAGATCGAGCAGCAACAGGCGATCCGTGCCGACCACCTCGCGCAGCAAGCCGGGCAAACGGCCCCAGTGGCGTGTTTCGCGCGTCAGGCCCCGCAATAGAATCCACGTGCTCATGACGCTTCCGGTTTGGTCCAATGGTCGATCGCGCTTTGCAGCAATTGCTCGCGACGATTACCCTGCGGCAGCCAGCGTTGCGACGAGAACGCCGCGCGCGCGAGAAAATCGAGCAGATTCGCGTGACGCCGCAGCACGCGCGCGGTGCGATGCGCCTTCACCGGATTGAACATGCCCTGACGCGAAAACAGTTGGCGCGGATTCTTCTTGATCCACAGCCACGAACCGAGTTCGAGCGTCATCGGCAGGAACACGTTCGGCGGCGGCGCACGGTCGTACGCGAAGTCCCACAGATCGCCGTGCAACAGATACTGGTGGCTCTGCGGTTCGAACGCATAGCCATGATGCGGATGCGCACGCTCGAACATGGTTTTCAGCAGGTACATTTCAGGCAGATGCGGCATCAGCTTGCGCGTGCGCGCGTAAGGAAACCAGATGCTATCCCTCCAGCCGTAACCCGAGTGGCAATCGAGCGCAAAACTCAGGGGCCGCGCGGCCATTTCAGTTTCGACCACCCGCAGAAGCGCCGCCGCCTCCGGCTCCATGGGATCGCCCTGCCGGCCGCGATACCAGGGCAGCCATGCCCCCACCCGCTGGCCGCCGGCGAGCAGCGGCACGCGTTCGTCCGCATTCTGCGGCGCGTTGCGCATCAGATCGACACCGTTGGGGTTGGCGCGCGTGGCGGCCCACATGCCGCCCGGATTGACGATCGGCATAAAGATCAGACGAATCGACTGCAATTGCCGCACCAGCAGTTCGTCCCATTCCAGCCGGGCGAGCAGCGCGCGCATGTAGTCGAGCACGAGTTGCGAGCCAATCCGCTCGAGCCCGTGAATGCCGCCAAAAAAGCCGATTGCCGGTGCGAGTGGATCGGTCGAACCAATACTCGCGGTGTGCACGGCAAATTGCCGGCCCCGCACCGTCGTCTCGCAGACGGTGCAGATCTCGAAACTGGCGCTGCCCTGGTCGAGGATCGCCTTGAGATCTTCGTACTCCGCAAAACTGTCGGGAAGAAAGCTCAAAGGCTGCATGACGACGTCGAAAGGAACTGCAAGGTTATTGGGGACGGCACGCCGATTGACGCAATATAGCCTGGCTGCGGGCGATCATGCGCAGCGGACCCGACCCAATGCAAATCGTGTCATACGGGTGTCATTTTTTATTCGAACGAATGACTTCTGCCTGTCTTTCTGGCGACGCAAAAAAGACATATAAAGATATAGTCGTCTAGACGTTGCGATGCCTTCACTCAACCGTCACAGACGCTTCCTAGAATGAGCCCCACACATGCCGGTAATGGCCGGATGCATCAAGGGGTACTTATGGACGCAATTCGGGAAGCAATTCGTATCGAACGGTTGAGCAAGACGTTCAGCAACGGCCGCAAGGCGTTGGACGAAATCGATCTGCGAATCGAGCCGGGCGAAATGGTTGCCTTGATCGGCGCCTCGGGTTCGGGCAAGTCGACGCTGCTGCGGCACATCGCGGGCTTCACGGCCTCGGATGCGCAGCCGTCGCAGATCGCGATTCTGGGCCGGCCGATCCAGCAGAACGGCCGCATCGTGCGAGAAGTGCGCAGCATTCGCCGCGATATCGGCTTCGTGTTCCAGCAATTCAATCTGGTGAACCGGCTTTCCGTGGAAAGCAACGTGCTGATCGGCGCGCTGGCGCGGCTGCCTTTGTGGCGCCGTTTGAGCGGGTGCTTTCCGAACGCGGAGCGGGTGTTGTCGATGGCCGCGCTCAATGAAGTCGGCATCGGCGAGCACGCGCGCGAACGCGCGGCCAACCTCTCCGGCGGTCAGCAGCAACGCGCGGCATTGGCGCGAGCGCTGGTGCAGCGCGCGCGCATCGTGCTCGCCGACGAACCGATCGCCTCGCTCGACCCCGAATCGTCGCGCCGCGTCATGGAGATGCTGCGCACGCTCAACGTCGAGCATCGACTGACGGTGCTGGTGTCGCTGCATCAGGTCGACATCGCCATGCAGTTTTGCCCGCGCACCGTTGCGCTGCGTCGCGGCAAGGTGGTCTACGACGGCCCCTCTGCCGCGCTGAGCCCTGCCCTGCTCAAGAAGCTCTATGGCGACGACGCTTGCGAACTGCTCGACGAGGCCAGCGCCAATAGCCCGGCCAATCATGCGGACCACAACGCTAACGAGGAAAACGCCGGCGCAGCGGCGCAAGACGCCGCACCCACCTCGACGCGTTATGCGTTCGCCCTCAATCCGGCGCACTCGAACTGAGCGCGCCCACCCATTCTGTTCACTCAACCGGACCTCAAAGCGATGAAATTCCTGCGTTCATTGATCACGCTGACCGTCGGCGCCGCCGCATTCGCTTGCGTCGCCAGCGCTCAAGCCGAAGACATCAGCCTCGGCATCATCTCGACCGATTCGTCCTCCGTGCTGAAACAGCGCTGGGAGCCGCTGATCGTAGACATGAACAAGCAAACCGGCCTGAACGTCAAAGCGTTCTTCGCGACCGACTACGCCGGCATCATCGAAGGCATGCGCTTCAACAAGGTACAGGTCGGCTATTTCGGCAATGCGTCGGCGATCGAAGCGGTGGATCGCTCGCAAGGCGAAGTGTTCGCGAAGGTCCAGTATGCGAACGGCGACGCCGGCTATAAATCGGTGCTCATCACCAACGTCAACAGCCGCTTCAAAACGCTCGACGACGTGTTCAAAAACACGAAGGACGTCACGCTCGGCTTCGGCGATCCGAACTCCACCTCAGGCACGCTGATCCCCGGCTACTACCTGTTCGCCAAGCACAACACGCCGGTCAACACGTCGTTCAAGGCCGTGCTGCCGTCGAGCCACGAAGCGAATCTGCTGGCCGTGGTGAACAACAAGATCGACATCGCGACCAACAACACCGAAATGCTCGACACGCTGAAACAGCAGCATCCGGACAAATTCGCGCAAGTACGCGTGCTGTGGACCTCGCCGCTGATTCCGTCGGACCCGCTCGTTTGGCGCAAGGATCTGCCGCAAGCCACCAAGGACAAGATCCGCAACTTCTTCCTGAACTACGGAAAGACCGATCCGCATGAAAAAGCGGTCATGGCGGCGATTACGGGTTACGCCGGTTTCGCGGCATCGTCGGATGCGCAGCTGCTGCCGATTCGCCAGGTCGCGTTGTTCCAGCAGAAGCAGAAGATCGAGAGCGACACGCATCTTTCCGACGACGACCGCAAGACCCAGCTGGCCGCGCTCGATGCGAAGCTGAGCGCACTCAACAGCGCCGTAGCCAGGCAATGAACACCGTTGATCTGATCACGTCGCCCACGCGTGCGAGCGAAGCGCTCGCCGCGCAGGCGGCGCGCCGTGCCAGCCCCGCTGCGGGCAAGCGCAGCTGGCTGTCGCTGATCGGCTGGATCGCCGTGCTTGCCGTGCTGGGTGGCGCATGGCATGGCGCCGATATGCGTCCGCTCGACCTGTTCTCCGACTCCGGCAACATGGGCCAGTTCGCCCGGGACTTCTTCCCGCCGGACTTCACCGAATGGCGCAGCTATCTTCATGAGATGGTTGTGACGCTGTCGGTAGCGGTGTGGGGCACGGCCCTCTCACTGGTATGCGCGGTGCCGTGCGGACTCATGTCCGCACATAACATGGCGCCAATGTGGATCGTGCAGCCCATGCGCCGCATGATGGACGCTTGCCGCGCGATCAATGAAATGGTCTTCGCGATGCTGTTCATCGTCGCGGTGGGACTCGGTCCGTTCGCCGGCGTGCTGGCGCTGTGGGTGCACACCACCGGCGTGCTCGCCAAGCTCTTCGCCGAAGCGGTCGAGGCCATCGATCCGCGTCCGGCCGAAGGCGTGCGCGCCACCGGCGCGACCAGTCTCGACGAAATCATTTACGGCGTGCTGCCGCAAGTGCTGCCGTTGTGGATCTCGTACGCGTTATATCGCTTCGAATCGAACGTGCGCTCGGCGATGGTGGTCGGCATGGTCGGCGCGGGCGGGATCGGTGTGGTGCTGTACGAGGCGATCCGCTCGTTCAATTACGCGCAGACAGCCGCGGTGATGATCATGGTGATCGTCGTCGTGACGGCGATCGATCTGGCGTCCGCGTGGCTGCGCGAACGGGTGACGTGACGGACGGTCGAACGCGCGGCGCTCAAAGCGGAATGCTGAGTTTCGGCGAGAAGGCGTCGCAGGGCTCGTGGTCCAGCGCCGTCTTCGCCCTCGAATCACCCACGCTCTCTGCGCCCCATTCCATGGGCAAAGTGCGCACTGCCCGCCCGAAGGCGACTAGCACGCTGACGCGCGTGGCCGTGCGCTGACGAGAGCGAACTCAGCCGGCAAAACGTAGCGTCCAGCGTTGATAAATTCGTGCATCTTTTTTTACATGGCGGTTTCAAAATACAAGTGCAACAGCATCAGCTAGGATACGTTGCATGGGAAAAATATAAGAACATCTGAGCGCCGAAGAGCGCGGTGTGATCTTTGCGATGAAATTCGAGGACCGTAGGACAAGCGAACCTGAATTGACGCCCTCGAGAAACACTTGAATGGCGCCGGCCGGGCAAGGTCTTCATTGAAACTGCGCAAAGCAAGGTATTGCTATCGACCCCGCTGTTGCACCTGGCATTTGAAACCGCCCATTTTTATAAAAAATCCAGTTATAAAAAATTTTTACCAGACCATAATTTTATTTCAACATCGCCGCCCGTCTCCGGCTGCCCGCACCACCTAAACCATCTTTAGTACTTTTCAAGACAGGCGTATCGCATAGCCCTGCAAGCCTACCGCACTCACAACCGATAAGAGCGACGGCAGATTAAAGCGAACCCTATATTTTTCACATTCAGGTGAGCGAACTAATCGATCTTTAGATATCGGATAAGTCCTAATTTCGTATCGGGCTTCCCCTGGTTTCTAGCGCATCGGCTTTAGTCTGATGATTGTCACAATAGTCAGACGCCTCCTCCGAGAAACGGTGACTCCGCGTTGAAGGGCGCTGCAGCACCCACGCACTCAATCACTTATCTACCTACCCACAAAACCGAAGCTCACGAAGCTTAGTAATTGATCAACAAGGCTGGCTTCTAGCCAACTGCTTTAGCTCCATCGAAAAGATGGAAGCCCGTATTAAAGACGTCTCAAACAAAGATAAATCTCAAAACCCATCGGGGCCACTGTTTTCAAGCGAGGCTCGTATGAAACAATCATTGATTAGTTGTGCAATTAATTTATTGGCATTTTTTCTCGCGGCCATAGTACTGAATGGATGCGGCGGCAAAGACCCCGGAGTTCCTGTTTCCCCTGCGCCAAGTCCGAACGCGGCGGTGCCAGGAACCGCAACCCCCGTACCCGGCACTGACGTTGTTCCTGCTGTCGCTCCAAGCAATGGAAGCACCAACATTCCAGAATCGGCAGGGCTGGCCCCCGCTTCCAATGCAGCGCGCTTCACCAGCGTGGCCCCGGCAACGACGGAACAGGCAGCATTTCAGTCATCGCCAGCAATCGCCTACGACCTTGGCAACCTCGCGGCGCAGTCGGGCATAGACAATCACGTTTTCATTACACCGGTAAGAGGCTGGGTGCGCTATCCCCTCGCGAGCACTTCCGTGACGAAAACCAGCACTCGATTTCCGATCGTCATTTTTTTGCACGGACAACACGATCCAACCGTGCCGAGCTATCAAGGCTACGACTACCTGGCGCAGGATCTGGCGACCCAAGGCTATGTCGCAATCTCAATCGACGCGAATGCCATCAACGGTAGTGCGGGCAACGGAGACGCATCGAGCAGGTCGCGCGCCCAGTTAGTGCTGGGCACCTTGGATCGGCTTCGAGATATCGACAAGCGTGGCGGCCCTGGCATGCTGGACCAACTGAAAGACAAACTGGATTTCACCCGAGTTGGAATCATGGGCCATTCGCGCGGCGGGCAAGGTGTTGCAAACACACTAAAATACAACATCACCCGAGTTGGTGTCACCGACGACGACCTGAAAGCCGCACTTCTCGCCGACCCCTCGTCGTTCAACACAGATTATCCCGACCTTGCCGCTGCCGTCATTGATACGGCCCCCGGCACGCGGACTATCGACACGCCCAGATTCCAGGCTGCCCTCTGGGAATACAACATCTTCGGCGCCGCCGGCGCGGAATCGACTCCCCCGTATAACTTCAAAGCAGCGCTCATGCTGGCACCGACGGATTTCAGCGGCAATCTCGGCTTGAACAACGTAGCACTCGCCGTGCTGCTTCCATCCTGCGACGGCGACATGGCGGACCTCGAAGGTGCGCGCACGTTCGACCACAATCGCTTTGGCTTCGATAGCGACATGGCACCGCGCTTCCAGATTCTGGTGCGAGGCGCAAACCACAACTTCTTCAACACAATCTGGACTGACGACGACTACCCGTCGACCAATGCAACCGACTACTGCGCCAATCGACCTGACGGTATCCGTCTAAGCGCGCAGGATCAGCGGCGCGGAGGGCAGTTTCTTGTCAATTCATTCATGCGCCGCTTCGTAGGAGATGAGCAGCAATTTGCCGCTTACTGGAATGGCACGGCACAACTACCTGAGGCGGCATGTCCAGAGGGGAAAGGTCCATGCGACTCACGCACGGTGCTCTCCGTTCAGAAAAGTGCGGCGTATCGCACATTAGTTCAGCGTTTCGAGCGGAATGACAGTCTAAGACGCAATGATCTGGGTGGCGCTATTGCACTATCAGGATTCGACTCCATTGCGAATTGCCGGATGCCATTCGGCGACTCGGACACAGTTGGGATATGCACTCCAGAAAGACTCCCAGCCTTTGAGTATTCAGGCCCGCATACCAAGGGACTCCTCTCGATTGCCGATCACCTCGAGCTATCATGGTTCAAGCCGAATGCTACGCTCATTACCGTTTTGGGCGGCATGTCCGCCTCCGCATACGATTCACTGACTTTCCGCATCGCAATTGTGCGTCCTGCTGGCCAGGAGGTGCTGGTCACCATGACTGATACCACGGGCCATTCGGCTACGGTCAATGCAAGTGATTTCAGTGATGCTTTATACCTCGGACCACAGCCAAAAGCGGACGGCCGCCCGATGACGGACGATCCAACCGACGCCCCTTTTGCCGCAGGCGGAGTCGCACAGTTACTCAACATGATCGCGATCCCGCTGGCGGCCTTCCCCGGGGTTGACTCGGGTAGTCTGTCGCAACTGAAGCTAACGTTTCCCAAGGCAATCGGCAAAGTCGCGGTGACCGACATCGAGTTTCAGAAACTCGGGCGGCCGTGACGTGGTGTTGTCGGCTCTGCAAGTCGTAGCCAATTCTGGAAGCCACACAAACGGTACCTGATCCTGGAAGCGGCGATTCGAGGGGTGAGCAGGCGAGGATGACTCGCCGGCTTCTTTCCCCTTGACGAACGCGAGGGTCCACAATTCCAACCGCCAGCCTCGCACGATGCCGTCCGGTCGCGGGTTGAGAGCGTTTCCCAGCTGCCTGTTCAGCCCCCCCTGCCGGACCGAACGTGAATCTTTAAAACCCTTCGGGACTCGTACGTCAATTGCCGACGCAAATGTTCTAGTGGAATAATCATACGGTTGCGGCCGCACGCTTCCTACCTTTAATCCGAGTCCTCGCCTCAGATGCAAACGCTCTTTGTCTTGCTGGTGCTGCTCTCCGCGCTGCTTCACGCCACCTGGAACGCGTTTTTGCATCTATCCGAAGACCGTGTATGGCTGCTCGGCATGATGGCGATTCCGTATATCGCCGTCAGCGCGGTCGGCGTAATCGTGCTGCCTTTGCCTGCACCGGCGGCCTGGCCTTACATCTTCGCGTCGGTAGTACTCGAATTCGGCTACCTGCTGGCGCTGATCCGCGCGTACAGGAGCGGCGACTTCGGCCAGATCTATCCGATTGCGCGCGGTCTTTCGCCAATGCTCGTGTTCGTCGGCGCGCTGGTGTTCGCGCACGAAACGCTCAAGCCGCTGGCGGTGATCGGCGTGGGGCTGGTGTCGCTTGGCATCGTCTCGCTGGCGTTCCGGCGCGGCATGCGGCTCTCCGGCGAAAGCGTGCCGTTCGCGCTGCTAACCGGCTTCTTCATCGCGACGTATTCGGTGGTCGACGGAATCGGCGCGCGCGTGGCGGGCAACGGCCTGAGCTACATCATGTGGGTCTATCTGATCTGGAACATCCCGCAGTTTCTGCTCGCCTGGCATTGGCGCGGCGGCGCCAAGGGGCTGTTCATCGGCCGCACGGAGGTGCTCAAGGGCATCGCGTCCGGCGCGCTCGCCCTCACCGCCTATTGCCTGATCATCGAAGCCTACCGCTATCTGCCGATTGCGATGGTTTCCGCGCTGCGCGAGCTGAGTTCGATCTTCGCGGTGCTGATCGGCTGGCTGTTCATGCAGGAGAAGCTGACGACGCGGCGTATCGTGGCATGCGCACTGGTGACGCTGGGGGCTGTGTTGATCCGGATTTGACGCACAGTGGCGTTATGTTGATGCCACGTCATTGCCGCCTCGCTGCTCTGCTCTGAAGCCGCCTTGAGGCCGTAAAGCCCCCCCGCTCAAGCGAACTGCACAAGAGTCGCGTCGATCGCGTCGGCCAGCGTATTGAAAGCAGGCGCAATCTCCTCGTCCGGCACGCACGCGTAGCCGATCAGCAGACCCGACGGCGCCAGCGCCGGTTGCGCGTAATACCCCGACAAAGGCCGCACGACAATATTGCGCTGCAGTGCGGCAGCCGCCACCGCGCGGTCGTCGCTGCCTTCAGGCAATTGCATCACCAGATGCAAACCGGCATCGCCGCCCACGGCCGGCAGCGCATCGCCATAACGGTGCGCGGCGGCATCCAGCAGGGTCTGGCGACGCTGCCCGTAAAGCGTGCGCATCTTGCGGATATGCGACGTGAAATGCCCTTCCGCGATGAACTCCGCGAGCATCGCCTGCTGCAACAACTGCCCTTCCCGATATAACTCCGCGCTCGCGGTCGCAAAGCTCTCGGCCAGCGCTTCAGGCACGACCAGATAGCCGATGCGCAACCCCGGAAACAGCGTCTTGCCGAAGCTGCCCACGTAAATCACCTGCCCGGACCTGTCCAGCCCCTGCAGCGATGCCAGCGGCCGGCTGCCGTAGCGGTATTCGCTGTCGTAGTCGTCCTCGATGATCCAGCACTGGTTCTGCCGCGCGTACTCGAGCAGCATGCGCCGCCGCGCGAGGCTCATCACCATGCCGAGCGGATATTGGTGCGATGGCGTGACGAGCATCAGCTTCGGCGGTTGCGCGAGATCGTCAGCGGAGGGATTGATGCCCTCTTCGTCGACGGCGATCGGCCGCGATTCCAGGCCGGACACGTGCAGCACGCTGCGCACGCCCCAATAGCAAGGGTCTTCGGTCCAGATCAGATCGCCTGGATCGGACAGCAGGCGCACGGCCAGGTCGACCGACTGGTGGATCCCGGTCGTGATGATGATCTGCTCGGGCGTGCAACGCACCGAACGCGACGTGCGCAAATAGTCGGCCAACGCGTGCCGCAACGAGGCCAGCCCGCCGCCCGGCGCGTAGGTCAGCAGGTCCGGGCGCAGCCGGCGCCAATACTTGTTGTGCAGGCGGCTCCACACACGCGCTGGAAACTTCGTGACATCCGGCACCCCGGGCATAAACGCGCCCCATTGGCGCTTCGACACACCTGCCCCCGCGATGAGCCGCGCGCCGCGCGTCGACAACGCGCGGTTGCCCTGCACCGGCAGCGGCGGCGGCAACGACTCGAGCGGCGCGGCCAGCACCTCGGCATCGGACACGCCGACGATCTCGTCCGGCGCGCTATCGGCGACGAACGTGCCGCGACCGGTCGCCGAACTCACATAGCCCTCAAGCACCAACTGCTCGTACACTTGCGTGACGGTATTGCGCCCGATGCCCAGTTCCTGCGCCAATAGACGCGATGACGGCACCTTGCTGCCCGCCGGCAATTCGCGCGACAGGATCGCCTGCTGCAACAGCCGATGCAGCTGACGATAGATCGGCTGGCCGTTACCGCGGTCGAGGCGCTGTGCCAGCCAGTCGGACAACACGCTCGCGCGCATGATTGGCTCCTACATTTTTATTGAAATGGCTCTGAAGTTAAGAGCCAAATCTCATTATAGTCGCTGCATGTGCTGCGCTGAGCGCGCGGACCCCGCCAAACCGAGGAGCGAAGGAGATATCCATGAAGAATGCTGAACTGAAGAGCCGCAAAGACGCTGCCACGCCGCGCGGCGTCGGGGTGATGTGCGATTTCTACGCCGAGCGCGCGGAGAACGCCGAGTTGTGGGACGTCGAAGGCCGCCGTTTCATCGATTTCGCCGCGGGTATTGCGGTGTGCAATACGGGCCACCGTCACCCGAAGATTCTGGCGGCGATCCGCGACCAGCTCGATCATTTCACACACACCGCGTATCAGATCGTGCCGTACGCGTCGTACGTCGAGCTGGCTGAGAAGATCAACGCGCGTGCGCCGGGCGACTATCCGAAGAAAACCACCTTCTTCACGACGGGCGCCGAAGCCGTTGAAAACGCGATCAAGATCGCGCGTGCCGCGACTGGCCGTCCGGGCGTGATCGCATTCACCGGCGGTTTCCATGGCCGCACGATGATGGGCATGGCGCTGACTGGCAAGGTTGCGCCGTACAAGATCGGCTTTGGGCCGTTCCCGGCGGACGTGTTCCACGCCCCGTTCCCGAATCCGCTGCATGGCGTGACGACGGCTGATTCGCTGAAGGCGATCGAGTTTCTGTTCAAGGCCGACATCGATCCGAAGCGCGTCGCGGCGATTATTTTCGAACCGGTTCAGGGCGAAGGCGGTTTCTATCCGGCGCCGGCCGAGTTCGTGCGCGCCTTGCGCAAGCTGTGCAACGAGCATGGCATTTTGCTGATTGCCGATGAAGTGCAGACGGGTTTTGCCCGTACCGGCAAGTTGTTCGCGATGCATCACTATGACGTGGTGCCTGATCTGATGACGATGGCCAAGAGTCTGGCGGGCGGGATGCCGTTGTCGGGTGTGGTTGGCCGTGCTGACTTGATGGATGCGGCGGCGCCTGGCGGCCTGGGTGGCACCTATGCGGGTAACCCGCTGGCGGTGGCTTCCGCGCATGCCGTGCTCGATATCATCGATGAAGAGAAGCTCTGCGAGCGGGCTACGGTTTTGGGTGACCGTGTCAAGGCGAAGCTGATCGCGCTTCAGGGCGAAGTTCCGCAGATCGCCGATGTGCGCGGGCCGGGCGGGATGGTGGCTGTTGAGTTCTGCAAGGCAGGCGGGACGGAGCCGGATGCCGACTTCACCAAGCGGGTGCACACGCTGGCGCTTGAGCGCGGGTTGTTGCTGCTGGTTTGTGGTGTTTATTCGAACGTGGTTCGGTTCCTGTTCCCGCTTACGATTCAAGACTCCGTCTTTGATGAGGCGATGGGGATTCTGGAAGCTGTGCTTAAGGAAACTGTTTCTGTAGCTGTTTGATGGTGTTTTGGCCTGCGCTGCGGTTGTTGTTTGCCTGCGGCGTTGGCCTTTCCTTGATTTGTTTGTCTGCGCGGCGCTGGTTTGTCTGTCTGCCTGCGGCGTTGGCCTTTCCTTGAATTGTTCGTGGTCTATTAGCGTCGCCCCTATGCGGGGCGGCACTCACTTTCTTTGCCGCCGCAAAGAAAGTAAGCAAAGAAAGCGGCTCAAACCGCTAATGCTAAGCGGGTCCCGTGGCCTGCACCGGGTAGTGGTGCATCTGGAATCCGGGCCCTCGCACCTTCAGGCGCTAGTGACAAAGGATTCATCAGCTCCCACTCCGCACTACGTGCGTCGCGGATGGGTCTGCATGGGAAACCAGGGGCTTCGGTTCTAGTCTGTGGGAGCCAGCGGCTTCGCCTCGGCGAGGTGCCCTAGTGTCCCAGTGACGAGTTTCGCAAGTGAATGAAAGTGCAAACTCGCAGACCGAATGAAAGGCCAACGCCGTACGTGCACAGAAACCATCGCCGCGCGGGCAAAGACCGATATTTAAAGACCCAGGAGCAAACCAAAAATGCCGACGCTAGTCCTAAAAGACCCCTCCCTCCTAAAAACACAAGCCTACATAGCAGGCGAATGGCAACCCGCCGACGACGGCGCAACCTTCGAAGTAAAAAACCCCGCCACAGGCGAAACAATCGCCACAGTGCCCCGCATGGGCACAACCGAAACCCGCCGGGCAATCGATACAGCAAACGCCGCATGGCCAGCATGGCGAGCAAGCACCGCCAAACAACGCGCCACGATCCTGCGCAAATGGCATGACCTGATGCTGGAAAACGTCGACGATCTGGCAACGATCCTGACCACCGAACAAGGCAAGCCCCTCGCCGAAGCCAAAGGCGAAATCCTCTACGCCGCCTCGTTCCTGGAATGGTTCGCAGAAGAAGGCAAACGCGTCAGCGGCGACACCATCCCCACGCCGGCAAACGACAAACGCATCGTCGTGACGAAAGAACCGGTCGGCGTCTGCGCAGCCATCACGCCGTGGAATTTCCCGGCAGCAATGATCACTCGCAAGGTCGGCCCAGCGCTCGCCGCCGGCTGCCCGATCATCGTCAAACCGGCGGAAGCCACCCCCCTGTCGGCATTCGCCCTCGCCGTGCTGGCCGAACGCGCCGGCGTGCCGCGCGGCGTGTTCAACGTCATCACCGGCGAGCCGAAAACCATCGGCGCCGAAATGACCGGCAATCCGATCGTGCGCAAACTGTCGTTCACCGGCTCGACGCCAGTGGGCCGTCTACTGATGGCGCAGTGCGCGCCGACAATCAAGAAAGTGTCGCTCGAACTCGGCGGCAACGCGCCGTTCATCGTCTTCGACGACGCGGATCTGGATGCGGCCGTCGAGGGCGCCATCGCGTCGAAATATCGCAATAGCGGCCAAACCTGCGTTTGCACGAATCGCTTCTACGTGCACGATAAGGTCTACGACGCATTCGCCGAAAAACTGCGCGTCGCCGTCGAACAACTCAAAGTCGGCCGCGGCACCGAAGACGGCGTCACACAAGGTCCGCTGATCAACGAAGCCGCCGTGCTCAAGGTCGAATCGCATATCGAAGACGCCCTCGCCAAAGGTGCGCGCATCGTCACCGGCGGCAAGCGCCATGCCCTCGGTCACGGCTTCTTCGAGCCGACCGTGCTCGCGGATGTCACGCCGGCCATGAAGGTCGCACACGACGAAACCTTCGGGCCGCTCGCGCCGCTGTTCCGCTTCTCGTCGGATGAAGAAGTGATCCGCCTCGCCAACGATACGGAATTCGGCCTCGCGTCGTACTTCTATAGCCGCGATATCGGCCGCGTCTGGCGTGTCGCGGAAGCGCTCGAATACGGCATGGTGGGGATCAACACCGGGTTGATTTCCAACGAGGTCGCGCCGTTCGGCGGCGTCAAGCAATCCGGTCTTGGCCGCGAGGGCTCGCATTACGGTATCGACGATTACGTCGTGATCAAGTACATGTGCGTCGGCGGAATCTGAGCCTTTACTGTAAAGGGTCGAATATAGGCCTTACGCTGCAAGCTACGTGTTTCGTTCAACGCTCAATCGCAAAGCGGCCTTGCATTCACGTCGACGTGAATGCAAGGCCGCTGCGCAAAGATGGGAATCAGGCGGGTGCGAGACTATCGCTCACACCGCCGCCTATTAATGACCGAAGCTGGCGACCGGAACTGAATAGGAGCTCGACGTCGTTTCGGTGTGGCCGCCTGCTTGCGACGAACCGTTGGTAGCCGTTCCGTAACCGCTGGCTTGAGCGGTGCCGTTTTGTGCCGCAACGCGTGCTTCGGCGGCCTGAAGGTTTTCCGGGTAGTCGTCCACATTCGCTGTTGACGGGTTGTAGCCGGCCTTTTCCAGTTGGACCAGCTCAGCGCGCACCTGGGCGCGGGTCACCGGCTGGTTGGATTGGGCAAACGCAGCGAGCGGCGCGGTGATGAGAGCGGCGATAACAACAGCTTCGATCAGGGATTTCATGACGACTACCTCCAGAGTTTGTTTTTTGCCGTGCTGCAAACCCGTTTGTTTGCAGCCAGTGGAAGCAGTCTAGGAGTCAATTAATTTAGGGTAAACGCCTAAGCAACGAATTCACTGTTGCTAGAATCGGCACAATCACATTTGCATTACGAGTGCGCTGGCGGCGATCGGGGAAGCCAAGGCGCGGCATGGCCTGCTTCCCGCGGAGTGATGCCGCAGTGTGCGGGCAAGCGCACCGCTGCATGGGCCCGACGCGTTCCCGAAGCGGCCGATGCAGCCGATGCAGCCCATACTTATGACGGAGACCATGCATATGCCGGACCACGCAACGCTACCCTGCTATCGCGATTCCGTACGCGCGGAATGGGTCGATTACAACGGCCACTTGCGCGACGCGTTCTACATGCTGATTTTTAGCTTCGCGACTGACGCGCTGATTGATGTAATCGGGCTGCCTGATCCGGTGCGCAAAGAACGCGGCCGCTCGATCTATACGCTCGAAGCGCATATCAACTACCTGCATGAAATCAAGGAAGGCGTGCAGGTTCGCGTCGATATGCGCGTGCTTGGGCATGACGCGAAGCGGCTGCATCTTTACCTCGAGATGTTTGCCGATGATGGCGTCGAACCGGTGGCCGCAGGCGAACAGATGCTGCTGCACGTCGATACCGGTGGCCCGCGCGCTGTTGCCTTCGACCCTGATGTCGAGGCGCGCGTTCGGGCGCTCGCGCAAGCGCATGCTGTGTTGCCGCCAGCCAGGTTTGCGGGCCGCGTAATTGGATTGCCGGTCAAGACGCCGCGCAACGGAAGTTAGGCAAGCGAGGGGGAGGATGCAATTTGCGAGCGCTATGCGGCGGCGCTCACGCCGCCTTTACCCCCGATGTAGCCGAAGTGCGTTGCATCGCACTGTGTGCCAGATTCTAGACGCGCATTCCGCCGTCGCGTGATGCCATTGGCGTATCAATCCCTTCACGTCTGCGCCGTTCCCCCACTCCGCTTGAACGAACTGGCAAAAAATAGCACCTGGTATTGCACTGCATTCGCCCAATACGTCCACGTATGCCCGCCAGGCCGCTCCGCATAATCATGCGGCACGCCCAACTCGACAAGCCGCGCATGCAGCATCCGGTTCGACTGAACAAGCGAATCATTCACCCCGCAATCGATCGTCAGCGCAATATGCGCATTGCCCAAACTACGAGCGTTCTCAACAATCGCCTCGTCGTTCCAGAAGTCGGCGTG
Source organism: Paraburkholderia phytofirmans OLGA172 (assembly GCF_001634365.1). Classification (NCBI taxonomy): domain Bacteria; kingdom Pseudomonadati; phylum Pseudomonadota; class Betaproteobacteria; order Burkholderiales; family Burkholderiaceae; genus Paraburkholderia; species Paraburkholderia phytofirmans. The sequence goes on from NZ_CP014579.1 coordinate 2,515,126, forward strand.
ACGAGCCGGATCCCCAAACACCTGATCGATCCCAGGCTCGTCCTCGCACCCGCGTGGATCGACCGCTCCGCTAATACTTCCCGCGGCGCCGAATTCGTCCGGCCGGTCCAGCGCGATATGCAACGCCCCGAACCCGCCCATGCTCAAGCCCGTAATCGCGCGCGCCTGGCGCGTCGCAATCGTGCGGAAATGCGTGTCGACATACCCGACGACTTCTGTACCGACATAGGTTTCGTAACGGCTGCGTGGGTCGACAGGGCTGTCGATATACCAGCTCTCGTGACCGCCGTCAGGCATGACGAGGATCACGTGATAACGGTCGGCGAGCTTGGCAATATGCGAATTCGCGGTCCAGTCGGTGTAATCGCCGCCTGAACCGTGCAGCAAGTAGACGACGGGGAAGCGATCGGCCGCTTTGCCGTGCGTGTACTGGTCGGGCAGCACCACAGTCGCCTCGAACGACTTATGCATGGCCGCGCTGGGAATGGTGACGACCCTGGACTGAAACGCCCAGACCGGGTTCGTGAACAGCAGCGTCAGAATGAGCCAGAACGCACGATTCATTTTCATGGTTTGTCGCTCTCCCCTTTCTTTGTGTCCGAAGAACACTGTCTGGCATCTGGCGGCAAAATTCTGACGAGGACTCTAACAACGGCGACTTACAGCCAAATTTCAGCGAAGCATACGGTCTCGTCAGCTTGGCGCCGCTCCAGAGGGAGCCGGACCGGCCCAAACCGAGCCTCCCTTCAACGCTATTGAACGACTACGCCCCGCACGTGAATGCATTCCGGGACCGAGGTCGACATCAACGCAATGAACGGTTGAAAAAATACGTGCGTTGCCGCGTGCGCGATCACGCTTCCCCATTCCCTGCGCCGATCGCATCCAGTTCCGCGCGCACCTCGTCGCTCAGGCTCAGGCGTGCTGCCTGCAGGTTTTCACACAGATGCCCTAGCGAAGAAGTGCCCGGAATCAGCAGAATGTTAGGCGCGCGATGCAGCAGCCAGGCGAGCGCCACCTGCATCGGCGTCGCGCCGATCGTTTGCGCGACCGTGGACAGCGCTGATGACTGGATCGGCGTGAATCCGCCAAGCGGGAAGAACGGTACATAAGCGATCCCCTTCCCCGCCAATTCATCGACCAGCGCATCGTCTTCCCGATGAACCAGGTTGTAGTGATTCTGGACGCAGACAATTTCCGCGATGCCTTGCGCCTCGGCGACCTGGGCCGCGGTCACGTTGCTCAAACCGATATGGCGAACCAGCCCTTGCTGTTGAAGTTCGGCGAGCGCGGCGACCTGCTTTTCAATCGATCCTTCGGCAGGTGCATGCACACTGCCCATGATTCGCATATTGACGACGTCGAGCGCGTCGACACCGAGATTGCGAAGATTGTCATGAACGCCGCGCGCGATGTCTTCCGGCTCGAGTGCCGGCAGCCACGAACCGTCGTTACCGCGGACCGCGCCAACCTTGGTGACGATCACGAGGTCGTCCGGATAAGGATGCAGTGCTTCGCGAATCAGCTGGTTGGTGATGTGAGGCCCGTAGAAGTCGCTCGTATCGATGTGATTGACGCCCGACGCCACCGCTTCGCGCAGCACGGCGATGGCGACGTCACGATCTTTCGGTGGCCCGAATACGCCGGGTCCGGCCAGTTGCATGGCGCCATAGCCCATGCGTTGCACGGGGTGGCCAGCCAGCAAAAATGTGTCCACGGAGGTGAAGTTCGACATAGCGCGCTCCTTGATGTGAGGTGTTGAGCGGCAGTATGGCGCGGATTGCGTTGTTCGATAATCCAGCCAAAATTGGACGGGTTGTTGAACATTTTGAACAACGACCATGGAATTCAACGATCTTGCCGCATTCGTTTCGGTCGCTCGCGCCGGGGGCTTTCGCGACGCCGCGCGCATCAGCGGTGTCTCCGCCTCCAGCCTAAGCATTGCCGTGCGTCGCCTCGAGTCGAAGCTCGGGTTGCGCTTGCTCAACCGAACCACGCGCAGCGTGGCCCCGACCGAAGCGGGACTGCGTCTGATCGAAAAGCTGAAGTCGGTCCGCGCGTGCAGCGTTTCGCTACGGCCGCGGCGCCGGAGTATCTCGACACGCACGGCAGACCCGAGCATCCGCGCGACCTGCTCTCTCATGCGTGCTTGCGTGGTCAATTTGCCGGCGGCGCTACGCCGACCTGGTATTTCGAGCGCGACGGCGAGGTGGTCCAGTTGAATCCGTCGGGACCGCTCCTCGTCAGGCCTGGCGCAGCAATCGACCTTGCAGTCAGTGCCGCTGTCGCAGGCGTGGGGGTGATTCACCTTTTCGAGGACATGCTGCGCCTGCATCTCGACAGCGGCGCCCTGGAGCCGATCCTGGAGCCGTGGTGGCAGCGCTTTTCGGGGCCGTTTCTTTACTATCCCGGCCGTCGTCATTTGCCCGCACCGCTGCGCGTATTTGTCGATTTCCTGAAGACGGGTGGTTAGGCGGGTACGGTGCCGACGGATGCCCACCAGAATGCGGGCATCCGTCGTTACGGGTCGCGTATCGCGAGTCCGATCAGAATGCGTGACGCATCCCCACCGTGACCGCCACTTGCGTGTTCGACGACGAAGGCGAGAGCGTGTTGATCATGGCATGCGAGAGCACGGAGTCCGCAGGTGCGCCGTGCACGTTCTGATAGACGCCTTCAAGATAGAAGTCGGTGCGCTTGCTGAGCGAATAATCGGCCTGAAGCATCCCCGTATTCCATCCCGGCGACGAGCCGTTATAGGCGCCATGCGTGTACGTATACGCGCCCGATACGCTCAACGCAGGCGTGAGCGCGTACTTTACGTTCGCTTCGTAGTTGTCGAGGCGCAGCGAGCCAGTCAGGCTTCCGGCGGAAGGGTCGTTTGCACCGAGGTAAGTGCCGGTTCCGAACGAAAAGACACCCGACGCGTTGTCCAGTTGCGTATGGCTCCAGACCAGGCCAACGGTAGCCGGCCCGAACGTGTAGTTACCGCCAAGCGACCAGATGCGCTGGCGTTGTGCAAGGAAGTTCGCGCTGGTGTCACCCGTGGTAACGGCACTCCCTGCGCCGCCTGCGTTGTTGAACTGCAGGTATCCGGCGGCAAGATTGACAGGCCCTTCCGTATAGGAAACGCCGAAGCCGTACGAGCGGTTGTTCGCGAAGCTGCCTGCCTTGTTGCTGAAGGCGTACATCGTTTCGAACGTAACGCCACGATATGTCGGGCTGGCGTACTTGACCATATTGTTGACAACGACCGAGTCCGCAGCAAGGTTGTCGTTTTCGAACGGATGCGCAGCCATGTTGCCGCCCCACGTGTTGGTCCCTGCCGTGAGCGGTCCGACGAGGTCGTTCATCACGTCAAACTGGCGGCCGAACGTCAAGGTGCCGTAGGGATCGCTCTGCAAACCGACCCACGCCTGAGAGCCGAAACCGTCGCCGGAGAAGGCCTGCGCGCCGTTATTCAGCAGGAATCCCTGCTCCAGTTTGAAGACCGCATGCAAGCCGCCACCGAGATCCTCCGTGCCTTTGAGGCCGAAGACCGTGTTTTGCGTCGAGCTGGTCACTTCCTGCCAGTTGCTATGGCCGCCTTGATTGTTCGTGTAGATCAATCCCGCATCGATAAGACCATAGAGAGTCACGCTGCTTTGCGCATGCGCCGACATAGCAAAGGCGCCGGAAAGCGCGACCACGAGTAAAGATTTTTTCATACCTGTTGGCTCCGTGATTTAGCGGTGATGGTGTAATCAGTTGTGTGTGTTCGATACTTACTGGCGAGCGTGTTGAGCGCCAACAAGTTCTACCAATGGACGGGCAACGCATTCGCACGCTGGTGCTACGCGAATTGCGGAAACATTCGATATCGCTTGCTGATTATTGCGTGTAGTGCATTCCAATGACTTACGAATGGCGCGTACTGACTACAGTATGGTTTTCAATCAGGTTACGCAGGCGCGTCTTGCGAGCGCTGCCGGAAACGAACAGTGCGATGATATGGCTTCGAAAATAAATAGCGCGTCAAAAATAAAATGACGTGTTGCCAAAAGAACACGAGTGGCCTACGTCGGCAACGTTGTAGTGAAACTCGAATGGCACGTTCAGGCGACGTGCCGCATCAAGAGTCAACGGCTCACCCTCCTACCGCCACGCTTGCGTCAACGCCTCCCACACTTGCGAGGATTCTTGCTCGCGGGTTACGCGATACGTGTTCCACGATCAGCAATTGCGGCGATAATGGGGCAGCAACTTCACCCCGATGCACCCAATATGACCGAAACACACGTTAGCCCGCTGCGCAAATTTGCCGATTTCGTTCGCGAGCAACGGACGCGCCTGACCGCGCAATGGATGAAAGCGGTGTTCGGCGATGTCGACCTCGTCGAAGCGGACAAGCTCACCTATCAGCAGCTCGCCGATCACCTGCCGGACATTCTCGAAGGACTGTGCCTTGCGCTCGACGTCGAAGATCTCGAACGCGTCGAGCCGGCCATCGAACGCAATGCGAGAAAACACGGCATGGTCCGCTGGCGCCAGGGCTACCGGATCGAGGAACTCGTGCGCGAGCTCGACCTGTTTCATCAGCTGCTCGCCGACGCGCTGGAAGAATTCGCCGGCCAGGACAGCACGTTCACGCGCCGTCACGAAGGCCGGGCGCGGCGCCTGATCGCCGAAACACTCAGCATGGTGACGTTCACGTCGATCAAGGAGGCGGTCAGCGAACGGGACCGCAAGATCGATGAGTACACCGGCAGGCTCGAGCGCGCCAATCACGAGTTGACGCTCAAGCAGCGGCTGGTCGGCGATCTTTACGAGTCACGCATGCAGATCACCCGCAGCGTGGTCCACGATCTGCGCAATTTTCTGAACGCGTTTTCGATTGCGTTGCAATTGATCGGACGAGCGCCTTCAAAGGCCGATATGGCGTTGACGCTGGCCAACCGGCAGGCCTCGGACATGAAACAACTCGTCGACCAGATGGTCGAGTACTCGGTCGTGCTCGGCGACGACGCTCCGCTCGCCCGCGACCGGGTCGAGCTGCGTGAGCTTTACGATGAACTCGTTGACTCCTCGCGTCCGGCAATCGAGGCCAAAGGACTGAAGTTGCGTGCAGCGTTCGATCCGGCGCTATCCGTGGTTACGTCCAATCGTCTCAAACTTAAGCAGATTGCCGTCAATCTGCTCTCCAACGCGACAAAGTACACGAAGTCCGGCGAGATCGAACTTGCCTTCGCAACGGCCGGCGCGGACCACTGGCTGATTCGCGTATCGGATACTGGCGTGGGCATTGCGCCTTCGGATGCGGACCGGGTGTTCGACGAATTCGAACGCGCTGCGGGCGAAGGTATTCCCGGCACGGGCCTCGGTCTCGCGATCGTCAAGGAGCTTTGCCACGTGTTGAACGGTCAGATCGATTTCGTGTCACGCGAAGGCGTGGGGACCACGTTCGAAATCCGGTTCCCGCTGGTGCTGGCTGAAACCGAATAAACGGAACGCTTGCTGCGGCTCGGGTCGTTTGACAAGCGCGAATGGCCACTCCGGCCAATCGCGCGTCTACCCCGCCTGGGCGTTTCTGCCGGCCGGCAAACATCCGCTCATTGCGCCGCCGCGGTCGCTCAGCCCCCGCACCACGACCTCGGACGATTTGCCATCACGTCTCGCCAATTCGGCGAGGTCGAGCAACGCCGCGTATTTCGCCGAACAGTCCTGCTGGGGTTCGATCGTTCGGCGCACGGCATGCGTTTCAGTGTTTGTGACGCCCTCACCCACTGCAATCGCCACACCTGCAGCAACGATCATCGTTGCCAACGCAACTACCTTGCAGCACGTCCGCGTGCGGATCGCGTTGAAACGTGACCGGACCGCCTGCGCACGTCCCTGCCGGCGACGAGGCCGACCAATGTGCCCGGCCTCGTCGCCGGCTCTCACTTGCGTGTTTTCACTCATGACCAGTGCGCCGGCACCCAGACATTGCCCACCCAGTGCCCCGGCACCCACACCACTGGGCGCGGCGCAGGCGCCACATAGACAACGCGCGGTGCGACATACACAGCAGGCGGCGGGGGTGGCGGCGGAACGTAGACAACTGGAGGCGGCGGAACGTACACCGCCGGCGGCGGTGCGACAACAACCGGAGGCGGCGGCACATACGCAACCGGCGGCGGTACGACGACAACCGGCTTCGGTGCAACCACGACCGTCGTGCCGCCCGTCGTGACGACGCCGGTGGTCGTAACCGTTCCGCTTGTCGTCACCGTGTTGCCGTGTGTCCCCGTCGTGCTCGTCGACGTCGTCACGACACCTGGTGCAACACGCGTGGCCGTACCGGAGTGATTGACGGTGCCACCGTCAGACCCCGTCACCGTGCCCGAACGTGAACACGAAGCCCCCGCACAGCTGGTCGATGCAGAATGGTTGACCGTGTTGCCGTTCGAGCCCGTGATCGACCCGGACGACGAATACTGGCCAGGCGCGGTTTTGGTCACATCGCCTGAGGTGGTGGCGGTTTTGCCGTCCGGTCCGGTGAGGGTGCCGGTATGCGAGCAGGTGCCACCCGCGCAATTGGTGTCGCCGGCGTGCTGGACCTGGTTGCCGTAGCGTCCCGTCGCCGTGCCTGAATTCGAGAACTGCCCGGGGGCATTGCGGGTCACCGTGCCGGTGTTGGTCGCCACGCCACCGTAGGGGCCGGCCACGCCGCCAGCATGCGAACAACTGCCGCCGCCACACGAGCCGTAACGCGCGCCGTTGTAGGTGCCACGGGAGGTGTACGCGGTGCCGTGCTGCGACCAGGCGAAAGCTGAAGCGCTGCCGAGCGAGAGTACGGTGACGGTTGCGGTAAGCGCGAGCTTGCGCAGCGCGCGGCGCACGGACGCGGAGGGCGTCATGGAGGCAGCTGAAGCGGCGGAGGCGGAGGCGGAGGCGGAGGCGGCGGTGGCGGTGGCGGTGGCTGGGACGACGAACGAACAGTTCTTCACGATATGTCCTTCTTGATTTCGGGCCACTTCTGCGCACTGCGGCGTGGCGACAAACGGACTATAGAGGGACGCCTTCCATTAATCAGCAGCGAAGATATGTCACCCTGTTTCACCGCGACAGAGGTCCGCTGGACAAGGGTTTGCGAACGTTTCGAACGGGCCGTGACATAGGTCGACATACATTGCCACAGGCTGGGCCCCTCCCCGGCCGCGCGAAGGGTCAAACGCGACAGCGAACCAGGTTTGACACCACCGCGACACTTTTCCGAAATACTCATGTCGTACGGTTCGATGAACGCAACGGCGAAAGCCGCTTACCTGTCACCCCGCTTACTCTTCCTTCAAGAGGCGCTCATGTCGACAAAACGCGAGTCGAAATCCAAAGCCAGGACGAAAGAAAGCACGGCGAAAGCAGAAGACAAACGAAAGCCGGCCAGCAAGGCCGCCGCATCCGGCAAAAGGGCCACTGCGCTCGCCAGCGGCTCAAACCAGCCTGCCGGGACTGCCACCCCGACAGCGCTCAGTCCGCGGATGCTGGACAAGCCCGTGTTCGCACAACCTCAGCCGACCGCGGACCCCACAGTGTTTCGTGTGCCCCATCCATCGGACGATGCGGCCTATCAGGAAATCGACAAGCTCAATGCGGAGCACAAACTGTTTCCGTTGCCGTTTCCCGCGCCGAGGGGCGGCGCGGAGCCCCAGTTCACCCTGGCCGATGTCATGGGCGGCAACGCAACCGCCATCGACAGACTCACAGCCGCCGGACAACTGGTATTTCACGCGCTAGGCGATTGCGGCAATACGAAAGGCCCGGCGACCCAAAACGAAGTGGCCGACAAATTGACCGCCGACTTCAACGAAGCCAACGCCGCCGAAGTGCCGCAGTTCGCGTTGTTGCTCGGCGATGTCGTCTATAGCTTTGGCGAGGGCCAGTACTATTACGATCAGTTTTACGAACCGTATCGAGACTATCCGGCGCCGATCCTCGCCTGCGCCGGCAATCACGACGGAATGGTTTCGCCGGAAGCGCACGCCGCGAGTCTCGCCGCGTTCCTGCGAAATTTTTGCGCGGAGACCTTCGCCGTGACGCCCGAAGCGGGCGGATTGTCGCGCACCGCGCAAATCCAGCCGGGCGTGTCCTTCACGTTCGATGCGCCGTTCGTGCGCGTACTGGTGATTTACAGCAATACGCTCGAAGATCCCGGTGTGATTTCAGACCCGAAGATCGGGAGTACTCAGCTCGACTTTCTCGACGCCGCGCTCAAGCGCGTCAAAGCCGAGAAGTTCACCGGCGCACTGCTGATCGCGGATCATCATCCGCCGTACAGCGCGGGCGGACACGGATCGAGCGTCGATATGCTGGCGCAGATCGACAAAGTCTGCGAAGCCAACGACGTCTGGCCGCATGCGTTTCTTTCCGGCCATGCCCACAACTATCAGCGCTTCACGCGCACGCGAAATGCGGACGGCACGCAGATTCCCTACCTCGTCTGCGGCAACGGCGGACACGGTTTGATCAAGCTCGCCGCACAGGGAGCACCTGCCATCCGCGCGCCGCAAATCATGCAGGCAGCGTCGGCCACCGCCGATCAGGTCGTGCTGGAAAACTACGATGACACCAACTACGGCTATCTGCGCATAGTCGTCACCGCCGCGCAGTTACGTATCGAGTATCACTCGGCGTCCGACGGCCTCAACACGAAAGCGCCGAACGATTACGTGACGGTCAACCTCGCCGAGCGCAAAATGGCTCATTTCGTTGCGGCGGACATGGGGCACCCGATGGCGGCGAGAGCGGTGCGTGCTTTGGTACACCGCTAGCGGCGGGACTTCGCGATTAAAAACCCAACAATGCATGCCACGATCGGCAGGCATTTGGACGCATGTGCACGTTAGCAGTCTGTATCTGCAAAACAGGACCCAAAGGCCCCGCCGGTAACGGCAGGGGCCTGGCCTTTGGTTTTGTGGGTGCCGCCGTCCACCGGCTCGAGGCGTCTGCTGATCAGCCAAGCCAGCTCCGAGGCGCCCGGCATGCCGTGTTGCGCAGCTGCTTGATGTGGCTTAAATGCGGATTGCTCAAGCACGGACTGCTGAAACGCGGGCTGCCTGAACGCGTGCCTCATACCGGCGCGGCATGGACTGCGCCAATTATTGCGGTGTCACCTGCACGGCCGCTGCCGAAACGAATACCGCGTGGATCGTATCGCCGACCTTGACGCCCTTCAGATCCACGTCCGGTCCGACTGCGAGCGTTTGCGTCTGATACGCACCGCGCAGCGTGACGAGGCGCTTCTTGTGATCGATCTTCTGCACGGTGGCGAGCACTTCGATCTGACGCGCGGATTCAAAGCCACCCGAAGCCGGGGCATACACCTGCGTATCGACACGTTCACGAATGCCCTTGTCTGCGCCGGTGACCTTGTCGGCCTTCACCAGCAACGCATTCTTGTACAGCACGTCCACCCGATCGCCGACCTTGAGTTGATCGAAGCTGGCCACCTGCTGGCTCACCAGCACGACCACCGCATTGCCGCCCGGCCCTTTGAGCGTGAGCGTGCGGCTGCCCGGATCGATACCGACGATCTGCGCCTTCACATGCACCGGCTGCACCGAACTGACGATGCCTTGCGCGGCACTGGCCATTGCATCTTGCGCCCACGCCGGTTGCGCCGCGGCGAAAGCCGCTACCATCAACGCTGCTCCAATCGTCGCTGCCTTCATTTACGCTCTCCTCGAGAAATTGTTCGATCTGGCGTTACGGCGATCTGAAACCGCAGAATGCCGATTAACGCCACGAATGCATACAGCTTCAGGGTGACCATTACTAAATGGGTACGGCGCAACGATTGTACATGCCTTACAAGAAGCTACGATTGTTTATATTGCGATTTTAAAATCAGTGGGCGGCATGATGCAAAATGCCGCCACACGGCGTCGCAGCGGCATCTTGCCGGTTGACAACACTGCTTTAATCTTGCGGACCATCCATATAAAGCGACAATATTTTATATGCATACAGCATTAAACTCATACTGCATGACTGCCAGACGGCTCATTATTATTTTTATCGACGGCATTCGCCGCGATGCAATCAAAAGCCGTCATTAGCATGGATTGAACATCAATTGAATAGCCGGTTAATCCATGCGCGGCACCAAATAAAACAGCCCCGTCGCCTGAGCGAAGGGGCTGTTCATGATACGGCCAGAGGAGCGCCAGGCGCGTCGCCTCAACGCTAACGACGCTGCAGCGCTTCCCTGCCCAGGCTCCAGACCATTACACGCGTTCAATAGCGATCGCGATGCCTTGGCCGACGCCGATACACATCGTGCACAGTGCAAAACGGCCTTGCGTGCGGTGCAGTTGATACATCGCGGTCGTGACCAGACGCGCGCCGCTCATGCCGAGCGGGTGGCCGAGCGCGATGGCGCCGCCGTTCGGATTCACGCGTGCGTCGTCATCCGCGACGCCGAGCGTGCGCAGCACGGCAAGACCTTGCGAGGCGAATGCTTCGTTCAATTCGATCACGTCGAACTGGTCGATGGTCATGTTCAGGCGAGCCAGCAACTTCTGCGTGGCGGCCACCGGGCCGATGCCCATCACGCGCGGTGCAACACCTGCCGTTGCGATACCCAGCACGCGTGCACGCGGCGTGAGGCCGAAGCGTTTCGCGGTTGCTTCGTTGGCGAGCAGCAAAGCCACTGCGCCGTCGTTCACGCCCGATGCGTTGCCTGCCGTGACCGTGCCGTCCGGGCGCACCACGCCCTTCAGTTTGGCCAGCGCTTCAAGGCTGGTTTCGCGCGGGTGTTCGTCTTGCAACACGGTGATCGGATCGCCCTTCTTCTGCGCGATCGTCACGCCGACGATTTCCTGCGCGAGCGTGCCATCGCGTTGCGCGCGTGCAGCTTTCTGCTGACTGCGCAGCGCAAACGCGTCCTGATCGGCACGGCTGATCTTGTAGTCGGTTGCGACGTTTTCGCCGGTCTCGGGCATCGAATCGACGCCGTACATCTGCTTCATCAACGGGTTCACGAAACGCCAGCCGATCGTCGTGTCGAACATATCGGCCTGGCGCGAAAACGCGCTGGTCGCCTTGCCCATCACGAACGGCGCACGGCTCATGCTTTCGACTCCGCCCGCCACCATCAACGCGGCCTCGCCCGACTTGATCGCGCGCGCGGCGATGCCGACGGCGTCCATGCCCGAGCCGCACAGGCGGTTCACCGTGGAGCCCGGCACGCCTTGCGGCAAACCGGCCAGCAGCAGCGACATGCGCGCCACATTGCGGTTGTCTTCACCGGCCTGGTTCGCGCAGCCGTAGATCACGTCGTCGATCGCGTTCCAGTCGACGTCTTTATTGCGCTCCATCAGCGCTTTGAGCGGCACGGCGCCCAGATCGTCGGCGCGCACCGACGACAGCGAACCCGCATAGCGGCCGATCGGGGTGCGAATCGCGTCGCACAGGAATGCTTCGGTCATGTGATGTCTCCAGTTGGTGTGCTACGTGCGCTGCGCGGCTAGCGGATATCCGCTAGCCGCGCGGGCCGCTTGCAGCCTGGCGCGAGCCGGCTGCTCCACAGCATCGACCCGGCTAGTGCAATGGGAAACGGCCGCATAGCAGCCGTTACTTCAGATCAGCTTAGCGCAGGATGGTGAGCGAGGGGCCTGAAATTGCGGCCATTTGTTCTATATACGAACATGCGGTCATGTATCGAACAACTAGGCTCAATAATAGGCGCGCGCCCGAAACCATGTCAAGCAAAGCCCGTCCCGAATCAGGGAATACGCGCAGGCTGGCGGCCTTGTTGCAATGGCTATGCAAAGGGTCTGAAGATTGACGCGCTCGTGCCGGCAAACGTGCTTCCGCGCCTGCCGGCATGAGGCTTTGGAGCGTTCTGCTGTGCTCGGTGTCCTTGAAACACCAGCCCCGACCTGCGCGCAATCAGCTGATCGGAATCTGTTCGTCGGCGATATAGCCCCGAATCACATCGGCGAAGCTGCGGTCGCCGCTCAGCCCGAGCCGTTCGGCACGCGCGGAATCCCACTGCCCCGGCCAACTGCCGACAATCTTCTCCACCCGCGCATCCGGCGCCCATACGATTCGCTTCACGGCCTCTTCGCCCGCCACCTCGCGCAACGCCGCCACCATCTCGTCGACGCTCACCGAAATCCCCGGCAGATTCAGCACGCGGCTGTCGCCGAAATCGCTTCCGTGCACCACGTCGAGCAGCACCAGTTCGGTAATCGCTTGCGGCTTGCCATGCTCGTCCTTCACGGCACCGCGTGCCAATAGTTCGCGCGCGAGACGCTGGCCGAGAAAACCCGCACCGCCGGTAACCAGTACTTTCATGATGTGCTTTGTCCTTGCTTTGCCCTTATTGGCCGGTGGCGTTCAGATACGGTTTGAGCCAGCCGAGCCCTGCCGATGTGCCGGCTCGCGGCCGGTATTCGCAACCGATGTAGCCGTCATAGCCCAGCGTGTCGATCAGCTCGAACAGGTACGGATAATTCAGCTCGCCGATATCGGGCTCGTGGCGTTCCGGCACACCCGCAACCTGAATGTGGCCGATGCCTGCCATATCGCGTTTGAGCTTCACTGCCAGATCGCCTTCGACGATCTGGCAGTGATAGCAGTCGAACTGCACCTTGAGATTCGGCGCGCCCACTTCCGCGCAAATCGCCTGCGCGTCGTCCTGGCGGTTCAGAAAGAAGCCCGGCATATCGCGCGTATTGATCGGCTCGATCACGACGGTGAGGCCCTCCTCTTGCGCGGCCTTGGCGGCATAGGCGAGATTCTTCAGATACACCTCGCGATGCTTCGCCCGCGGCTGATCCGCGCCGATCAAGCCGGCCATGACATGCAGCTTGCGATTGCCGAGCACGCGCGTGTAATCGAGTGCGGTCTCGATGCTGCGGCGAAATTCGTCTTCGCGGCCCGGCAGCGAAGCAATGCCGCGTTCGCCCGCGGCCCAGTCGCCAGGTGGCGCGTTGTAGAGCGCCTGGGTCAGCGCGTTGTAGAGCGCCTGGGTCAGCGCGTTGTCGTCGAGCCGCGCCTTGATATCCGCAGCGGGAAAATCGTACGGAAACAGAAACTCGACCGCCTTGAAGCCGTCTTTTGCGGCAGCGGCAAAACGGTCGAGGAAAGCGTGCTCGTTGTACATCATGGTCAGGTTAGCGGCGAAGCGAGGCATGACGGCAACTCCTTGGAAACGGTTTGGTTCAGCCCGGAAGATCGTTGCGGTGGCGGGCACGCCCGGATCGATCTGCGCGCCGATCCGCAACCTGCGCACGTCGAGCGCCTGCGCCACGGCGGAAAGTTGCCGGGCAGGCCTAGCGCAACCCCAGAGCCGCCCGTGATCAGCGTAAGGTCGGCACACGCCTCGCCGAGTACGTAGAGGTCCGCGTCCGATACGGCATCGGCGATCGCCATTCGCACGCCGTCGCCGCGCAGCGCATCGAACGATTCGCGCAGGGTCGACACGCCCTTCGCCACTGTGTCGTAACGCACGAGGCCAACTTTCGATCCGGTCTGCCGCTGGAGCACGCGCACGAGGTTCGCATCGCGCATCGGCGTCAGCGGATGGTTTTCCATGCCCGATTCGTTCAGCAACGTATCGCCGACGAACAGATAACCGCGATAGATCGTGCGGCCGTTCTCAGAAAACGCCGGGCAGGCAATCGTGAAAGCCATTGCGCCAACCTCGGCGGACAAGGCATCGAGCAAGGCATCCGTGACCGGGCCGATGTTGCCGGCGTCGGTCGAATCGAACGTCGAACAGTATTTGAAAAAGAACTGACGGCATCCTTGCGCGCGCAACCAGTTGAGTGCGGCAAGCGATTGCGCGACCGCATCGGCGGCGGGAATCGTGCGCGATTTCAGCGCGACGACTAACGCGTCGGCTTCGACGGCATCGTCCTCGCCGCCGTACCCTGCGGCCGACGCCATCATGAACATCTGATGCGCCGCCGCCGACAAGGGCAAGGTAGCACCGTTTCGGTTTGAGCGGCGTTCACGACTGGACATGCCTGACCTCTACATTGATTAGCCGCAAGCGCCCCGATGGAGCCCAACCCGGCCCAACCCGGGCCGGCTCGATTCAGTTCAGCAAATACCCGCTTCCGCGAGCCGCCGTGCCGCGTTGTTCATATGGGTGCTCGCCGCGTTACGCGCCGCCAGCGGATCGCCCGCCCGGATCGCCGCGACGATGGCCGCATGTTCTTTGCGCACCTGGCGTGAGAAGTCATCGCGCAACGCTTCGTTGCGGCGGGTGACCACGGTGCCGGCTTCGAGGTACTGATTCAGGAAGCTAAGCGTCTTGAGAAAATAGGGATTGCCGGTGGCCACGGCAATGGCGCGGTGGAAAGCGACGTCTTCGGCGACGCCGTTCTCGCCTTCGGCCACCGCTTCGTCAATTCTGGCGAGGGCGGCGTCAATCGACATCATGTCCGTTTCGCTGCGGCGCATGGCGGCTTCCGAGGCAACTTCCGCCTCGATCGCCCGCCGCAGCGCGAGGATTTGCAGCACCGAGCCCGTTTCAACCGCTTCCGCGTAGTCGATCCGCAGCGGCCGGATCGCGCCGTGCGCGGCGATGAACACACCGCTGCCCTGGCGCGGCTCGACCACGCCTTCGTTCTTCAGCCGGGAAATCGCCTCGCGGATCACCGTGCGGCTCACGCCGAACTGCTGCGCCAGCACCGCCTCGGTCGGCAGTTTGCCGCCGCGGGCAAAGGTGCCTTTGTCGATCTGCTTGAGCAACTGCTGCGCAACGGTATCGCTCAGCGCGCGGGCAGGAATCTTCTCGAACATGGGTGCCTCGATGCATGTTGTCGGGTCATCATACAAATTTGAGACCGCGGAGGCATCCATGCAAACCCTGAGTTCTTTTTGGCAAAAGCGGCCAAAGTTGGCGAAACAGAAGGCTTAAGCTATCGTCACGCCTTTGCCCAGCATTGCGCCGGCTGAACCGTGCCGGCGCTGTGCGCCCCTCTTCGAACGCATCTTTCAAGGTCCATGAGCAAAGCCCTGCCGCCGTCTTCTGCCGATCCTGTCAGCGCCGAACCGGCCGCGGACAAACCGGGCGACTCATATGTGCAGTCGTTCGCACGAGGCCTCTCGGTGATCCGCGCGTTCAGTGCAGACCGCCCCGAACAGACGCTCACCGACGTCGCGGCCGCCACCGGCCTGACACGCGCCGGCGCACGCCGCATCCTGCTGACCCTGCAGACGCTCGGCTACGTGGAGGCCGAAGGCCGGCTTTTCCGCCTCACGCCGAAGATTCTCGACCTCGGTTTCGCGTACCTGACCTCGATGCCGTTCTGGAATCTCGCCGAACCTGTGATGGAAAGTCTGTCGGCGCAGGTTCACGAGAGTTGCTCGGCGGCCGTGCTCGACCGCACCGAGATCGTCTACGTGCTGCGCGTGCCGACTCACAAGATCATGACCATCAACCTGTCGATCGGCAGCCGCTTGCCGGCGTATTGCACGTCGATGGGCCGCGTGCTGCTGGCCGCGCTCGACGACGAAACGCTCGAAGCGACGCTGGGTTCGTCGCCGCTCTACGCGCACACGCCGCGCACGGTGACCGACAAGGAGGAGTTGAAAAAGCTGATCGCGCAGGTGCGCCAGCAAGGTTGGGCAATCGTCGATCAGGAGCTGGAAGGCGGTCTGATCTCATTGTCCGCGCCGATTCGCAACCGCCAGGGGCGCGTGATCGCGGCGATGAATATCAGCGGCAACGCTCAGCGCAATTCGGCCAGGCAGATGGTGAAAGCGTTTCTGGAGCCCCTGCAGCAGGCCGCGCAGGCTGTCTCGGAGATGGTCGCGCGGCGCGGTTGAGACGCGGTGAAACCGGAAAATTCGAGCCAGTTGCCGATCATCGTCGCGGCAATCGCGCCGCGACGGACGGCGCGCCTCAGACCCCTCATTGCCCCAGATACCGCTCCACCAGCCGCGCCCAGAATGCCGCCCCGACCGGCAGATTGCGATCGTTGAAGTCGTAATGGGGGTTGTGCACCATGCAGCCGTCTTCGCCCGCGCCGTTACCGATCCGCAGGAACGTGCCGGGCCGTTTCTGCAGCATGAAGGCGAAGTCTTCGCTGCCCATCAGCATATCGGTCTGCTCGACCACGTTGTCGTCGCCGACCAGTTCGCGCGCCACCTGCACCGCGAAATCCGTTTCGGCATCCGAATTGATCACCACCGGATAGCCTTCGATGTACTCCACCACCGCCTTGCCGCCATAGCTCGCGGCCTGGCTTTCGGCGAGTTCGGTGATGCGCTTTTTCAGCAATGCGCGCACTTCGGGGCTGAACGAACGCACGCTCAATTCCAGCCTCGCGCTGCTGGAAATCACATTGTTCGCGGTGCCCGCATGCATCGAGCCGACCGTCACCACCGCCGGCTGAGACGGATCGACGTTACGCGCGACGACCGTCTGCAAAGCCATCACGATGCTCGCCGCCACCACCACCGGATCGACCGTCAGATGCGGACGCGCCGCATGACCGCCGACGCCTTCGATCGTGATGATCGCCTTGTCGCCCGCCGACATGAACGGCCCCTTGCGGAACAACATCACCCCCGGTTCCTCGCCCGGATGGTTGTGCAGGCCGAACACCGCGTCGCACGGGAAGCGCTCGAACAGGCCGTCGTCGATCATCTTCAAGGCACCGCTGTCGATGCCGCTTTCTTCGGCCGGCTGGAAGTACAGAAGCACAGTGCCCGAGAAATTGCGCGTGGCGGCAAGGCGCTGCGCGGCGCCGAGCAGCATCGTCGTGTGGCCGTCGTGGCCGCATGCGTGCATCTTGCCGTGGCTGCCGCTCGCATAAGGCAGACCGGTCTGCTCGATGATCGGCAGCGCATCCATGTCAGCGCGAATGCCGATGCTGCGCGTGCCGCTGCCCACCTTGAGCGTGCCCACCACACCCGTTCGACCGACGCCGCGCGTGACCTGCCAGCCCCATTGTTCGAGCTTCTCAGCCACCAGTGCGCCGGTTTGCACTTCCTCGTAGGCCAGTTCCGGGTGGTGATGGATGTGATGGCGGATCTCGCGCAGGCTTTCGGCGGCAGGCACCAGGTCGGACACTTCAGTAAAACGCGCGGCTTCGCTCATCTATCGCTCCATGGAATTCACGCCGCTTAACGCGGCAAACAGGCAAGCACTATAACCACGCCGCGTTGTCGTGTCGCGCAAATTGAAGAAGCGCTGCCGAATTACGATCCCAGCATCATTTCGCGGCCTGAGTTGCTGCCGACACCGGCGGTGTTGCAGTTCGTGTCGTGCTTGCAGGAAACGACCAGCGAGCGGCGGTGGCGGTGGCGGTGGCGGTGGCGGTGGCGGTGGCGGTGGCGGTGGCGGTGGCGGTGGCGGAGTAGTCGAGCTTATCGAACGTCGGGAACGTCGGCTTCCGTCTGCAAAAACGCAATCAGCGCATGCCCGGCTTCTTCCAATGCCCCGGAGTTATCGATCGTCGTGCACCGAAGCCCTTCCGGCAGCGAAAACGGCACCCGCCGCGCGAGCCTGGCCGCGACCTGTTCCGCCGACTCACGCGCCCGTGCGCCGAGCCGGGCTTCGAGAATATGCGGCGCTGCGTCCACATGCACGACTTCCGTGTGCGGATAACGCGCCAATGTATGCTGCAAATGCTGACGCGAGCCATTGACGACGACCGTGCAACCGCGTGCAAGCCATGCATCGAGCTCGATACCGATGCCGTAACGCAGTGAGTGGCTCGACCATTCGAGCGCGAACAGACCGAGCACCGAGCGCGCCGCGAATTCTTCGACGCTCAACGCAACATGCTCTTCGCCGTTGCCGCTCGGCCGCGTGACGTAGCGATGCGCAAAGACAATCGGCTCGCCCATCAGGCGGCGGCGCGCAAAACTCAGCAATGAATCCTTGCCTGCGCCGGACGGCCCCATTACATAGATCAATCGACCTGCCATTGTTACTTCACCTCGCGGATCTGAAACGGCATGCGCTGCCACAGGACGAACGGCTCACCGGGCGCGGGCTCGACAAAGAGCGCCGCGTGATCGAGAGCGAGCGGTCCGAGCGCGGGCGTTTGCGCCTGCCACCACGCCACCAGCGTCGCGCGCTCATCGGCATCGGCGAGCGAACTGGAAAGCGTCATGTGAAAACGGAACTCGTCGAAGACGTACGGATAACCCCATTCGATCAGCAATGCACGCTGCCGTTCACTCAACGGCGTGGCGAGACGGCGTGCGACGTCTGCAGCGGACGGCCTGGCGCGCAGTGCATCGAGCGTTTGCAGCGCACTGGATGCAACGTGACGAATGTTCGCTTCGCCATCCGGATCGGCAGGACGCAGTGCGACGAAATCGCCGAGCGTCGCGGCTTCGACAGGCAGCGCGAATGGACTTTGCGCGCCGGCCCATTTGCGCGCCGCTTCCAGCAGATCCTGCTGGGTAACGCCTTCAGCAAGACGGAATGGTGCAACCAGCGTGCCGTGCCAGCCATAGCGGCGCGGCGCTTCGGTCAGATCGGCCAGAGGGCGTGCCAGCGCTTCCGGCTGCGGCGACACGCATCGCTCGCCGCTTTCCGCATCACGGCCCAACCACGCCGAACCCGCCCGCCACCACGCCGACTCGCGCGACGGCGCGTAATACACCGCGAAACGTGCCCCGGCGCCCCATACGGCGCCGCTCATACGTCATGCTCCACGAGCAACTGCACGCGGTCCGCCGCAAAATGCGTAAAGCCGTATTTAACCGGCGTGCCTTCCAGATCGACGTCGACGTTTTCGACCCACAACACCGGCTGCTGCCGGTTGATATTCAAACGCCGTGCCACCTCCGGCTCAGGCAAGACGCTGCCAATACGGCTCCACTTGCGCAAATAATCGGTCACGCCCAATTCAGCCATCGACTTCGTAATGCTGCCGGTGCGCCGCAGCACCTCCGGCAAGTCCGGAAAACGCGCAGCCGGATACCAGTTGCGCGCGAACGTGAGCGGCACGCCATCCGATTCATGCAGCGTCTCGATCCGGTAGACCGGCGCACCCGCCCGCAGGCTGAGCGCCTTCGCGACATTCGGCTCGGCCTTCACGCGTGCGGCCGACAACATCGTGCCCGCCGCCGCATGATGCTGCTGACGCAAGTTTTCCGTAAACCGCGTGCGCCGGCCAATCGTATAGTCGATCGCGCCGGGTTGCACGAACGTGCCACGCCCCTGCTCGACGCTGACGAGACCCAGTGCGGCCAGACCGAGCATGGCGCGGCGCACGGTATGCCGGTTCACGTCGAAGCGCTTGGCCAGTTCGCCTTCGCTCGGCAAACGGCCTTCTTCGCCGAAGCCGCTCGCGGCGATTTCCGCCGCCAGAATCCGCTCGATCTGCCGCCAGACGGCAACGCCCGCGCCGCGTTCGAGCAGCGTGCCCGGCGTCGCGTTGTCGTTCGATGTCATGGTGCTGTCATTCCCTTGGGTTCAAATATTCGCTATGCCATGCATTGTAGTGCGCAAGCCGTGATGGAAATGTGAAACGGCGGCCATGCGCGACAACGCTCGACAAGCATACCCCTAAACGTCTAGACGTTTAGATGAATAGATGGTCAAATGTCCATTCGCTGGATCAACAGGAATTCCGATGAGTGCCACTTCCGCCTCGCCTTCCTCTGCCATGCGGCGCGCATGGATAGCCGTGCTGGCCCGCACGCCGCGCGCCGATCTCCAAGCCGCACTGGATCTCGCGCTGCAAGGCGTCCCGCCCCCCGCTTACGACTGGCTGCGGCCACCCGAAATCGGGCTCGCAATGGTGCGCGGCCGCGTTGGCGGCAGCGGCGACCCGTTCAATCTCGGCGAAGCCACCGTCACGCGCGCCACGTTGCGTTTGCGCGTCACCGCTGACGCAACCGCAGCCGTCGGTGTTGCATGTCATCTAGGCCGCGACCGCCGCCGCGCCGAACTGGCGGCGCTGGCCGACGCGCTGCTGCAAATGCCCGAGCATCACGCTGCCTTGCATCAGCAATTGATCGAGCCGTTTGCCGCACGGCAGGCCGCGCAACGCGCCGAGCGCAGACAGGACGCTGCAGCCACGCGAGTCGAATTCTTCACGATGGTCCGGGGCGACTAATGGAAAACTCGCCGATTGCATTGTCTACTTCGTTGTCCAGTTCATTGGCTACATTGACGCCCGGTTTCGCAGACCCGGTGCACGACACCCAGGCGGTATTCCGTACCTTGCTCGACGCGCTATCGCGTCCCGGCACGGTGGGCGTCGTCGAAAGCGGTTTGCCCAAAGTACGGGCCACCCGCGCCGAGCTCGCCGCATTCGCCGCGCTGCTGACACTGTGCGACTACGCCACGCCCGTCTGGCTCGCACAAGCCGACACCGCGCTGGCTTCGGCACTGCGGTTTCATACCGGCGCGCCGCTCGTCGACGAACCGGGACTTGCCGCCTTCGCCTATATCCACGACGCAAGCGCAATGCCGGCGCTGGAAAGCTTTCCGCTTGGCGAAGCGGAGTCCTCTGAGCACTCGGTGACGTTGCTGATCCGCGTCGAAGCACTGACGGGCGGCACGCCGGTCGTGCTGAGCGGCCCCGGCATTGCGCACACCACGACGATCGCGCCGGCCGGCCTGCCCGGGCATTTCTGGCGCGAACGCGCCGCCCTCGCGCCGCTCTTCCCGTGCGGCATCGATTGTTATCTCGTCTGCGGCAGCTCGTTGATCGGCCTGCCGCGCACAACTCAAGCGAAGGTGAACTGATGTACGTTGCCGTCAAGGGTGGAGAACGCGCGATCGGAGCGTCGTGGCGTCTGCTCGACAAGGCGCGCCGTGGCGATACACGGCTGGCCGAACTCAGCGTCGCGCAGATTCGCGAGCAATTGCGCCTCGCCGTCGCTCGGGTGATGACCGAAGGCTCGGTCTACGACGAAGAACTCGCCGCGCTCGCGATCAAACAGGCCGCGGGCGACCTGGTCGAGGCGATCTTTTTGTTGCGTGCGTATCGCACGACGTTGCCGCGTTTCGGTTATACGCAGGCAATCGACACGGAAGCCATGCAGGTGCAGCGCCGCATTTCGGCGACGTTCAAGGACGTGCCCGGCGGGCAGCTGCTTGGCGCGACTTACGATTACACGCAGCGTCTGCTGGATTTCGCGCTGCTCGCCGAAGGCGATGCCGGAACCGATGCGGCCGCAGCCCCATCGTCCAATCAAGCCGCCCAGTCTGCAGCAGAAGCCATGCCACGCGTGGTCGCGCTGCTCGACAAGGAAGGTCTGATCGAGCAGGAACGCCCCGCACCGGAAGCACCTGAACCCGGCGACCTCTCGCGCGAGCCGCTCGCGTTTCCCGCGAGCCGCGCCACGCGTTTGCAGAATCTCGCTCGCGGCGACGAAGGCTTCCTGCTCGCGATGGGCTACGCCACGCAACGCGGCTACGCGCATTCGCATCCGTTTGCCGGCGAGATCCGCTTCGGCACGATCGCCATCGAAATGGAACTCGACGAGTTGGGTGAGGCGGTCGAAATCGGCGACATCGATGTCACCGAATGCCAGATGATCAACCAGTTCGCCGGCAGCGGCGATGTGCCGCCTGCTTTCACGCAAGGCTATGGCCTCGCGTTCGGAAACTCGGAACGCAAAGCGATGGCGATGGCACTGGTGGACCGCGCGTTGCGCGCCGAGGAGCTCGGTGAAACGCTCGCCTCGCCGACGCAAGATATCGAATTCATGCTCTCGCATAGCGATAACGTCGAAGCGTCCGGCTTCGTTCAGCATCTGAAATTGCCGCACTACGTCGACTTCCAGTCCGAACTGGAACTCGTGCGGCGCCTGCGGGCGCAACACAGCATAGAAAGCAAAGATCAGGATCAGCAGGAGCAAGCCGCATGAACGCGCCGGACGCACCCCTCACCACCGCTTCGTACGACAGTGCAGCGGACGGCTACAACTTCGCCTACCTCGACGAACAGACCAAGCGCATGCTGCGCCGCGCGTTGCTCAAGGCGGTCGCCGTGCCGGGCTATCAGGTGCCGTTCGGCTCGCGGGAAATGCCCTTGCCGTACGGCTGGGGCACGGGCGGCATTCAGGTGACCGCGGCGATCATCGGCAAGAACGATACGCTGAAGGTCATCGATCAGGGCTCCGACGAAACCACCAACGCGGTCAATATCCGCCGCTTCTTCGCGCGCACCACGGGCGTGGCGACCACGCGCCGCACCACCGAAGCGACGATCGTCCAGACACGTCACCGGATTCCCGAAGCGCCGCTCACCGATAAGCAGATCCTGGTCTATCAGGTGCCGATGCCCGAACCGTTATACCGGCTGGAGCCGCGCGTCGCCGAATGCAAGAAGCTGCACGCGCTGGCTGATTACGGCTTGATCAGTGTGAAGCTGTACGAGGACATCGTCCATCACGGCAGCATCGCCACCACGTACGACTACCCGGTGATCGTCAACCACCGCTATCTGAGCTCGCCGTCGCCGATTCCGAAGTTCGACAACCCGAAGATGCATATGAACCCCGCGCTGCAATTGTTCGGCGCTGGCCGCGAACGGCGCATTTATGCCATACCGCCGTACACCGCCGTACGCAGTCTCGACTTCGACGATCATCCGTTCGAAGTGCAGAAGTGGCAGCACGCGTGTGCGCTATGCGGATCGACGGAGAGCTTCCTCGACGAAATGATCGTCGACGACGCCGGCAAGCGCATGTTCGTTTGCTCGGATAGCGACTACTGCCATGAACGCCGCGGCGATCAGGACCTGGAGCTGCCGTCTTACGAAGCGCGCAAAGGAGAAACCGCATGACGCCGCTGTTGAGCGCCCGTTCGCTCACCAAACAATTTGGCGGCCGCAACGGTTGCAGGAACGTCAACTTCGATCTTTATCCGGGCGAAGTGTTGTGCATCGTCGGCGAATCCGGCTCGGGCAAGACCACGCTGCTGAATGCACTCGCCCTGAAAACCGAAGCCGATAGCGGCTCGCTCCACTACACGGCCACGCATGGCGAAAAGCTCGATCTGCGCGCTTTGTCCGAACCGCGCCGGCGTCTGTTGATGCGCACCGAGTGGGGCTTCGTGCAGCAGAATCCGCGCGACGGCCTGCGCAGCGGCGTCTCCGCCGGCGCGAATATCGGCGAGCCGTTGATGGCCGTCGGCGCTCGCCACTATGGCGATATTCGCCACACGGCAACGCAATGGATGGAGCGCGTCGAACTCGACGCCACCCGCATCGACGAATTTCCGGCGGCGTTTTCCGGCGGCATGCAGCAGCGTTTGCAGATCGCGCGCAATCTCGTCACCGGTCCGCGGCTCGTCTTCATGGACGAGCCGACCGCCGGTCTCGACGTATCGGTGCAGGCGCGTCTGCTCGATCTGCTGCGCACATTGACGTCCACGCTGCATCTGTCGGTGCTGATCGTGACGCACGATATCGGCGTGGCGCGTCTGCTTGCGCATCGCTTGATGGTCATGCAAGGCGGCGAAGTGGTCGAGGCCGGCCTGACGGACCAGGTGCTCGACGATCCGCAGCACCCGTACACGCAAACGCTGGTTTCCTCGGTTCTGCCGGTTTGAGGCTCACAATGCGATCCATTGAAACAAGCAAGGAATCACACGCTACTGAACGCGCGTTCAGCGAGAACAACGCACTAATGCTGCGCGCGGTCGGCATCGGTAAAACCTTCACGCTGCACGGTCAGGGCGGCGTGCAGATCGAAGCGCTCGCGGACGTGTCGCTCGATGTCGAACGCGGCGAGTGTGTCGTGCTGGTCGGGCCTTCAGGCGCTGGCAAGAGTACGCTGCTGCGCTGTTTGTACGGCAACTATCTGGCCAGTACGGGCTCCATTGCGATTCGCGCTGCGGCGGCGGATGACGCGCCGCCGGTGTCGATCACCGGCGCCGAGCCGCACGACGTGCTGCGTCTGCGCCGCGGCGTGGTCGGCTACGTCAGCCAGTTTTTGCGCGTGATTCCACGCGTGCCGACGCTCACGCTCGTCGCCGAACCGCTGCTGTCGCGCGGCGTCGCGGAAGACGAAGCCCGTGCGCGTGCTGCTGCCCTGCTGGCGCGGTTGAACGTGCCCGAGCGGCTGTGGTCGCTCGCGCCCGCCACCTTCTCCGGCGGCGAACAGCAGCGCGTGAACATCGCCCGCGGCTTGATCGCCGGGCATCCGCTGCTGCTGCTCGACGAACCCACGGCCTCGCTCGATGCGGAGAACCGCGACGTGGTCGCCGAACTGATCGTTGAAGCACGCGAGCGTGGCGCGGCGATCGTCGGCATCTTTCACGACGAAGATACCCGCAACAAGGTGGCCACGCGCCGCCTCGAACTCCAGCCGCCGCTACGCCATTAATTGACACGAAACGGCACTAAACTAAACCACTGAGCTGAAACATTGAGTCGAAGCGCTGAGTCGAAGCGCTGAGCTGCGGCACTCAAGACAGACTACGGAGCAAGTCGATGTTGATCAGGAACGCTCGCATCGTGACGCGAGACGAAGTATTTACCGGTGTGATGCGCATCGAAGACGGCGCGATTCGCGACGTCGAGCGTGGCACGACCTCAGCGCGCGAAGCGGAAGATTGGGAAGGCGACTATCTGTTGCCGGGTCTGATCGAACTGCACACGGACAACCTCGAGAAGCATCTGGTGCCGCGTCCGGGCGTGCAATGGAATACCGACGCCGCCTTCGTGATCCACGACGCGCAGGTGGCGGCGGCCGGCATCACCACGGTGTTCGATGCCCTCGCGATCGGTTCGCGCTCGAACGTCGGGCTGCGCGGCCGCGAGATGCAAATGCAATGTGCCGCATCCCTTACGCGCTTCTCCGAGCGCGAGCTGCTGCGCGCTGAACACTTTCTGCATCTGCGCTGCGAAATCGCCACCGCCGACGTGGTCGAGTTGTTCGATTCGTTGTGCGCGCATCCGTTGCTGCGGCTCGCCTCGGTCATGGATCACACGCCCGGCCAACGTCAATGGCACGACCGCGAACAATGGCGCCGCTTCCAGGAGCGCAACGGCAAACTGACTGACGAACACGTAGCAACCGCGCTGGTCGAACTGTCCGTCGAACAGGAACGTTACGCCGACGCGCACCGTCGCGAGATCGTGACGCGCTGCAAGCGGCTCGGCATTCCGGTGGCCAGCCATGACGACACGCTGATCGAGCACGTCGAACAGGCCAAGGCCGAAGGCATCGTGCTGGCGGAATTTCCGACCACCCGCATCGCCGCCGAGGCCGCACGCGAGCACGGTATTTCGACCATCATGGGGGCGCCGAATATCGTGCGCGGCGGCTCGCATTCCGGCAACGTGTCGGCCCTCGAACTGGCGAAGGCTGACCTGCTCGATATCCTGTCCTCGGATTACGTGCCGTCCAGTTTGATGACCGCCGTGTTCGAACTCGTCAACAAGGCCGGCTGGACCCTGCCGCGCGCGATGGCGACGGTCTCCGCCGCACCGGCCCGCACGGCGGGCCTGCGTGACCGCGGGGCGATCGAAGCGGGTTTGCGCGCGGACTTCGTGCGCGTCACGATGCTCGACACACTGCCGGTGCCTCGCGCGACGTATCGCGCCGGCGCGCGGATCGTCTGACGATGGTGTTCAGGCCTCGCTGGTTACGGGCAGCAGCGGTTCAATCGCGGCCCAACGCGTCCAGCGGGGTGTCTGGTCGGGCGCTTCGACACGCAGGGTGCGCGAGCCGTCACCGAAAACGAGAGATTCGATATTGAATGCGCCCCCCTCTTCGAGGC
The DNA here is from genome assembly GCF_001634365.1 of Paraburkholderia phytofirmans OLGA172. NCBI lineage: Bacteria > Pseudomonadati > Pseudomonadota > Betaproteobacteria > Burkholderiales > Burkholderiaceae > Paraburkholderia > Paraburkholderia phytofirmans. The sequence continues at coordinate 2,540,810 of NZ_CP014579.1, forward strand.
CGGCTTCGCGCACGTGACCGGATTGATAGGTGAAACTGAGGTTGCCTTCGCGCAACAAGTCGAGATAAGCGTCGAAGTCGGTTGTTGACGAACGTGTGGCCCAACGGTTCAGGAGGGTGGCGGCGATTTCGGCGTCGTACATTTTTTGTACCTCTCTGGGCATAAGCCGTATCGCGACTATAGCTGAAAAATCAGTATCCTGCTGCACCGCACCATTGTCTGCTCACTACGCCCATTCCTATGACTGCTCGCGCGCCAAACCGTCATTTCCCACGCATGTCTTGCGTCATCTGTGCCTATAACGAAGCGCCCCGCATCGGCACGGTGCTCGCCGTGGCCTGTGCCCACCCTTTGCTCGGCGAAATCATCGTGGTGGACGACGGTTCGAGCGACGGCACCGCTGAAATAGTCGAACGCTTCGCGTCCGTGCGGCTGATTCGATGCGTCGAGAACCGTGGCAAAAGCGCTGCCATGGCAGCCGGAATCGCCGCAGCGACAGGCGAGTTGCTGATGCTGCTCGACGCCGATCTGAAAGGGCTGACCGCCGAGTGCATCGGCGCGCTCGCCCTTCCCGTTTTGCAAGGCAAGGCGCAAGTCAGCCTGAGCCTGCGCCAGAACAGCCTGCTGGCGTTTCGCGCCATCGGCCTCGATTTTGTCTCCGGCGAACGGGTCGTCACAAAAGCGTTTCTGAGCGAAGTCCTGCAGGAGGTTCACGGCTTGCCGCGCTTCGGGGTCGAAGTGTTCATGAACCGCCGCATCATCGAACGCCGCCTGCCTATTGCAGTGACTCACTGGCCGCGCGTCACGCAGGCTCGCAAAACCGAGAAGCTCGGCTACTGGAGAGGCTTGCGCGCGGAATGGCGCATGATCGCGGACCTCTTCAAGGCTGTTTATCCGCTTGCGCTGATTTCGCAGACCTTTCAATTACTCCGCTTACGCATCGACCACGGCCCACGGGCGAGTTTTGCGGCACGGATGAGAAAAGTGTCCGATAGTCCGCGCTGAAGCGCTCACGGTGCCGGGCCAGCCGCCCGCGCCCGGCCTCGACGACTCATTCCGCCGCCGGCAATGCGTTGCGCCCCCTCGCGGCGAGCGCAACGAAACTCGCCGCGCCGAGCATCAACGGACAGTAAAGCGTCGCGAAGCGCCACAGTACCAGCGCCGTCGCGATGCTCGCCCGGGGCACCCAGCTAGCGAACGCGGCCGCGAGCGCGATGTCGCCGGTGCCGCCTCCTGCGGGCACCCCGGTCCACAGTGCAGCATGCAGGGCGAGCGCCTGCACGAATTGAGAACGAAAGGCGCGCCGACGGCGAGGCCGATACCGGCAAGCGCCACCAACACCGCCGCTTTACGCGTATGTGATCTGATCAACGAGGGCCTCAGCAAGTACAGCGTGGCCCTGCTTTCTCCGCGCGATGCGGCATGGAAGCGCTGCTTCGCGGGTGAAACCGGGGCCGTCCGGGGCCTCATGATAACCACCCGACGCTGCGTTTTCGTGACTAGCGGCTAGCGGCCAGCGACTCACGGGCGGACGGCAACTGCCCCCAGGCGACCAGCACCTGCTGAATGCTGCGTGCGTAGGCGTCGCGCTGCTTCGGCGTTTCCGAGTGGTACGCGCCGATCGCGCGCCAGGTATTGCCGTGCTTGACCATCTTCTGCTTGAGCAGCCAGGCCGCCACATAGACGTTCACGCACGGGTCGGTCAGCGCACGATGCGGCACACCCTCACGCGCGAGATCGCCGAAATGAATCGAATTGATCTGCAACTGACCGACGTCGATCGAACCGTCCGCGTTCCGGTGTATCGCGCCCGGGTCCCCCTTCGACTCGTACCATGCGACGGCCCGCAATATCCATGGATTGACGCCCTGGTAAGCTGCGGCCTCATTGAAGCAATCATCCGCCGCGCGTGCCACACCGCACATCGACAGCCACGCCAGCGCAATACAGAAGTTTTTCAAGGACACGATTCATCCTTCCGCTTGATCGCGATAAAAATTGGAGGCAGCGGACCGCTGGCCGAATCACTTGGCGAGAGCCTGATCGATTTGCCGTTGCACGGAGTCGAGGTACGCATGTGAAGCATCGGACACGACGAGCCGGACAGTCGGCATCGGCGGCGCCTTGCGCTCCTGCATCTGTACCGGCGCATGTGATTTCTTTCGATGCAGCGCCGGCTTCACAGGCAAGTCATCGTCACTGCCACTCGACGGCGGCAGCATCGCAAGCGATGGCAACGGCGGATAAACCTTGTCCGCCGCGGCGGGAAATGCGGCGGCCGACTGCAGATCCGTTCCCGGCTGGCCTGCAAAGGCAGGCGCGGCGAGCAGCGTGGCCACCGTCAGTAAGGTGATTCGAAGCATCGCGATGGCCCCCCTCATTGCACCGTCCTGATCGACACGCTATACGGCTGACCAAGACCGGCGGTTCGATTTTCGAAGCTCACCTTCGACATGCGTTGCACAGGCACGCCCTTCCATACCGCCTGGTTCAGGTACGCGAAATCCTGACCCAGCGCGGTGACCTGCACGACCGTGGACTGCTGCTGCGCGGCAGCCAAGGCGCCTGCCTTGGCAAGCACGGTGGTGAGTTGCGGGTCATGCGCCCCGAGCGCATCCGGCGGAATCTCGAAGCTGATGACTTCGTTGGGCGCCTTGTCAGTATGCGCGGCATTCTGCGCAGACATCTGAGCGCAGCCGGCCAACGCGAGAACGGTCACCAAAAACCACACTTGTCGCTTCACACCCATCTCCAGTCAATCCCGTTGCTATAGCGATGTTTTCGGCAGGCCGGCGGGAAAAGTTGATAGGCCGAAAACGCGCCCGCGAAAATCAAAAAGAGTTATCTCAAGATCGGCGCAAACGATTGCTTCGGCGCTCGATGAAGCGCCGAACGAGGCGAAGTTGCCTCGCGTTTCGGGCGGGTTATTCGTATGAGGATTATGAGACCGGCTATCGGCGCTTCAGGCAGTCGGCTCCGCTTCACGGCCTTCCGTTGCCCCTTCGCCCGTCTGCTCCAGCGCGTGCCTCCGCGCCGCCAGCACATCCTGGTAGCGCAGATACCCACACCGTCCATCGGATTTGGCCCCATACATCGCCGCGTCGGCGTTGAGCAGCAGCTCCTCTGCCGTAGCGCCATCGTCCGGAAACTGACTGATGCCGATGCTCGCGCCCACCGTCACGCTTTGTCCGTCGATCCGCAATGCTTCGTTCAACGCGGCCATGATCCGCGACGCAATCCCCGGTTCGGCCTCGGCAGAACGCGGCCCCTCGATCAACACGATGAACTCGTCACCGCCGAGGCGCGCGGCAACATCCGCCGTGCCAAGCACCTGCTTCAGCCGGTGCGCCACCGCGGCGAGCACCTTGTCCCCAATCGAATGGCCGAAATGGTCGTTGATCTGCTTGAAGCGGTCGAGGTCGACGAACAGCACGGCGAGCCCTTCCTGACGCAGTGCCGCTTCCTTGATCGCCACCTCGAGCTTCTGCATGAACAGCATGCGGTTCGGCAGGCCGGTCAGCCCGTCGTGCGTGGCGAGATGCACGAGCTCACGTTGCTTGTTATGCAGCACATCCATCTGCGACTTGATTTCCCGGCGCAGACGATCGAAGCAGTGCGCCAATATGCCGATCTCGTCGGTACGTTTGAGCGGCAGCGTTTCCATCGCGTGCTCGGCGAACAGATGCGTCGCTGCGAACGCGAGAATGTGCAAAGGCTTGGTCAGGGCACGCGCAAACAGAACCGCCAGGAACAGCGCCAACACGCTAGAGATCAACACCATGTGAATGATTCTGTTACCCAGCTCGGTAGCGCCGGACAATACATCCTTGAGCGGCTTGGCGAGGCCGAGCACGATAAAGCGGTTGCCCTCGGACGCGCCGAACGGCCGGCGCACGAAAGCCAGCACTTGACCCGCCGCCTGCCGCGGCCGCATGAGACCGTTCAGCAGAACTTCGCCTTCCGACTGATCGAAGAGCGGCCTGGTGGCGGAAAAGCTGTCCTGCATCAGAACACGGCGCCCTCTGTCGAAGCCGAACGTTTTCGAGGCATCCGGATGGACCAGGAAATCGCCCCATTCGTTGGCGAGATAGACCTGGTAGTCGCTCGGCAAATCGTTTTGCAAACGGTTGAGCAGGCCGGCCAGATCGATGTCGATAATCACGACGCCCGCCACTGCCCCACTCGCGTCCGCCACCGGTGTGCCGAGCCGCAGCGTCGGCTTGCCCTCGGCGGCATGCGTGCCGTACTCGTGATTCACCGAGATCGGCGAGGTGTAAATGCGCCCGGGCGAGAACGCCAGCGTGTCGAACACATACGCGAACTGGCCTTTTTCCTGCAAGCTGTTCCCCGCGACCCGCACCAGGCCGTCCGCATCACGATCGAAACGGACCAGTTCGAGTCCGTAGTGCTTGCGGGTGATCAGGCGGATTTGCAGGTACTCGGGGTGGTGAACCATGAAGCTGGCATACACCTGTGCCAGCTGTTCGCGTGGCGCATTCGCACCCATGCCGTTATCGGTCCGCAAGACGTCCACCGAAGACGGCAAGCTCGCGAGCACCAGCGCGTCTGCGCCGACATCGTCGATCGCCACGGAAAAGCGCTGGCCCAGCAGTTCCGTTGAAGTCAGCAGGCTGCGTTCGGCTTCGTTCACCAGCATCGTACGGTTGGCACGATACGTGTAGTAGCCGGTCGCGCCCGACGCGAGCACGCCAATGCACGCCAGCAGAACCGATAACTTGAATGTCAAGCCGGGGCGCATCATCAAAAACGCTCCGACCTGTCGCCGGACACGATTCTGTTCCACAGTTCTTCACGCCGCTGAATATCTTCCACTGGGCCGATCCAGATAATGTGCGCTTTGTCGCTGTCTTCCGCCGGCGCCGTCAGCGTGTTGGCGAGCCCCTGACGTTGCGTCAACAACCCACTGACGCCCGGTTCGAGCATGTAGTTGATCCACGCAAGCGCGAGCGGGCGATCCTTGGCGGAACGCGTCATCGACCAGCAGTCCAGCCAGGCGAGCGCCCCTTCGTCGGGAATCACGTAGCCCACGTCGGCGCCGGCGCGCCGCAACGATTCAACCTGCTGGGTGCCATAGTTGCCGAACATCAAGGCAACTTTATGCTGGATGAAGAACGCGGTCGCTTCTTCCGGCAGCGTGTAATAGGTCAGCAGGTTGCGGCGCAGATCGACGAGTTTGTGAGCGATCACGCGCATCTGCGTGGCGTCGAGCTGGAAGGGACGGGAATAGCCCAGCGCCAGCGCGGTGAACGAGAAATTATGCGGGGCGCTATTGAAGTCCAGAACCTTGCCGCGGTAACGCGGATTCCACAATTCGCGCATCGAGCGCGGCGCAACGGCGATCTGCGTACGATCATAGATCAGCCCCATCGACGAATACGTGAATGGAATGGCGTACACATTGCCTGCCGAAGTCAGCCCTTCAATCGACGACAGCGCCTGAAACCGCGGCAACTGTTTTTTCGTATTCGGCAAACTGGCCAGATCGAGCGGCGCCAGCAGATTCGCGCGGGTATAGCGCTCGATTTCAGCCGTATTCGCAGCGAGCACATCGAACTGCGGCATACCCTGGGCATGCATCTGCGCCCATAGCGCCTCGTCGGAATCGACCAAGGTGACTTCGACCTTCGCGTGGTAGCGCGCTTCGAAAGTCTCGACGACATCGGCGTCCGCATAACCGGGCCACGCCAGTACACGCAGAACTTTGTCGGCGGCCACGGCGGGTGCTGACGACAAAAGGCTGCAGCAGAAAGCGGCGTTTATCAGCAGTGTCAAAAACCCGCAAAACCCGCAGCAGCGCAGCGAATTCGCGCGTGCTGCCGCGACTGCAATTCGGCGTCGGAGCGATGGTTTGAAACAGCGCATTTCGTCTGCCATCGAAATCGTGTGCATATACAACACCGCTTCGCAGAAGGCCGTTATTACGAACGCAAACAGGCGCGCGGTATTTAACCGCGGACGTCGTGCCCGATCAGTTTGTTCAGACAGATACCGATACATTCGCACGCCGCGAAGGCAGGCGTGCAAACGGTTGATGATAGCGCCAGGCAATGCATTTTTGGTTCAGGCCCCGTCCCGATCGAGAAAAACAACCTGTCAGCCATGATTTAACAAATGCACTCATCTGTATTTAACGGTAGTTCCCGCGAAATCTTTAATTCATCGACAGCCATTTGAAACAATCGCGAGCGCTGTAATAATTCGCAATAAGCGGCGGTATATAGCGCTATTCTCGAGACTGGTTTTGCCGGCACACCGCATCTTGCGGAGCATTCGGGCAAAGCTCCGCCATTAGCTAACTTCATTACGCCGTCTTTACAGGGCAACACGCCGCGCACCGAAAATACGCATGGCGGGCGCCGCCGAATCCCCACCACATTCCAGCTTCAAAAGCTATGGCCATGCGCTATCCGGTGTTTCACTAGCTACCCAATCTTTTTGAACTGATAAGCTTTGCGCGCGCTGCTTGGCCGCCCCGGCTGGCAGCCTCAACCCAGGCCTGGTCGTAAGTCGCGCCGGGCGTCCCGCAGCGGCACAACCGCATGCGGGAGTATTTGAACTACACCGAGGAGTTAAACAGTGAAAAAACTGCTAGCGGCTTTGACGGTTGCTCTGCTTGCAACCGTCTCGATTGGCGCACACGCTAAAGATTGGTCGACTATCCGTTTCGGCGTTGACGCCAGCTACCCCCCGTTTGAGTCCAAGGGTTCGGACGGCAAGCTCGCGGGCTTCGACATCGACCTCGGCAATGAAATCTGCGCGCGCCTGAAGGCCAAGTGCGTGTGGATCGAAAACGACTTCGACGGCATGATCCCGGCCCTGAAAGCGAAGAAGTTCGACGGCGTGCTGTCGTCGATGTCCATGACGCCGCAACGCGCTGAACAGATCGCCTTCTCGTCGAAGCTGTTCAACACGCCGACGCGCCTCGTCACGAAGAAGGGTTCGGGCATCCTGCCGACCGCCGATTCGCTGAAGGGCAAGGCGGTTGGCGTCGAGCAAGGCACGATCCAGGAAACCTACGCGAAGACGTACTGGGAACCGAAGGGCGCGAAGGTCGTGCCGTATCAGAACCAGGACCAGGTCTACGCGGACTTGCTGTCGGGTCGTCTTGACGCATCGCTGCAGGACGCGGTTGAAGCTGAAATCGGCTTCCTGAAGACGCCGCGCGGCGCGGGCTATGAGTTCGCGGGCAAGGATATCGTCGACGAGAAGATCCTCGGCAACGGCGCGGGCATCGGCATGCGCAAGGAAGACACCGATCTGAAGGCGAAGGTCGACAAGGCGATCGCCGACATCATCAAGGACGGTACGTACAAGAAGCTCGAGAAGAAGTACTTCGACTTCGACGTGTACGGCGGCTAAGCCAGCCACGCGCGTCTAACGACGCGCTTGCCGGCTTGCGAGGAACGGGCTCCGCACCATGCGGAGCCCGTTTCGTTTGCAGGGCCGCTTTGCCGCGCCACCCGGACTGCGATCGAACCGGACAGGCCTGCCCGCATGCCGCGCACGATCCGCACGACGCCGCAAAAGACCACGCGTTGCGTCATATCGGCTAAGATCGTGCGATAGAGGCGCGCCAAACCAGCCCGCCGAAGACCGGCCTTGAGACACCCTTTCCCCCTGTAATCAACGACAAAGCGCGGCATGCCCCACTTGCCCGCGGATTTGAAAACCATGCAAACCCAAACCCATCCGCTGATTGCCCCGACGCTCGGCACCGCCCGTGATTTGACGAGTTTTCACTATGGCCCCGGCGGCGGGCAGAAGATTTACATCCAGTCGTCGCTGCATGCCGACGAGTTGCCCGGCATGCTGGTCTCGTGGGCGTTGCGTCGCAAGCTCGCGGCGCTGGAAGGCGCCGGCAAGCTGCGCGGCGAAGTCGTGATCGTGCCGGTGGCCAATCCGATCGGTCTGAATCAGCACTTTCTCGGCCATTTGACGGGCCGCTTCGAGACCAACAGTGCGCAGAACTTCAACCGCAATTTCTACGAACTGGCGGCGCTGATCAAGCCCGGCATCGAAGCGCGTCTGACCGACAACGCCGACGCCAATCGCACAGCAATTCGCGCGGCGATGCGCGAAGCGCTCGACGCGCAAAAGCCCGAAACCGAACTCGAATCGCAACGGCTGGCACTGCAAAAGCTCTCGTGTGACGCCGATGTCGTGCTCGATCTGCACTGCGACTGGGAAGCCGCGATGCATCTGTACACGAATCCGGACCTGTGGCCGGAAGTCGAGCCGCTTGCCCGCTATCTCGACGCCAAGGCGTCGCTGCTGGCGCTGAATTCGGTGGGCAATCCGTTCGACGAAATCCACAGCTTCTGCTGGTCGGATCTGCGCGGCCGTTACGGCGACCGTTTCCCGATTCCGAACGGCTCGATCTCGGTCACGATCGAACTGCGCGGTCAACGCGAAGTGTCGTACGAGTACGCCGAGCGCGACGCCCAGGCGATCATCGAGTACCTGACCGCGCGTGGCGTGATCGACGGCACGCCGGCGCCGCTGCCGGCGCTCGAATTCGCCGCGACGCCTCTGGCCGGCGCCGAGCCGATCGTCGCGCCGATCAGCGGTGTTCTTGTCTATCGCTGCGAAGTCGGTACCTGGGTCGATGTCGGCCAGGAGATCGCCGATATCGTCGATCCGTTGACCGATCGCGTCGTGACGCTGAAGAGCAACGTGGCCGGCGTGCTGTACGCGCGGCATTTGACGCGCTTCGCGACGGCCGGGCTGGAATTCGCGCGCATTGCCGGTGCGAAAGCGTTCAGAAGCGGGTCGTTGTTGAGCAACTAAGGCGCCTTTGAGGAACACCTGCGGCGACGCTCCCCTGTTTTTGCATGCGGGAGCGGTGCCGGCCAAGCAGATCGCCCGCTGTTTCAGCGGGCGATCTGCGTTTACGCGCCCGGAGTGTCGCGCCGGCGCGACAGATTCCAAAAATAAACAAAGCTGTCACAGACCTTACTCGGCGCTCCCTTAAATTTCGGGCCATCGCACGACCTCGCCAAAGAGCACGGTGTGGCGATCGCTTATTTTTTAATCGGAGAATTGTTTTGAACAAGAAAGTATTTGCCGCCGCTACTCTCGCAGTCTTCGCCAGCGCCGCCCACGCACAAAGCAGTGTCACGCTGTATGGCCTGATCGATGCCGGTTTCACGTATGTCAATCACGCCGGCCCCAAAGGCCAGCACCTCTACCAATACGGCGACGGCGTCTCGCAAGGCAGCCGTTGGGGCCTGCGTGGTTCTGAAGACCTCGGCGGTGGCCTGAAGGCGCTCTTCCTGTTGGAAAACGGCTTTAACTCCGGCACCGGCGCGCTGGGCCAAGGCAGTTCGCTGTTCGGCCGCCAGGCATTCGTCGGCCTTTCGAAGAACGGCATCGGCTCGCTCACGTTCGGCCGTCAATACTCGTTCTCGACCGACTATCTGGGCGGCTCGTACGCCAACGGCGGCCAGACCGTCGCGGGCAACTACGCCTACCACATCAACGATATCGACCAGCTCACGTCGAGCCGCATCAGCAACTCGGTCAAGTTCACCAGCGAGAACTTCGCGGGCCTGACGTTCGGCGCGATGTACGGCTTCTCGAACCAGGCGGGTGCATTTGCTGGCGCGCCGGGCGCTACCGGTTCGTCGTCGGCTTACAGCTTCGGCCTGAACTATGCGAACGGTCCGTTCGGCATCGGCGCGGCGTATACGGACATCCGCTACCCGGGTTCGGCATCGCCGACGACCTTCTCGACGACGCTCGCTAACTCGGCGATCAGCGGTACGGCTAAGGACCTGTCGACGGTCGGCGTCGGCACCAGGTACTCGATCGGCGCAGCTACGATGTGGGCTCTCTGGACGCACACGAACATCGAGCAGATCACCGGGCACATGACGACGTTCAACGCGTACGAAGCAGGCGGCAAATACGCATTCACGCCGGCACTGACGGGCGCGCTGGGCTACACGTACATGCAGTCCAGGGATCTGACCAACGGTCACTGGAATCAGATCGATGCCAGCGCCGACTACGCACTGAGCAAGCGCACCGACGTGTACCTGCTGGGCGTCTATCAGCAAGCTGCGGGCAAGACGTCGAAGAATACCGATCTGCAAGCGCAGATTGGCTCTAGCGCGAGCAGCTACCTGCCGGCCGCAGGCGCAAGCACGCAACTGGCGGTTCGCGTAGGCCTGCGTCACAAGTTCTGATCGGGTGTTGCCGGCGAGGAGCGCGAGTTCCTTGCTGTCCCGAGGTTCTGGAAAACGCCCTGCGGGGCGTTTTTCTTTTTGGGGGGTGGTTCGAGTGCCATGCGACGCACTCTGCGCGCCCACGCCGACACTTACGCCGCGAGCTTCATACTCACTAGCCGATTCAGACTGACGCCCTGCTCAGCCGCTTGCATTGCGAGCGCGCGATGCTGCTCCGGCGGTATCCGAACTCTGAACTCGCCGCTATAGCGCTTCTCGGCCAATGGTTCGGGTGCCGCCTCGCCGCTTTCCTGCATATCCGCGACTGCTTCGGCGACAGCTGCGCGAATGCCCTTCAGCGCGGCATCCGGCGTGCGCGCGAGCCACGATAATGACGGAAACTCCGCGCACAAGCCGACATGTTCGCCGTCCTCGGGCGACCAGGTAACGCGATAGGTGTAGTGATCAGCGGGCATGTTGACTCTCCGTGAGCTTTTCTATGGCTTGTAATACCTGACGTACCTGATACGCCTTGGCTTTGCCGTTATCGTTTTGAATATTGACGCGAGGATCTCCCGGCCACGGCGTTTTGAACACTGCGTGGCTCGTGCCCGAGCGGCGTGGTTCGCCGAAATATTGCGTGCACACCTTAAGTAACGCCGAGAAACGGACATTGGTCGGCTCGCGGCGCATCTGGCCAAGAATTTTCTCCGTCATGAATCAATGGTGCCATTAGTGATACCATTTTTCAAGCGTCAGGCTGAAGTGTGGCACTGAGCGAATCGATCAGCAGCGTCTTGCGCCACCTGGCCACTTCCAGCGCTGCCGCCGCATCTGGTACGCTGCGCCCTTCGCTACCGCTTGCATTGGACTCGATGGAAACCCCTTTCAATGACCGCGGTGTGTCGGTCACGCGCAACGCACTCTCGTCGGCCGGCCAGGTCTTTCCGCTGCGCGACATCGTCGACGTGCAGGTCGTCACCGTGCAGAAGAACAAAGTTCTGCCGCGCGCGATCTCGCTCGCCGGACTCGTCGGCGCTATTGCCGGCGGGATATTGCGCTCCCCCGTCGGCATGGTATGCGGCACGATGCTGATCGTGGTCGGCTGGCTCACGTGGGCGACTCAGGACATCACGCATCGTTTGATGGTGCAGACCGCGAATGGCCCGCGTGAAGCGCTCATGAGCACCGACCGCGAGTTCGTCGAGCGGGTCGCCGCAGCCGTGCACGATGCAAAGGCTGCCACCTCGGCGCCCGGGGCTTGAGCAACCGCCATCCGCAATCGCGCCACGCTCGGCCGCGCGCAAGCCACCGTGATCCGCCGTCCGCGCGACTATTGACATAGATCAATGCTTGCACGGGCAACTTGCTAGCTGCCCCTCAAATCTTTACACATCTTTGCAATTGTCCGCGGGTGGCCGTGTAGAGTCGCCGCTCCTGTTATCGCGTGTTCCCTCCCGCAGGCCCCCGCAAGCGTCCCGGTTTCCCCCGCCCACGCCGCAGCAATCCAGTGAGATTGCCGCCAGTGCTGTTCGAGTTGCCCAACCGGCAGCTCACGATGCATCGCCTTCGCCAGGGACCCGCCTTTTTGCAAAGCGTGATCCTATGTCCCTGTCGTATCTCGATGCCGCGCGCCGGCATGTCGGTTTTCATTTCCGTCCTCATTTCCGCCTTCAATTTCGCCTTCAATTTCGTCGTTCTGCCGCAGCGGCGCTGGTCGCAGCCGGTGCGCTCGCCGCGTTGACCGGCTGCTCCGTCACCTTCCCCACCCCCACGCCGCCGGCCGCCAACGCCGCGCTGATCAACGGCGGCAACGATGGCCTGCTGATTCCGCTGCACGTGGAGCGTGCCGACGAAGATCACGCACGCCTCGGCCTGCCGGTCCAACTCGACGGCAAGCCGGTATACATGGCGCTCGACACAGGCACGCAAGGCACGCGAGTGTTGAAGTCGGTGCTGCCGGGTTCGAGCTATGCGAGTGCCGGCGGCGTGACGTCGTTGTCATTCGCGAACGGCGTAGAAATTCTCGGGGCGGCCGTTAAGGTGCCGTTCAGCCTCGCCGGCACGACGCCAACGCCGATCGCCACACAAGCGGTGGACGTCGTGCGCTGCCTGCCGAATGCGCGGAAGTGCGTCGGGATGGACGGCTACACCGGTGAATTCGGCTGGGCGTTTTCCGGCATCGTCGGCGTCGGCGCCGCGCAGCCGGACGATAGCTGCTGCACCCAACCATTGCGTGCGTTGCCCGGCAACATCGGCCAACGTTATCTGGTGCACTCGAATTTCGCGAAGCCGTACATGGTGTTGAGCCCCTCGAACGCGATTACAAAGGACTACACGATGGTGCCGATGACGGTGTCGAAAGACGGCACGGCGCAATGGCCGCGAGGCTGCGTGAATGTGGGCGACAAGATGACCTTCTGCGCGCCGCTGGTGTTCGCCACCGGCAGCACCGGCATGATCCGCATCGAAATGGACAAAGCGCCCAACTGGACCGGTGACGGCGATGTCGGCAATGTGCTCGACCAGGGCAACTATGCGACGGCCATCGGCACGGGTTCGTGGGTGCACCGTTACGAGAAGGCGCAAGTCACGATCGTCAAGGCGAAGCCGGACGCTAGCCGGATCGTGGTCGGTTTGATGGCGATGCAGAATATCGACGTGCTGTTCGATTTCCCGCGCGGGCAGTTAGGTCTGCATGCCGCGCAAGAGAGCGAACGATTCGCTCCGTGATGTTCATGGGTCGATAGAAAAGGCCGTGCGAATAAATGTACTGTGAACTGCACCCCAAAGGTTGGATCGGTGTCCAACTTTTGGGGTGCAGTTCATTTCGCACGGCCTTTTCTTATTTGAGCACGCATTTTAGCAAGCGCCGCAACACGCCCGCGTCACTCCATACTGAGCGGATTCACATGCCAGATGTTGCGCGCATATTCGCCGATGGTGCGGTCCGATGAAAACTGCCCCATGCCCGCGACATTCTCGATCGCGCTCTCGGCCCACGCGCGCTTGTCGACGAAACGCGCATCCACCTCGTCCTGCGCTTTCGCAAACGCGGCAAAATCGGCGAGCACCATATAGTGATCGCCCCAATCCACCAACGTGTGGAAGATGTCCGAGAAGCGCAGCGGATCGTCCGGCGAGAAGAAGCCCGTGCGAATCTGGTCGAGGGCCATGCGCAGTTCCGGATTCTCCTCGTACACATGCCGCGGCCGGTAACCGGTGGCGCGCAGGTCGTCCACTTCGTCAGCGGTATGGCCGAAGATAAAGATGTTCTCGCGCCCCACCGCGTCGCAGATTTCGATGTTGGCGCCGTCCATTGTGCCGATCGTCAACGCGCCGTTCAGGGCGAGTTTCATGTTGCCCGTGCCTGATGCTTCAGTGCCGGCCATTGAAATCTGCTCCGACAGATCGGCCGCCGGAATGATCAACTCGGCCACGCTCACGCCGTAGTTCGGCACGAACACTACCTTGAGGCGATCGCCGATCAACGGATCGTGATTGACCTTCTCGCTGACGTCGCCGATCAGCTTGATGATCGTCTTCGCCATGCGATACGCGGACGCGGCCTTGCCGGCGAACATCACCACGCGCGGCACCCAATCGCGCTCCGGATTCGCGCGAATCTGGTTATAGCGCACGATCACGTGCAGCACGTTCAGCAACTGCCGCTTGTATTCGTGAATGCGCTTGACCTGGAGGTCGAACAACGCATCGGGATCGAAGTGCAGTTTGGTGTGATGCGCGAGCCGCTGCACGAGCCGCAGTTTGTTCTGCCGCTTCGCTTCACGAAAGGCCTCAAGGAACGCGCCATCGTTGCGCAGATTGCGCAGTTGTTCCAGCTCGAACAGATTGCTGCGCCAATGCGTGCCGATCTGCTGATCGATCAGCGACGACAGCGACGGACTCGCCTGCGCCAGCCAGCGCCGCGGCGTGATGCCGTTGGTGACGTTGGTGAAACGGTCCGGATAGAGGCGTGCGAAGTCGGCGAAAATATCGCGCGTCATCAGTTGCGAGTGCAGCTTCGATACGCCATTCACCTTGTGACTCGCGACGATCGCCAGATACGCCATCCGCACACGCCGCTGGCCATATTCGTCGACGAGCGAAATGCGGCGGATCATCTCGCCGTCATGTCCCAATTGTTCGCTGACATGCTTGAGAAACCCCGCATTGATCTCGAAGATGATCTCCAGATGCCGCGGCAAAAGGCGAGCAAGCATCTCGACGTCCCACGTTTCGAGCGCTTCGGGCATCAAGGTGTGGTTCGTGTACGAGAAGATCCTTGTGACGTGCTGCCATGCCTTGTCCCACGGTTGATGATGAACGTCCACCAGCAAACGCATCAGCTCCGGAATCGCCAGCACCGGGTGCGTATCGTTCAAATGCACCGCGACTTTTTCGGAGAAGCGCCCGAACGTGCTGTGTGTGCGCTGATAGCGGCGAATCAGGTCCTGCATCGTCGCTGAAACAAAGAAGTACTCCTGACGCAGCCGCAACTCGCGGCCCGCCGGCGTCGAATCGTCCGGATAGAGCAGCCGCGAGACGTTCTCAGACATGTTCTTGGTGTCGACCGCGTTGCGGTAATCGCCGCGGTTGAAGGCGCCGAGATCGAGCTCTTCGGTTGCGCGCGCGGACCACAGGCGCAGCGTGTTCGTCGCACTGGTCGCGTAACCCGGAATCACCGTGTCGTAGGCGGTGGCGTTCACATGCTCGGTGTCGATCCACTCGACATGCTCGCCGCGTTGTACCGTGCGCCCGCCGAAATGCACCATGTACTTGATCTCGGGCCGCGGAAACTCCCACGGATTGCCTGCGCGCAGCCAATAGTCCGGCGCTTCGACCTGCTCGCCGTCGACGATCTCCTGACGGAACATGCCGTATTCATAACGGATACCGTAGCCGAAGCCCGGAATGCCGAGGGTCGCCATCGAATCGAGAAAACAGGCGGCGAGCCGCCCGAGACCGCCGTTGCCGAGGGCCGCGTCCGGCTCGATATTGACCAGCGTGTCCATATCGACGCCGAGACTGGCGAGCGCCTCCTTCATCTGATCGTGGATGCCGAGCGCGAGCAACGCGTTCGTAAACGTGCGGCCGATCAGGAATTCCATCGACAGGTAGTAGACGCGTTTGACGTCCTGTTCGTACTGCAGGCGCGTGGTCTTCATCCAGCGCGCGACCAGCCGGTCGCGCACGGCGAGCGCCGCGGCATGCAGCCAGTCATGCGGGTGAGCGGTGACGGCGTCCTTGCCGACGCCATACATCATGCGATTGGAAATTGAGCGCCGTAGCGCGTCGACGGTACTGTTGAGCTGGTCGAATTCCAGATCGACGGCTGTCATCGAAGCCTCCGGGAAATGACGACGCGACATGCGCGAACCGCATAGGTGACGGACGGGAGGCGCGTGCCGGTCAGGCGGGTTAACAAACAGAGTACGACATTTTACGGCCCGCGAACATCGGCGAGCGCAAGCGGGTGTTCATGCACATGCCATGCCCGCCGACACACGCTGCTTCACGGCTTTCGCGCACGTACCCGGTGCAGACGCAGCCGGTGCGCGGCACTGCGCGCGTGCATCGGCCCGCAAAACAGGCAAACGATGGCGAGCGGTGAAAGCCGCCTGCATGGGAGAGGCAGCACGATTATTTTTCCAACGTGTGACTTGCCGATGAATGCGTTGACCGGCTCTATATGTGATCAAATCGGAGCGCCTCGTCTGCTGAACGGTGGTGCTGAAGTAGTGCGTGACAATGCCGAGGCGCACCAGTTCGAAGATGCCGCCCGGGCTTGACCGTTAGTTGCATTGCAAGCGCTCGACAAAGCGCCCCACCCGCTGACCGGCCAGCACGATTTCCACGTCTCTGTAACAATCGCACCATTCGCCGCGCGAGCCGACCTGACTGCTCGACTCAGGCCCCGCGCGCTTCACGCCACGCAATCCTGCCGCTTGCGCGCCGCGCTGTCCCTCCGACGCGCCCGGCGCCACGGCATGCATAACCGACGAGCCACGCCTTGCCCGATCACCCCAGCGCCACCCGTGGCGCCACGCTCGACCAAACCCTTCCAGCGGACGGCCCAATGAGCGCCGCCAACCGCCGCGCGATGGCCGCGATCATGCTCGCGGTCGCGCTCGCCACGCTCGATACCGCGATCGCCAACACTGCCCTGCCCGCCATCGCCGGGGATCTGCACGCCGCGCCCGCGGCGTCGGTGTGGATCATCAACGCCTACCAGCTCGCGATGGTCGCAACACTGCTGCCGCTCGCCGCGCTCGGCGACATCGTCGGGCATCGCAGGATTTATATCGGCGGCATTGCGCTGTTCACGCTGGCGTCGCTAGCGTGCTCGCTCGCGTCGACGCTGCCAATGCTGGCCGCCGCGCGCGTGCTGCAAGGTCTCGGCGCGAGCGCGATCATGAGCGTCAACACGGCGCTGATCCGCTATCTGTATCCGCCGCATCGCCTCGGACGCGGCCTCGGCACTAACGCACTGATCGTCGGCGTGTCGTTTGCGGTCGGGCCGACGGTGGCGTCGCTGATTCTGTCCGTTGCCGCATGGCCGTGGCTGTTCGCGGTCAACGTGCCGCTCGGCCTGCTGGCGCTGGCCTTCGCGTGGCCTGCGCTGCCGCACACCGAGCGCGGCAAGCACAACTTCGACCCGGTTGCGGCGCTCCTCAACGTGATCACCTTCGCCGCGCTGATCTTCGCGCTCGGCGAGGCGGCCCAGCGCGCTTCGACGCAACGGGTGCTGAGTGCGGCCGCGGTCGCCGTGGTGTTCGGCGTATTGCTGATTCGCCGTGAAGCCGGTCACCCGGCGCCGATGCTGCCGGTCGATCTGTTCAAGCGGCCGGTGTTCGCGTTGTCGGCGGTGACCGCGGTGTGTTCGTTCGCCGCGCAAGCGCTGGCGTTCGTGTCGCTGCCTTTCTACTTCGAGGATGTGCTGCATCGCAGCCAGGTCGAGACAGGTTTTCTGATGACGCCGTGGCCCGTGGTGGTCGCGTTGGCCGCGCCGCTGGCGGGCAGTCTGTCCGATCGCTATCCGCCGGGCTTGCTTGGTGCGATCGGCCTTGCGGTGATGTCGGCAGGGATGGCGTCGCTGGCATTGCTGCCGGTGCATCCGCATGTGCTCGACATCGGCATCCGCATGGCGATTTGCGGCGCGGGCTTCGGCTTCTTTCAGTCTCCCAACCTGAAGGCATTGATGGCGAGCGCGCCACCCGAGCGCAGCGGCGGCGCCAGCGGCATCGTCGCGACGGCCCGGCTGCTCGGACAGACCACCGGCGCTGCGCTGGTCGCGCTGAGCTTTGGCATCGCCGGCCGGCACGGACCGACACTCGCGCTCAGCGCCGGCGCCTTCTTTGCCGGCGCGGCGAGCCTCGCGAGCGGACTGCGTCTGTTCGCGCCGTCGCACCGCGCGGGCGTGCACGCGAAAGCGTCGGCGGAATAAAAGAAACGGGCGCACTGCAGTGGCTGTGCGCCCGTTTTTCTAAACTGCCTGAGTCGCGGTATTTTCGATCCCGCCATGTCGATTCAGGCGTTTCTCTCCAAGCCGCTCAAACCTGGCATTTCAATCCCAGTCCTGCCATCCCGCCTGAGCGATCGATCACCGCGCGGCGAAATACCCCTTCACCGCGGCGATAAACGTATCGATATCCGCACGCGACACATCCTTATGCGTGACGAAGCGCGACGCATAGAGCATCTGCGTGAGGATGCCGCGCTCCTTGAGCCACGCTTCGAGCGGCGCGCAATGCTGCTGCGGAAACTGCGCGAACACCATGTTGGTCGCGATCGACTGCACCTTGACCGGGTCGATCGCTTCCAGACCGGCCGCCAGATGCGCGGCATTCGCGTGATCGTCGGCAAGACGCTCGACGTTGTGATCCAGCGCGTACAGGCAAGCCGCCGCCAGCACGCCGGCCTGGCGCATCCCGCCGCCCAGCACCTTGCGCCAGCGATGCGCCACCTCGATCAGCGTCTGGCTGCCGACCAATACCGAGCCGACCGGCGCGCCCAGGCCCTTCGAAAAACAGATCGAGATCGAATCGAACGGTTCGCACAGCGCCGCGACCGGCTTACCCGAAGCAACCGCCGCGTTGTAGACCCGCGCGCCGTCGAGGTGCGCCGACAACCCGCGCTGACGCGCCAACTGCACCGCCTCGTCGACATATGCCGCCGGCAGCACCTTGCCGCCGATGGTATTTTCCAACGCCAGCAGCCGGGTGCGCGCGAAGTGGTTGTCGATCGGCTTGATCGCTGCGGCGATCTTCTCGAGCGGGATCGAACCGTCGGCGGCATTCTCGAGCGGCTGCGGCTGAATGCTGCCGAGCACCGCTGCGCCGCCGCCTTCGTACTTATAGGTGTGCGCCAACTGGCCGACGATATATTCGTCGCCGCGCGCGCAATGCGCCATCAACGCCGCCAGATTGCTTTGCGTGCCGCTCGGGAAGAACAGGCCTGCTTCCTTGCCGGCGCTCTCCGCGACCGCTGCTTGCAGGCGCAGCACGGTTGGGTCGTCGCCCCAGACGTCGTCGCCCACTTCGGCGGCTGACATCGCCGCGAGCATGGCCGGAGTCGGACGGGTTACGGTGTCGCTGCGCAAATCGATCATGGTGAGAGCCTTGTGTGTCCCTGTTTGTGTCAATGCATGACAGCCTGCGACAGGCGGCCCGCGTGCCGCTTCATCTGCTCCGATGGAGGGACGCGGCTCCTGCCGTTGAGCCACACAGTGTATTCAATTAACGCGGCGCTGAAAACCGCGCTAAAAGCAGCTTACCCGCCCGACTTCGGCAGCCACGCAAGCGGATCGACCGGCTGGCCGTTCTGGCGCACTTCGAACTGGATCGACGCCACGCCCCGGCTATCCACGCCGACTTCGCCGATGGTCTGACCTTGCGCGACAGCGTCGCCTTCCTTGACCAGCAGCGTGCTGTTCTGCCCGTAGGCGGTGATCAGCGAGTCGTCGTGCTTGATGATGATGAGCGGACCGTAGGCTTCGATCCCCGTGCCCGCGTACACCACCCGTCCGGTGGCGGCCGCCTTGACCGGATCGCCCGGATGGCCGCCGATCACGATGCCGTTCGACTTGCCCGGCGCAAAGGCTTTCAGGATGGGCCCACGCAACGGCCACAGCAGCACGCCTTGCTGCGCAACACCGGGCGCGCCAAGCGTCGTAGCCGAATCATTCCGGCCGGCAACATTGACCGGGGGGGTCACCACGCTACCCGACGCCATCGGCGGAGCCACCCGCAGCACCTGGCCTGGATTGACGGCCGCATTCGACGCGAGACCGTTCCACGCCGCAACCTCCTGCGGCTTACGGCCGTACGCCGACGCGATGCCCGCCAGCGTGTCGCCCGGATTGGCGCGGTAGTAACCGGCCGGCACAGGGACAGTGGCAAGGGTAGTCGGACGGGACGGCGCGCTGCTGTAGAACGGCGTGCTTTCCCACGGCATCGTGGTACAGCCGCTGAACATCACGCCGAGTGTCGCCGAGATCAGCAACCGGGTCGCCGTGAATTGCCATTGTCTTGTCATGTAAATTTCCTCGACACTTTGATTCAATCGGATTCAATCAGCCCCCAAGCATTTGCCGTGCCTCTGGGTGCAGGCGCTGCGGCGTGTATCCATTATGCCGCCCGCATATGCTGGCGATATCGAGCGCGCCCCATGGACGCGCCGCAGTGAAGCGCTTGCTGCGAATGATCTTCAGGGCGGATAGCGGCTCGAGAATCAGACGCTGCCGGCGCGTTATCCGTGCCGCATACGGGACCACCCGGCCGGCGGGATCACGCGTTTCGACTGGGCCCATTATAGGTGTTGCGGCAGGCACGACCGCCGGCAGGAGACCGCCCGAGCACATTCGTATGATCATTGAATCCTTTCAGCCCTCGCCTATACTCAGTCATGCTGCCGCAGCGTACCGTAAGCAAAACGCCTGAATCCTGCGAGGAGTTGGGGATGAACAAAGCCACGTTTCTGGCCGTGCAATTCAACGTCGACGATGTTGCGGCGTCGCCCGGTTTGGTCGAGTTGCTGAACACGCATCTGGTTTTCGCGGCAGACGTCGCCGAAGCCGCCGACGCGCTGGTCCAGTTGGCCAGCATCGCGGGATTGTCGAGCGGTGTCGAAGCCAGCGTCGAGATTCCGGCTCTAGCGATCGAACGGCTGCGCGAGGCGCTCGACAATCTCAGCGGCTACGACGAATCCTGGTTGCTTGCCCTGGAGCCAAGCCGCGCGTTGTTCGACGAAATAGGCCGTCGGCAACGCACCGTGCATTAAAGCTGCGCTCGGACGGCGAAACGCGCCGCGCGCAACTCGAAGCGCAACGCGTGGCCGCGCAGGCGCATCTGAACAAGGCGCATCAAGGCGCATCGGCAGATTCATCAGCTCAATCTGACCAGCAATGAAGGGATTCCGCATTTGCCGAACCGTTGATGCGTGCTTCGAAACCGATCTGACGGCGAAGCCTGGGCCGTAAACGACAAAACGCCGCCCGGCAATCCGGTCGGCGTTTTCGTTATTGCCCGCCGCCAATCAGCAAGGCGGCGTTTCCATCGGCTTCGGCGCGAATTAGTTGCCGAAGTAGACCGAGTTGCGGTCATTGCTGCTCACCGGACGACCCGCTTGCGAGCTGCCTGCGATCGGTGCGCCGTAGCCGCTGTTCACTGCTTGAGCGGTGCCGTTCTGTGCGTCGACGCGTGCCTGTGCGGCTTGCAGGTTAGCCGGGTAGTTGATTTGATCGCCGCTCGGGTTGTAACCCGCCTTTTCGAGTTGCACCAGTTGAGCGCGTACTTCAGCGCGCGTCACCGGCTGGTTCGATTGAGCAAACGAAGCAACAGGAGCGACCAGAGCGGCAGCGACGACAACTGCAGAGATAAGAGTCTTCATGATGTAAACCTCCAGAACTTGTATTTAATGTGCTTTGGGCTCGTTGTCCCGTAGCGCTTAAGTACAAGTTTAGGAGCGTTGACACCTAGGGGAAACCCCTAAAACGACGAAACTCTATTTCGAATTTCACAATAATAGACAAGCTGCCGAGTCGGCACGCTATTTGTCTGATAGCCTTCAGCAATAATTGCCTGCTCGATTTCATTCGGTCGCGCGGCCCGGCGCGCCTTACTGCACGCGCGCGCCGGGCCGCAATTCAAACACTTAACCCCAGTTCGCGTGGAAGCTGCCCGGCTTGTCGATACGTTCGAACGTATGCGCGCCGAAGAAATCGCGCTGTGCCTGCACCAGGTTCGCCGGCAGGCGTTCCGAGCGATACGCGTCGAAATAGGCCACGGCCGACGCGAACGCCGGCACCGGCACGCCCGCATTGATGGCGGCAATCACCACTTCGCGCAACGCCGACTGATAGTTCTTCGCGATGTCGCGGAAGTACGGGTCGAGCAGCAGATTGGCGATCGCCTTGTCTTTCGCATAGGCGTCGGTGATTTTCTGCAGGAAGCGGGCGCGGATGATACAGCCGGCGCGGAAAATCTTCGCGATTCCGCCGTAATCCAGATCCCACTTGTACTCTTCCGACGCCGCCCGCAGTTGCGCGAAACCTTGCGCATACGAAATCACCTTGCTGAAGTACAACGCGCGGCGCACTGACTCGATGAATGCGTCACGCCCGGCACCGAGCGGCTTCGCCACCGGTCCTTCCAGCACCTTGCTCGCGGCCACGCGCTGATCTTTCAGCGACGACAGCACGCGCGCGAACACGGCTTCCGTAATCAGCGGCAGGGGCGCGCCGAGGTCGAGCGCATTCTGGCTGGTCCACTTGCCGGTGCCCTTCTGTGCGGCGCGGTCGAGGATCACGTCGACCAGATCCTTGCCGGTTTCTTCGTCTTTCTTCTTGAAGATCTTCGAGGTGATTTCGATCAGATAGCTATCGAGCTCGCCCTCATTCCATTCGGTGTAGACCTTGGCCAGTTCCTCGTTCGACAAACCGACCACCTGCTTGAGCACCGCGTAGCTCTCGGCGATGAGTTGCATGTCGCCGTATTCGATGCCGTTGTGCACCATCTTCACGAAGTGGCCCGCGCCGTCCGGTCCCATGTACGCGACGCAGGGCTCGCCGTCCGGCGCCTTGGCGGCGATTTCGGTGAGAATCGGGGCGACCAGGTCATAGGCGTCGCGCTGGCCGCCAGGCATGATCGACGGGCCTTTCAATGCGCCCTCTTCGCCGCCCGACACCCCCGTGCCGATGAAATGCAGGCCGGCTTTTGCGAGTTCCTGATTGCGGCGGATGGTGTCGGTGAAATGCGTATTGCCGCCGTCGATCAGGATGTCGCCCTTGTCCAGCAGCGGCTTGAGCTGCGCGATCGTGGCGTCGGTCGGCTCGCCTGCCTTGACCATCAGCAGAATGCGGCGCGGTTTTTCCAACGACTCCACGAACTCTTCCAACGTGAAGGCCGGCACCAGCTTCTTGTCCGGATATTCGGCGATGAGTTCGTCGGTTTTCTCGCGGCTGCGATTGTACACCGACACCGCATGGCCGCGGCTTTCGATGTTGAGCGCCAGATTGCGGCCCATGACCGCTAGCCCCACCACGCCGATTGCCTGTTTGCCCATGTGAATTCTCCAGAGTCCAATTATGTCGAGACGCCGCGCCGGAAGGAACATCGGCGGGACGTCGAGGGTGAAAGGATAAAAGAAATGCCGGCTTGCCGCTCGTTGGCGCACATTGACGCTCAGCGAGCGAACCTTTTCCGCTACGTGTGGCTGCCTCACGAGACAGCTCGCCCTTTGCCTCGTGACGCGCTTTATGGCGCACGTCACGACGCCGATCAGGCACCCACACGTCGAACGTCTGTCAGACCCGCGCCACGTCCTGGCGTTTCCTGAACACGAGACTGAAATTGTTGGCCGGCATCGCGATCGGCTCGTCGCACACGAGTCCGACCGATGCGCCCAACGCTACCACGGCCTCCATATCGCGCACGCCCCACGCGGGGTCGCGGCTGCGCAACTGCTGATCGAACGCATCGTTGCTCGGCGAGATATGCGCGCCGCCGCGTTTATAAGGACCGTACAGATACAGTACACCGCCATCGGCCAGACGGCGGCTCGCGCCGGCGAATAGCGCTTGCGTCGCGCTCCACGGCGAGATGTGAATCATGTTGATACAGACTACGGCGTCGAGCTTGTCGAGCTTGTCGAGCTTGTCGAGCTTGTCGAGCTTGTCGAGCTTGTCGTGCGTATCGGGCTTGTCGTGCGTATCGGGCTTGTCGTGCTTATCCACGCCCCAATCCGCCTGATGCACGTCGAGGGCGAGCGGTGCGCGCACGTTCGCCAGCCCTTCGTGCGCAACCCACGCCGCAATCGACGCACGCGCATCCGCATCGAGATCGCTCGGCTGCCAGTCAAGCCCAGGCAACGCGCGGGCGAAGCAGACAGCGTGCTGGCCCGTGCCGCTCGCGATTTCCAGCACGCGGCCGGTGGCGGGCAGCACCTCGCGCAATACAGCAAGAATCGGTTCGCGATTGCGTTCGGCGGACGGCGAACGTTGCCGCAACGCCGCATGAAAATCAGTCATGTTCACCCTGTTTCAATATGAGGCCGTGCACACGCGTTCGGCGCGTTCACGGCTGTAGGTGGCGTGTTCAGTCCAGCGCCAGACGGCCCGCGAGCGCGGTCAGGGTATCGGCGCAGGGTGCGGCGATTTTCAGCGACAGCAGCGCATCGGCGCGCGTGCGCCCGAGATTGATCGCGACGATCGGCTTGCCCTGCTTCTGCGCCCACACGCAGAAACGGTAGCCCGAATAAACCATCAGCGACGAGCCGACCACCAGCACTGCGTCCGCCGCATCGAGCGCCTGCGAAGCCGCTTCGACACGCTCGCGCGGCACGCTTTCGCCGAAGAACACCACCGCGGGCTTCAGCAAACCGCCGCAGTTCGTGCACGCCGGAATGCGGAATGATTCGATATCGTGCCACTCCAGATGCGCGTCGCCGTCGGCGGCGGTTTCGGCGGTGACGTTCAGCAACGCGGGATTGTCGGCTTCGAGCGTCTGCTGGATCGACGCGCGCGAATGCTGCAACCCGCAGTCCAGACACGTCACGGCGTCGATGCCGCCATGCAGTTCGATCACCTCGCGGCTGCCCGCCCGTTGATGCAAACCGTCGACGTTCTGCGTGACGAGCGTCGGCACATGTCCCGCGGCTTCGAGCCGGGCCAATGCGGTATGCGCGGCATTCGGCTGCGCGTCGGCCACCACCGGCCAGCCGACCATGCTGCGTGCCCAATAGCGCTGGCGCATCGCGGCCGTGCCGAGAAATTCCTGCAGCGTGATCGGCGGCGAACGCTTCCACGCGCCATTGTCGTCGCGATAGCCGGGAATGCCGGAGTCGGTGCTGATGCCCGCGCCGGTCAGCACGAACAGACGCGGATAACGCTGCACGAAGGTATGCAGGTCGTCCAGCGTGTGCGATTCGTTGAACGGTTCGATGTGCGTGGGTTGAGGGTTGGTCATGACGGGGATAGGGTATGGCTGCGGATTCGACCGGTCATTGCAACACCCAGTGTTTCAACAAGGTTCGTAAACTGCAAGGTCCGACGAGGTCGACCGTTCAGCGGCGCGTGCGCGATTTGCTCTGCCGCGCATGTGCCGTGCGCACCGTTTGCACCGTTTGCACCGCTCGCGCCACCTGCCGCGCCTGCCACTCGGCGAGCGCTGATCGATAGCGCTCGAACGCTTCATCGTAGAGGTCGAAGATGCACGGATTGCAGCCACTATGACAACAATCGTCGAGGTCGGGCTGCACGGGCGGCACCGGCTGCAGGTCGTCCTTGGGCGAGGCACGGGGCACGGCGAATCGCTTTTTCGAAAGGCGGGAAGCGCTCAGTATAAGTTGATCTCCCGCGATGCGCGCTGCAGCGGTTCGACATCAACCCGCGACCTGAATCCGCGCCTTCAATTCACGCCCCAAGCCCTTTCCTTCAACCCGCTCTCGCCGTGAACGCTGCGCCGTGCTCAGCCCCTGCCGACGAACGGCATCTTGCTCGCCATGATAGTCATGAACTGCACATTCGCCGACAGCGGCAATTCCGCCATATGCAGCACCGCGTCGGCAACGTGCTGCACGTCCATCAACGGCTCGACCGCAATTTCGCCGTTCGCCTGCGGCACGCCGCGCGCCATCCGCTCCGCCATTTCCGTTGCGGCATTGCCGATGTCGATCTGCCCGCACACGATGTCGTATTGGCGGCCGTCGAGCGAAACGGCTTTCGTGATGCCGGTAATCGCGTGCTTGGTCGCCGTGTAGGCAATGCTGTTCGGCCGCGGTGCATGCGCGGAAATCGAGCCGTTGTTGATGATGCGGCCGCCTCGCGGCGTCTGCGTTTTCATCAGACCGAATGCGGCACGTGTGCAAAGAAACACGCCGGTGAGATTGGTGTCGACCACCGAGCGCCATTCGTCGATATCGAGTTCGTCGATATCGACTGGGGAGCCGTTGCGGCCTGCGTTATTGAACAGCACGTCGAGCCGGCCGCGCCGCGCACGGATCGTGTCGAACAGCGCGGCGACGCTGCCGGCATCCGTCACGTCGCAGGCCACGGCGAGCGCGTCGCCACCCAGTTGCTGCGCTTCTTCGACCACGGCGTCGAGCGGCGCCTGGCGACGGCCGGCGAGGACAACGCTATAGCCATGTTCCAGCATCTTGAGCGCGCAAGCCCGGCCGATGCCGCTGCCCGCGCCCGTCACCAGCGCCACTTTCTTGGTTCCCGTTCCTGTCACAGCGCGTCTCCTGCTCCGTTTCTTTGGCCTTAGCACCATACAACAGCGGATTGTCCACCACAAATGCAAAGGCGCGACCGTCGCCAGGCATGACGTCTTTCAATCTGCTTTCAGCATTTACCGTTCATGTCCGCGGCCGCGTCGAACGACGCATCAATGGTATCGTTTGCCGTTGCGCGTCGCGCGCGCGATTCAAGACCTTCCCAGGACGGAGGAAGGAAGACAGGAAGCACGCTTAATGAACGAACTCTCCACGCCGCCACAAGGCGGTGACGCCGCGCCGCCGCGCCGCTGGCCGCGCACCGGCTATCCCGCGATGCTCCCCGCGACCGCCGCCTGGCACGTATTCGTGCTGGCCGGATGGCTGCTGGCGCCCGCCGCGTGGCCGTGGTGGCTGGCCGCGATCTTCGCGAATCACGCTATTTTCACGGTAGCCGGACTGTTGCCGCGCACCACGCTGCTAGGCCCGAACTGGACACGCCTGCCTGTTGGCGCGCACAACGCAGACGCGATCGCACTGACCATCGACGACGGTCCCGATCCGGTCGTCACACCACAGGTGCTCGATCTGCTCGACGCCTTCGACGTGCGCGCCACCTTCTTCTGTATCGGCGCGAAAGCGCAACGTTATCCGGAGCTCACACGCGAAATCGTCGCACGCGGGCATGCGCTGGAAAACCATTCGCAGGTTCACGTGCACACGTTTTCGGTCACGTTTCCGGGCGCGCTCACGCGCGAGATCGACGCGGCGCAGCGCACCTTCGAAGCAGTGAGCGGCGAGCGGCCGCTGTTCTTCCGCGCCCCGGCGGGGTTGCGCAACCTCTTTCTCGAGCCCGTGCTGCGCAAACTCGATTTGCGGCTCGCGGCGTGGACGCGGCGCGGCTACGACACGCGCGAGCGCGATCCGCAATTGGTCGCGCATCGGCTGCTTAACGGCCTTGCGCCGCGCGACATTCTGCTGCTGCACGACGGCAATGCCGCGCTCACCATCGAGGGCAAACCGCTGATCCTTGCCGTCCTGCCGCGCGTGATCGACGCGGCCCGCCGGCAGCACTTGCGCTTCGTTACGCTGCGTGAAGCACGTATCGACGACTGAGCCGCCCCCCTTCCCGCGAGTGCCGGCCACCCCGCCCGGCACTCGGCGAGCCACGCAAACATTGCTCACGCAACTCGAACGCGGCTCAAACGCGGTTTAAGCGCAACTCAAACGCAGCTCAAGCGCGACTAACTGTTACACGCGGAAATCCGCCGCCATGTCTTCGTCCGTGCGCGCCTCGAGCTCGCCGTTTCGGCAAGCTTTCAGGAACACGTCGTAGTCACGTTCCACCTGGTCCGCGTAGCTGCAGGCATAGCCGGTGAGCGATTCCGCGAACTGATCGCCGCGGCCGATATACGCGCTGACTTCGATCGCCTGGCCGCTCGCCTTGCCATGCGCGCGCGCCATGATCCAGCCGCAAAGTTTCGCGTAACCTTCCAGCAGGTCGGTATCGAACAACTCGATGTTCGCCGACAGTTTCATGTCGCGCAGTTGCCGGAAGTAGAAATGGCGCCCTAACGGACCGTTCGCCCAGCCGAGAAAGATGTCGCTCGCGGCTTGCAACACGCGCTGCCCTTGCACGACGCGCTCGCCCTCGTGCTTGATGGCCGGCGACTTGTAGTACTGGGAGATCACCGACGGCCGCGCCTCCTTGAGTTGCAGAAACAAAGGCTTGCCCATGTGATCCACGCTTAGCACAACCATACAGCGAGTGCCGACGCTGCCAACGCCCACCACTTTGAACACGATATCCTGCACGGTGAAATGGGCGAGCAACTCGCGCCGGTCGTGCGGCATCGTCTTCAGATACTCGCCCCACATGCGTTCGAGCATCTTGCGCCAGTTGGCGCCCCTGAATGCTTCGGTTTCTTCCGGCGTGAACAGCGTGTTCGCGCCCAGCACGTGAAACAGCGCCGGCGGCGCGTCGCGGATCGTCCAGCGGTCGCCGTCGAAATCGGCCATCTTTTCCATCAGGTTTTCGTGAGTACGGCTCGCGGCCTTTTCCATGCCGCGCCGCACGATGCGGCGGCGTTCGGGGCTCAGTGCGGTTTCCGCCATGCGGTCGAAGGTGATGCGGTCGTACCAGAGCTCGAGCGCGCCGCACTGCGCATACTGCGCCATGCGGTCGCGGTATTCGGTGACGGCGGTCATCACCAGATGCTCCGCCGTGCCGCGGCTCAAGCGCATGTGGCGCGCGGCGACCACGAGGCTCGCGGTCAGGCGTTTCAGGTCCCATTCGAAAGGACCCGTTGCAACTTCGTCGAAGTCGTTCAGATCGAATACGAGTTGACGCTCGGGCGTCGCGAATCCACCGAAATTCATCAGATGGCCGTCGCCGCAAATCGGCATGGTGAGGCCGGTGTCGGGAATCTGGCTCAGGTCATGGGCCTGAATGATCGCGGTCCCGCGAAAGAACGTGAACGGCGACACCGACATGCGCCCGTAGCGCAGCGGCACGAGCCTTTCGACCCGCCCCTCGCTGCTTCGCTTAAGCAACTCGATTGGGTTGCGATGCAATTCGCCTACCGTGCGATGGCTCGAACGTTTCGAGTGCTCACGGGCGGCACGGCCACGGGCCTCCCGTTCGGCGATGGTGCTGGCTTTCATGCTCTTCTCCGGTTTTTGTATGAATCTTTACTATCGGTTCTAGAAGACTGCTTCTGCGGGCACGGTGAGCCGTCACCAACGGTAGCCCACACCGCCGAAAATCACATCTGAATCGCGATCATAGCGTGTCACGACACGGTTCCATTCGATCCGCGCATCCCAACGATCGGTCAGGCGATACGAGCCCGCGATCGTGACGAGGCCCGAAAATTTCCCGGCACCTGGCCCCGGCGTAAGACTGTTCTCGTTTTCGTTGATCGCGTAGTAGGTGCCGACGCCGAGCGCCAGCGTGACTTTGTCATCGAGGAACGCGCGGGTCGCCCACAATTGGCTTGTGATACCGTCGCGGCGCGACACCTTGCTGCTGCCTTCGTGCAGATAGCCGAGCGTCACGTCGAGGTATTTCGCGAGGCCGCGCCGGTACTCGATCGCGCCGCCCGGCGCGGTAGGCGAGCTGGTGGAATTGATGATGGTTTCGCCGAGGTAGACCGCCACTTCGTTGTTGGTGACCTTGTGCGTGCTGCCGCTCGCCCAGTCGCGCGGACCGGGGGTGCCCGGGGCATCGAGCTGATAGCCGACGCCGAACATCACGCTTGTCGCATCCGGCCCGCGTTGCACATGCACGCGATTCAACTGCAACTGGGTGATCCACCGGCTCGACGCGTAGTACGCGGCGCGCACGCTGTACACGGCACCCCAGCCGTGCGTGTCCGAATAACTTCCGCCTTGCACGGCCGTGGTGGTGTCGAAGTAACGGTATGGGCCGATGCCCGCCTGCAGGATGAACTGCGGGCTCCCAACGGGAATGCGGCCCCATAGCTGGATCATCTGGCCGTCGCGATGATGGTCGGGGATGTGTCCTTCATTGAGCCACGTGAAGCTCGCGGCAAAGTATTGCCCGAGCCCTTCCTGATAATTGAACGCCCACGTATAGGTGTTTGTGTTGCCCGCGCGCGAACCACCTCCGAAAAGCGAAAACTCCTGAGCGTGAGCCGCGTTGGACGCGAACAGAAGTCCGAGACCGGCAATGCAGGAGGCGGCCTGGATTGCCAGCCTACCGGTCACAGCAAAATTCAGGTTCCGCATGCTCCTTGCATCTCCGGATGAGTCGCTGTCGCTGCTGGGATTCATGAACTGACGAGAAGCCGGTTCACAGCTTGGGGCGCCCGAACCGGCAGTCTTTACAGTTACAAATTGATTGCCATGCTAGCAGACCGCTTGGAAAAAATGTCACTCCATGCATTTTGAATAGGCCGGTCACACAGCGATTTCCTCGATTACGCAATCCGCAAATGCCCACGACTAGTTGCAGCCGCAACGACTGACCACAATGGATAAAGAACTACCGGAACTCAATTCGATGGACTAACCAGTTGGCGAATATTTGCTTTTCCACGGACTGTTGAAGTCGGCGCGCGCAGCGCCGCCGGAGGTATGACTGCCTTGTCACTCGCGCCGAATGTGCGAGAACACGGATTCCAGATGCTCCACTACCGCAACTGTGCGGGGGACCCGCTTAGCAGGGGGTTCGAGCCGCTTTCTTTTGCCTACTTTTCTTTGCGGCAGGCAAAGAAAAGTAGGTGCCCGCCCCGCACAGGGGCGACACTAATAGACCAATAAGAAATCAAGGAAAGGCCAAAGAGCCAGATCAAGGAAAGGCCAGCGCCGCAGGCATACAGACATACGGCGCCAGCCATCCAGACACCAACGTCAAACAGCAGCCACAACCCTCCGCGGTGACAAAACCGACACAACAAAACTAATCACAATATTAGCGGCCAACGCGATCAGTCCGATATACAGCGGATAGACAGCATCACCGATATGCAAAGCGAACACCGGCTTGAGCCCTTGCGAAATAGCCAGCCCGGTCCCTAACACGATCCCGACAAGCCACCCGAGAAACAGCCCCGTCGTATTCAGCCGTCGCGTGTACAAAGAAAACACAATAGCCGGGAAAATCTGCAAAATCCACACCCCACCCAGCAATTGCAAATCAATCGCATACTGCGTCGGCAGAAACACAATAAACAACAGCGCACCAAACTTCACAACCAGCGAAACGATCTTCGCGGTCGAAGCCTCAGCCTCAGGCGTAATATCCGGCGAAACGAGAGGCCGCCACAAATTCCGCGTGAACAGATTAGCCGCGCCAATCGACATGATCGCGGCGGGCACCAACGCGCTAATCGCGATTGCCGCGGCCGCAAAACCGACGAACCACGACGGGAACAGCGTGTTGAACAGCGCCGGCACCATATCGGACGCCGACTTCACATGCACGCCAGCCGCAATCGCCATATAGCCGAGCAACGCGATCAGCCCCAGCAACAACGTATACGCCGGCAGAAAAATCGCATTCTTGCGCACTGTGTTAGCCGACGAGGACGACAACACCGCCGTCATCGTATGCGGATACATGAACGCCGCCAGCGCCGAACCCAAAGCAAGCGATGCATACGCCGTGAACTGCGTCGGTTTCAGAATGATCCCGGTTGCGCCGCCCTTGGCCTTGAAATACGTATCGGCCGCATCGAACACATGCGCATAGCCGCCAAGCTTCACCGGAATCAGCCAGATCGCCGCGATCACGACGATATAGATCATGATGTCCTTGACGAACGCGATCATCGCCGGCGCCCGCAAGCCGCTTGCATAGGTGTACAACGCAAGAATCACGAAGGCGACGATCAGCGGCATTTCACCGGTCACGCCGAGCCCCTTGATCACCACCTGCATCCCCACGAGCTGCAGCGCGATATACGGCAT
This sequence comes from Paraburkholderia phytofirmans OLGA172, assembly GCF_001634365.1. Taxonomy (NCBI): domain Bacteria; kingdom Pseudomonadati; phylum Pseudomonadota; class Betaproteobacteria; order Burkholderiales; family Burkholderiaceae; genus Paraburkholderia; species Paraburkholderia phytofirmans. The sequence continues at coordinate 2,572,141 of NZ_CP014579.1, forward strand.
TGTCGCGACGATACCCGTGATTGCGACCGCAGCAGGAAGCCACTTGCCGCCGTATTCACCCTGCACATAGTCCGCTGCCGTGATGTGGTTCTTCGCGTTGGCGATCTTCCATAGCTTCGGCATCACCGCGAACACGAACGGATAGACAATGATCGTATACGGCAGCGCAAAGAAACCATACGCGCCCACGGAATAAACCAGTGCGGGGACCGCGATCACGGTATAGGCGGTATAGAAGTCGCCACCCACGAGGAACCACGAAATCACCGTGCCGAACTGGCGGCCGCCCAGGCCCCACTCATGCAATTGCGTCAGGTCGCCCCGCTTCCAGCGCGCGGCAAAGAAACCGATCACGGTGACGAGAACAAAGAACGCGATAAAGACGGTCATTGCGACCGGGTTCACAGGATTGACATCGCTCATTTGACACCTCGGTACACAACGTAAATCAGTAGCGAGGTCAACGGAACCCACAAGAACTGATACCAGTAGAAGAACGGAAAACCGGCGAACGAGGGGCGCGTGTCGTTATAGAACGGCAACCACAGTAACGCGATGTACGGGATCAGCAAGATCAGCCATAGCCAAGAACGGCCGGAAGATGGGGAGGTCTCCATGAACTTCTCCTAAGTCTATTATTGAAACCGCGCGCTATGACTTGTAGCCGGACACGCGGAACACCGGTTACCTGATATTAGACGGCAAAACCGGAGTTTGCTTTTTGCAATGCGCGCCGCAACAACGCACGCCAGAAGGCGCGCTACGCCGCGGGGATGTAGTATTCGCCTTCGTAAGCCTCCTCACAAGCGCGCAACTACGTAAGCCGGCTACGTAATACTACGTAGCCCGTCGGCCGTCCTGTCTACGATGAAACTCAAAGCAAAGATTGTCCTGCTGGCGATCGTGCCCTTCCTGGCGGCCATCGCCAGTATTGAAACCGGCGTGCGCCGGGAAGCCACGGCGCTCGCCGCAACGCAGCACGCGACCACTCAGGCCGCATACATGGCCAGCAAGGAAATCGAACTCAAACACTACGTCGAGCTCGCGACCACGGCGATCGCCCCGCTCTACAACGCCGGCCGCGACAACGCGCGCGACGATACGATGCTGCGCACCCGTGCGCTCGACATCCTCCAGAAAATGGATTTCGGCAAGGACGGCTACTTCTTCGTCTACGACATGCACGGCCGTTCGCTGATGCATCCGCGCGAGCCGGACCTCGTCGGACGCGACCTCTGGGCGCTGCGCGATCCGCAAGGCGCGCCGACGATCCAGCAACTGCTCGCCGCGGCCTCGGGCGGCGGCGGTTATGTGCGCTACGTATGGCATCGCCCGTCGACAGGCAAGCTCGCATCGAAATTGGGCTATGTGGTGCCGCTCGAACGCTGGGGCTGGATGATCGGCACCGGCATCTATCTCGACGATGTCGACACCACACTCGCTCACATCGATCAGGGCGCGGCGGCCAACATCGATCGCACCATGCAGTGGATCGATGCCATCGCGCTCGCCGGGCTCGCCGTGATCGCCTTGTGTGCGCTGGTGCTCAACGTCACCGAATACCGCAGCGCCGATGCGAAGCTGAAGCGGCTCGCGCAGCAGGTGGTCGAATCGCAGGAAAACGAACGGGCGCGCCTGTCGCGTGAATTGCACGACGGCATCAGCCAGATGATGGTCTCCGTGAAGCTGCTGCTCGAATCGGCGTTGGCGCGCTTCGAACGCAGCGACGTGCGCGTGCCTGCAGCGGAAGCCGCGCTATCCACGAGCATTGCGCGCATCGGCGATACCTTGCGTGAAGTGCGCCGCATTTCTCACGCACTGCGTCCGTCGATGCTCGATGACCTCGGCGTAGCCGCCGCTTTGGAGCAGCTCACGCGCGAGTTGAGCGACGAGTCCGGCATTCAGATCGGATTTACGCAGATCGCCCACACGCATGCAGCGTCCTTACCGGAAGCCGTGAACACCGTGCTGTTCCGTATCGCTCAGGAAGCGCTGACGAATATCGTGCGACACGCGCATGCATCCAGCGCGGCGCTATCGCTGGAGGTGTCGAACGACGCCGTCACGCTGACAATCTCGGACAACGGGCGCGGTTTCGACGTGGCGCACGCACTCGTCAGTCCGCGCGCGGGTGTAGGCCTGCGCAATATGCGCGAACGGCTCGACGCACTGGGCGGCAAGCTGTCGCTCAGCTCGCAAGCCGGTCATACGATCGTGACCGCGCGCGTGCCAATGGTCGCGTCTGCGCTTCAATCGCCGGCCATGCAGGAAATCTGACTATGAACGACATGTCACTCGCCGTCGCACGTTTGATTCTGATCGACGACCACCCGCTTGTGCGCGACGGTTTGCGCGCCCGGCTCGAAGCCGTGCGCAACATCGAGATCGTCGGTGAAGCCGGCAATGCACAGGAAGCGCTTGCGCTCGCCGCCACCCACGAGCCTCATCTGGTGCTGATGGACGTCGGCATGAACGGGATGAACGGCATCGCGCTGGCCGGCCTGTTTCATGAGCGCTTCCCGGCGATTCGCGTGCTGATGCTGTCCATGCACGACAATCTCGAGTACGTGACCCAGGCAGTGCGCGCCGGGGCCAGCGGTTACGTGCTCAAGGACTCGCCCGCCACCGAAATCATTCAGGCGATCGGCGCGGTGCTGGAAGGCAAGACGTTTTTCAGCGCGGGACTGGGCGCGCGATTGATTCAGGCATCGGCGACGCAATCGCCCATCGAACGGCTCACGCCACGCGAGCGAGATATTCTCGATGCGCTCGCGGAAGGTCTCTCGAGCAAGCAGATCGCTCAACGCAACGACCTGTCGGTGCGCACAGTAGAGACGCACCGGCTGAATCTGAAACGCAAGCTCGATATCGAAGGTCAGGCCGAATTGATCAAGTTCGCCGTCGAATATCGTCGCAAGCGCCAGTGAGGGCCTGAGCCACCGCTGCATAATCTCCACTATGCAGTCGAGAATCAAACCGGTCGATCCGGCTACCCTACGCTCACAATCCCGGAGCCCAAGACGATGAAACGCCTGATCCAACCGCCACTGGCGAGTCTGCTGATCTGCATGGCCGCGACGCATGCCTATGCCGAGGCGCAGCGCATCAACCGCGGCCACGACCCGTTCTTTCAGATATCCAAAGCAATCAGCGACTGCCCGGTGCCCTTAGGCCCGCTCGAAACCGAGCAGGAATGGCTCGACGACAGCCATTACCGGATCGAGCGCGGCAATAGCTGCTGGGTGGAAGGCCGTTGCCGTCTGTCGAACGCGTACCTCTACGACGCGGAAATCGCCGACGCGGTCCAACGGCGTCTCGCCAACATCAACTACGCCACTCACTGGCGTGAACAGTCGACGCTGTGGCTCACACTGCAACGCCGCTTCATTTACGTGCAAGGCTGTGTCGCGCCGGGGTTCGACAAACAGACCTTCCTCGCGGAACTCGCGAAAACCGCGGACGCCGATCGTGTGATCGACGACACCACAAGCGACCCGCACGCAGCCTCACTACCCTATAAAACGCTCGCCGACCCGGACAAACCCGTGATCGATCCGGGCAACTAGCCAAAGTATGTCCGTGGCGCGAAGCGCCGATCTAATCAGCAGCACCGCCGCGATCACTGTTGTCCCGAATGATCTGCGCGATCAACGCATCGGCGTCACGCGAAACGTTATCGTGGACGCGGGTACTTTGGCTGGCCGCCGGCGTGTCGTTGCCAATCAACTGGCCGCTGCGCACATGCGTATCCACCGACACCTGCATCGACAGGCCGAGCCGCAATGGATGCGCAGCGAGTTCGACTGGGTCGAGCGAAATCACGATCGGCACGCGCTGCACGACCTTGATCCAGTTACCGGCCGCATTCTGCGAGGGCAGCATCGAAAATGCGCTGCCGGTGCCGGCCGAGAAACCCTCCACGTGCCCCTGATACACCACTTGCGAGCCGTACACATCCGACACGATGCGCACCGGCTGCCCCACGCGCATGCTGCGAATCTGGCCCTCCTTGAAGTTCGCCTCGACCCACAGGCGCTCGAGCGGAACGATCGACATGAGTGCGAGCCCCGGCCCGACCTGCTGGCCGATCTGCACCGAACGCTGCCCGACCGTGCCGTCGACGGGAGAAACGACGGTGGTGCGCTGCAGATTCCGATAAGCAAGCCGCACTTGCGCGGCGGCTTGCAGAACCGGCGGGCTGGCTTCGACCGGAAATTTTCCGCCGAGCGCGCGGGCGGCGTCGAGCTGGACTTGCGCCGAGGCGAGGTTCGCTTGCGCGACGGCCACCGCTTCGCGGGCGCGCGCCAATTCCTCCGGCGACACCACTTCCACCGACGCGTGATCGCGCGCCGCCAGCGCACGTTGCGCCAACGCGAGTTCGGCGCGGCGCGCGTCGATCGATTGCACGTAGAGCTTGCGCGAGATCGTCGCGTTCGCCACCTGCCGCACGGCGAGCGTCAGTTGCGCTTTGGCCTGCGCGAACGCGGCGGCCGCTTCGGCATCGTCGAGTTTGACGAGCGGCTGGCCCGCGCGCACCTGCCGCGTGTTGTCCACCAGAATATCGGTGACCGTGCCAGGTATCTGCGCGGCGATCTGCACGATGTTGCCGGCCACGTAGGCGTCGTCGGTCTCTTCGTAGAAGCGCGCGCTCAAACCCCAATACGTCAGCCACACCACGCCGGCGAGCGCCACCACGCCGAAGAAAACGGCAAAGCGGCGCCGGCGCACCGCCCGTTTCGAATCGTGCGCGTCGCTCGCTCTGCTTGCCGCGCCTGCCACGTTTGCCATGTTTGCCGGATTTGCCTGCCCCTGGGTCCAGCCGGCGGCATGCTGTGCCTGTTTATCGTTGTGCATTCAATCGAAGTGCGTATCCGTGATGCGTGCGTGAGAGGGAAAGGTCGGCTGATAGTGAGAGATCGGCGCGCCGGCCACCTTGCGTACGTCGAAACCACCGCCGAGCGCACCGACCAGCGCGACCTGCAGCATTCTGCGGCGGCCCTGCAAATCGATTTGCTGCGCACGTTCGTCGAGCAGGGACAGGTCCGCCAGCGTCACGTCCTTCTGCATGCCGATACCGCGACGATGCCGTTCCTCGGCGATCGCGACGATGCGTGAGGCCGCCTCCACCGCGCGAGTCTGCTCGCTAGCGAGCGTATCGACCGTACGCAACGAGGTCAGCTGGCGCGCGACCTCGCCGAGCGCCTCGTCGACGGTCTTGTTGTAAAGGCTTATCGCGGCGTCGACGTTGGCGTAATCGCCGCCGAGTTGCGCGCGCAACCGGGTCCGGTCGAAAACCGGCAAGGAGATCGCCGGTCCCACCGAACCGGTCAGCGCCGCGCGCGAGAAAAGCGCGGCGGGCGTCAAGGCTGTCAGCCCGGCAAAGGCCACCAGGTTCACGTCGGGATAGAACTGCGCCCGCGTAGCGTCGATGTTGGCAAGCGCGGCTTCGGCCCGCAACCGCGCTGCCACGATGTCGGGCCGGCGGCCCAGCAGGTCGACCGGCAGTTGTGCAGGCATCGGCGCATCGGCAGCCGCGGCCAGGTGCGGACGATGCAGCGACAAACCCCGCTCCGCGCCGCGCCCCGTGAGTACGCCGATCTGCAACTCGGTCAGTTTGATGCGTTCGTCATTGAGCGCCTGTTGCGAGGCGAGCCGGCTTCGCTTGAGTGCGGCGTCGGCCGAGTCGTACGCGTTATCGATGCCGCGCGCACCACGCTCGCGCAACACCGCATCGACGCTATCCCCGGCCTGTTGCTTTTGCAGCAGAATGTCCTGCGTCGCAAAGGCGCGGTCGAGCTCGCAGTAAAGCGTCACGAGCGCGACCGTTAGCGTGAGCCGCGCCTGCTCCGCATCGATGCGTGCCGCGTCCCGCGCGGACAGCAGGCTGCCAGTCAGCGCGGCATTCTTGCCCCACAAGTCGAGCTGGTAGCTCAAGCCCGCGAACAGCGCGGCCGGCGAAACCACCGGATCGTTGAACAACTGCACCGGAATCTGCTGGCCGCCGACGGATACGTTGGCCGCTTCGTCCGGCTGCGGCAAACGGGCCTTGCTCACTGCCGCCCCCGCCGTGCCGGTGAGGCCGGTGAGCGAAGCAAACTGTTCGAGTTGCGCCTGCGCGGCGCCCACCCTCGCCCTGGCGATCTGCAGATCGGGATTGTTCTGCAACGCTTCGGCGGACAATTCATCCAGTTGCGGATCGCGGTAACGCTTGACCCAATCGGGCGCGGGCCATGCGCCGTTCGCGCCTGGCCCGATGGTCTGTGCGAGCGCGTCGGCGGATGGCTTGAGCGGCTGGACGTTTGCGTGCAGGCCCGCATCGCTCACGCACCCTGTCAGCGCCGCTGCAATCAGCAGCAATGGCAGCAACAGCGGCAAAGCGCGTGGCATAGGGAATCGCATAGGCCGCCTCATGAGTGCCGGGTACGAGGCATCGCGCGCGCTCCTGCCACCGGCGTATTCATTTCGCCAAGCCTCGCCGAGTCGGCCGCATTTGCCGCATTTGCCGCCTTAGCGGTCTTAGCTACGTTGGCCGCGAGGCGCGGACGCGTCCGTTCGAGTGGCCCCATTCGTCCGAAGAACCCATCGAAAAGACCCAGCGCAATCGCCTTGAGCTTCGCCAGCTTGTCTTTTTCCAGCAGCACGATCTGCACGATTTGCCAGAGCGTCAGCACGTTCGGCACGATTGCGACCGGCAGGCGCATGCCATATTGCAGCGCCAGCTGCATCGCGTTTCGCGCGCTGTAATAGCGGCGGAAGCTGGGATGATTCATCGTCGTCAATTCCAGGGAACCCAGTTTGTGACGGCGCCGCGAGCCGATCCGATGCAGCAGTACGAGTGACGGCACCACGTACACCGGCACATTGCGCAGCAGTGCACGCAAACAGTACTCGGTATCGACGTGGTCGATAAAAAGCGCTTCGTCGAAGCGGCCGAGCTGGGCGAACGCCTCGCGCGAAACGACACAGCCGGACGAAATCAGAAAGGCGCAGCGCTGCAGCGCGGCGTCGGCCTGTATCGGCAGCCTCTGCACCGCCAGGCCGCTCGTCGCGAGCTCGGGCAGGAAGCGTTGATCGTTTTCATCGAAGATGCGCGGGCCGACCAAAAACGCCCGGCCGCTCATCGACGCGCACCGGTCGCGCATCACCGCGAAGTAGCTGGCTGGCGCCTCGGAATCCTGGTCGAACAGTGCGACCGCATCCACGCCTTCGTCAAACAGCGCACTCAATCCACAATTGAAGGCGCCGGCAATGCCGTTGCGATTTCCGTGATGCAGCACAGCGACGCCCGCCTCGCGCAGCATCATCGCGGCGCGCGCGTCCGGCAAGGGCGAATTGTCGACCACCAGCAAACGATCAGACGCCGAGCGCATCGCCACCGCGCGCGCGAGCTGCTCTTCACTCGGATGAAACAGAATGATCAATGCGCCCAGAATCGTCATGCGAAGCTCCTCAGTGACCTAAAGCCATCGCCGCGCCGCGCTTCGGACGCGTAAGCCACATCATCGCGGCGAGCACGAGGCAGGTGATGCTTGCCATGTAGAACATGTCGCCGGTCGCCATCATGTAAGCCTGTTGCTGCACGACGTGATGCAAGGTGGTGAGTTCGCGCGCGCCGTCGATACCCATGCCATGCAGACTCTGAACGAAGCGCTGCGTGTTGCCGGACGATTTCGTCACCGACTGCGCGACGACGTCGTAGTGATACAGCGCGCGGTTATCCCATAGCGTGACGCTCATGGCCGTGCCGAACGCCGCCGATAGCGTGCGCAAAAAGTTCGACAGGCTGGAGGCCGCGGCGAGCTTGTCGTCGGACACGCGCGAAAGCGTCGCCGCGGTCAACGGAATGAAGAAGCACGGCAAGCCGATGCCCTGGATCAGACCCGGCGTGATGATCTGCGTAAAGGTCATGGTCAGCGTGAAATGCGCGTCCCACCACAACACGGCCGCAAACAGGAGAAAGCCGAACGTCGCGAGCACGCGCGCGTCGAAACGCGCCGCATACACGCCGACCAGAATCGAGAACACCAGCGCGAGCACCCCGAGCGGTGCGGTGGCGAGCCCGGCCTGGTACGCCGTGTAGCCCATCACGGCCTGCAGCCAGAGCGGAAAGATCACGCCGACCACCGAAAAGCTCATCATGCCAAGCGAAATGATCAGCATACAAAACGAAAACGTGCGGTCGCGGAACAGGCTCAGATCGATCACCGGATGCCGTTCACCCGCCTCCCAGATCAACAGCGACACGATCGCCAAACCGGCGACAATCGCCAGCGTGAGGATCAAAGGTGAATCGAACCAGCCACGATCGTGACCGAGATCCAACACCGTTTGCAGCGAGCCGACGCCGATGACCAGCAAGAGAATGCCCGGCAGATCGATCGGCGCAGCCTTGCCAGCGGATGCGTCGGGGCGCAGCAGCGTCATGCACACCGCGAACGAGAAGATGCCGATCGGCAGATTGATCAGAAAGATCCACGGCCACGAGAAACTGTCGATGATCCAGCCGCCGACCACCGGGCCGAAGATCGGCGCGAGCAGCACCGTCATCGCCCACAGAGCGAGTGCCACAACGCGCTTATCCGGCGGAAAGGTACGCAGCAGGATAGTTTGCGAAAGCGGCACCATCGGTCCGGAAAAGAGCCCCTGCAATGCCCGGCATACCACCAGAAGGTGGAAGTCGCCGGCCACGCCGCATAGCAGCGACGTCAACGTGAAGAGGATCACCGCTCCGAGGAACAGCCGCGTTTCGCCGAGCCGGCGCGAGAGCCAGCCCGTCAAGGGCACGGCGATGGCTGCGGCCACGGAGTACGAGCTGATCACCCATGTGCCCTGACTGTTGGACACGCCGAGGCCGCCGGAAATAGCCGGTACCGCGACGTTGGTTACCGTCGAATCCAGGACTTCGATGAAGGTGGCCAGCGACAGCGCGAACGTCAGCAAGGCGAGCTGCGCACCGCGCATGCCGGGTACGCTGCGCCCGGCGGCAGAATCCGGGCCGGGGCCGGGGCCATGCGCCGCGCCGGCCGGCGCGGCGCGCTTCGGCAACGGCGTGGCGGCGCTCATACGCTGTGTCCGCTGGCTGCCAATGCCAGCAAAGACGCGCGGCCGACGGTTTGCGCGCACACCCTGGTCCGCATGAAATCTTCGACATAGCGTGCGGCTGCCTCGCAACCATCCGGCGACGCCCCGAGCCGGTCCTGCACGCGTCCGCACTGCGTCGCGATTGCTGGGCTGCCGAGCACTTGCTTCAATGCGCGCGCGAGAGCCTGCGGCTGCAGCGCCCTATCGAGCCGAACACCACAACCGCTCGCGACGACCCGCTGCGCATTGTCGAACTGGTCGTGTGCGAATGGCGTCAGGACTTGCGGAATCCCGGCGGCATACGCAAGTGCTGCCGTGCCGATGCCGCCGTGATGCACCAGCGCCCGGCAGCGCGGCAACAGCGTCTGCAGCGGCACATAACGCCGCCTGAGCAGCACGCCTCGCGAGGCTGCATGCATATCCGCCCGAGCGGCGGCCGCTTCGGCTCGAGGCGCATCCGGCGTCAAAAGAATGCCGCGCAGCCCGCCTTCCATCAGCGCCGCGCTCACTGCGCTCGCATAGCGATCCTGATCGATCAAGGTCGAGCCCGCTGTGAAAATCACGGGCCGCTCGCCCGCAGCGAGAAAAGCGTCGAGTTGCGGATCGGGCGCAGGCGCAGCCGTGTCGTTGAACAGCGGAAAGCCGCTGAGGCAGCGCGGCGCCGGCCAATCCGGCTGAGCTTGCGCGAACCATTCCGGAAAGAGACACAGCACGCCGTCGGTCGAATGCAGCCACTCGCCGAAAATGCGCCGCGCCGGTGCGAGCCCCAATTCCGCGCGTACCGCGTTCAATGTGGGGCCACAGACCTTGTCGAGCGCCTGCCGCTCGATCAGCCGCAGCAGCGCGGTTTTTACAGCCAGCGGCAAGCCGCGCGGAATCGTCAGCCGCGGGTGTGTCGGCGGCGCATGCGCGGAGAGCAGGGTCGACGGCGACACCTGCACCGACACGAACGGCACGCGATACAGTTCCTGCATCAGCCGCGCGGAAAAGGCCCACAACGTGCCGACCAGCACGGTGTCGCTATCGGTCAACGCAGCCAGTGTGTCGAAATGCGGCCGCAGCGTCGGTGCAATCACCGCCCACAGCGTGCGGAACGACGTGCGCGGATGCCATAGCGCCGGGTTCGCCATGGCCGCCTCATATTCGGCGGCGGTGCCGATCGGCACGAATGCGAAACCCTGGCGCGCGACAGCCTCAGCGAACGGCGGATGCGTGCAGAAGACGATCTGGTGGCCGCGCGCAGCCAACGCCGCGCCGATACCGAGCAAAGGATGCACGTCGCCCGCCGAGCCGATCGCGGTGATGATGACTTTCGTCATTCAGGCAGCTCAGAAGAGACCGGGAATCAGCGCGGCGACGTCGCGACGATACTGCGCATACGCACGGCCAAAGTGACCGGTCAGCCAGCTCTCCTCGACCCGCACCTTGTACGCCAGCGACGCGAAAATCAGCAATAGCCCAGCCACGCCACGCCATTGCGCGCCGATCAGCACCGCCCCCAGAAGCGCCAGCAGGCAGCCGGTATAGATCGGATGACGAACCAGTCCATAGGGCCCGCTGCGCACCAGCTCATGCCCTTCCTTCAGCGTGACCGACACGCTCCAGTTGGTGCCGAGATGCAGCCGCGCCCACACGGAAAACGCAAGGCCGGCCAGCAGCACCGCGAAGCCGGCCAGTTGCAGCGGCCCGACCGCATGTGGATCAGCAGACAACGCCGCTGTGTTGAAGTCCGGCAGCACGATCAGCGCGCCACCGCCAATCAATGGAATCGACTGCAACGTGCGCGATCGTGACGCCTCCTTGCGCGCGGTCTCCTTGACGCGGTTCGACGTCGCGACCCAATACAGCAGCCACAGCGCCCACGGTACGACAATGGCAATGCTCTGAGCGATATTCACGGTAGTTCGACCTGTTGGAACGAGTGATCGGCGGTGGCCTGCAACACGACGTTCGCGACGTTTGCAATGGCGGCTTGCTGCACCGGCATGATGGGCGAGCGGGCGGTAAATGCGTCGAAGCAGTCGAGCTCACGGCCTGCCGCCGGCACCCGAGCGGCACCGAAGTAATCGAAAATCGCCGTCCTGACCTGGCGCAGCGCGGGCCGTCCTTCGAGATCGAGGAAATGCCCGGCCTGCTCGATCGTGAGAAACTCGGCGCGCTTCAGATGCGCGCTGAGCGAGCGGGCGTCCTCAGGCGTGGTGTAGTCGTCGAGCTCGCCGTTGAGAAATTTCAATCCGCAATCGATGTTGCGGAACTCGTGCAGATAGTCCTCGGGGCGGATGGCCAGAATCTGGTCGACGTGAAACGCCACCTGGTCCTGCTCATCGCGCGGCAGTGTAGAGAGGTAGCGGTAGTTATAGAGCTTCATGATGCGCGGCAGATGCCGGCCAACAGTATCGTTGAGCAGTTGCGCGGCCTTCAGATTTTCGCCGGCGGCGATGTGGTCGCGTGCCGCGGTTACATACGCGGTCATCGCCGCGTTGAGCCGCGGCGAGAACGAAGCAATCACCGCGCGCCTCACACTAGTGCGCGCCCGCGAGAGCGCCAGCAGCGACGCCACCCCGCCCCACGACACCGACAACAGGAAGCTCGGCTCGAATAAGCCTATTAGATGCAGCAGAATGTCGACTTCATCGTCTTTTGTCAGAACGAAGTCGCAAACGTTATGCGCTTTCGATTGACCCGCATAAGGTAAATCGAAACAAATTGGGTTATAGCGTTCGCCGAGGTATTTGATTGTCTGTCCGAACGACGCCGTGGTGGCCAGCGCGCCGTTGATCAGAATGACACTCTCGAAGGCCGGATCGAATACGTGACGTTCAACGTAGACTTTCAGGCCCGCCGGTAGCGGAACAAGGAGTTTTTCGATGGGCATGGCGTATTCGCATGCACTTGCGCCAGGCAAATGCGTACCGATACCGCGCCCGCACTCGCGGACGCCTTGCGGCCGGACTACCGGGGATCAGGCCCATGTGACTTGCCTTGACGCCGGCAAATCCGATCCGCGACGACCGCTGCTGCACCGAAAACAGGTTCACTCAACGTGATCCCTGCCGGCTCTCTTTGACGCGCGCCTGAACTCAGGTTCGCTTCAATCGAGCGTTCGATGCCTCGTAATGTTTTTATATGTAATTTGGAAAGCGTTGCTTCAATCTCTGCCGCACGCCATTCGTTGACACCAGTCTGCTCTTGCTGCGTGAAGACTTGATGTCAATACGCGATGACGGAAAGCTTTTTAACATATTTCAAAAATAAAAGCTGAAAATGTCACTGAGGATATGTTCGAAATTGGCAGGGAAAATGTTATTGAAAGGAAATGGCATTGAGTTCCGCAGCCATTGCGCCACGCTACTCAAGACACTACCGGACCAGCGAGAATGCTTCCCGGCAGGCGATCTCGCCGGCGCCGTACACGCCGACCACCGTATAGTCCGACGCCACGCATTCGAACGTCGAGCCCTGAAACGTGATGACAAAATGGCGCTGCGCAGGACCGGGCGAAGTGACGGCCGAAATCTCGGCGGCCAGCGACGAGTTCATCACTTCGTGAACCGAGTACCCGGTGAGCCCAAGCGAAGCGAGCGGATGGATCTCGAGATCGATATCGCCGGGCGGCCCCAGTCGATGAAACACGGCGTCGGGAAATAGCACCGTGCAAAACGGATCGTCATCGGAATCGAATGGTCCGAACTGTTCAAAGTCGGATTCAGCAATTGGATAGGCCAAAATCACCCGGCGGTCGCTGGTGACAATGAATGGTTCGGCGGCGTCGGCTGCCGGATGAGGAACGGAGTCCAGCAGGACGACATGGTCTTCCTGCTGGGGTGACTCGAGCGTGCTAATCATCTACTTCGCGACTCCATTGCGCTCACGCGCCGGCTTGCACCGTCGAGGTTTGCGGCGCTGCGGCAGCGCTCGTCGCGCCGGCATTGCCTTTGCTCACCGTCTTGCGACCCGGCACTTTCTTTGCCGCCGCGGTTTTCTTCACGGCAGCCTTCTTTGCGGTGGCTTTTTTCACAGCCGGCTTGGCGGCGCTTTTCTTTGCCGCGGCTTTTTTAGTTGCCGCAGTGCCCTTCCTGGCGGCCGTTTTGGACGCCACCGCCTTTTTCGCCGTTACTACTTTGCCGGCGGCGACATTGCTGGCCGCCGCGCTATCGATCAGAAACCTGGTTCGGTCTTTGACCGTTGCGAGCCATGCCGGCGCCGGACCGCGCCCGCTCCAGGTGGCGCCGGTTTTCGGATCGAGGTACTTGGGCGGTTGCGCGCCTTTAGGCTGACCTTTACTTCCGGCTTTGGCGCGAGTGACTGCCGCATTTGCCGCGGGCTTCAATTCGCTAGCGCCTTCAATCAGGAATTGAGTCCGGTCTTTCACGGCGGCAATCCAGGCGGGTGCACGCCCGTGGCCCGTCCAGGTCGCGCCCGTTTTGTTATTGCGGTACTTCGGAATCGACTTGCCTGCGCCGGCGGCTTTTGCCTTGGCACCTGCAGCATGCCCATTCAAGGCGTGCGCGGCGCGTTTCGCCTGTGCCTTTGCTTCGATATCTGCGGTAGTCAGGCCATGCTTGAGCATCAATTCGCGAATCTGGTTGACCGCGACTTGTGCTTTCCTGGCAATAAGCGTGTCAGCTTGCGCCTGGAGCTTCTTAAGCTTTGCCTGGATTTGCTCTAACGTGGGCATTTGATTGCTCCTTATGTGGTAATCGATCGAACTATGCCACGAATAGCGCCAGAAAGGCAGATCTACGCGGCTATAAAGGCAACCGGTTTTACACTGGAACGCATCCAGTGGAGTACGAACCTTTCGAGTCCACTACCCGATAGTCCCATTCTTTAGTCTTTTCGATTGCTGCCCAACCACTTAAGTCGGCGTAAAAACGACAACCTGGCGGTCGGCTATATATCTCACACTGCGCATGAATCGGTACTGTTGATCGTCGGCGGTTATCCGGTTGAGTCCCAACTGCGTCAATGCCAGCATCTCGTCGGCCTGAAAGGCGGCCACTACGCCGTGATCCGTCAAATCCTCCAGAGCGCCGGACGGATTGCCGACATAAACACTGCGCACCTGCGTGCCGATCCGCATCAGAACCACGCTCTCCCCTTCGTCGAGCGCCAATTCGAGATAGCCGGCAAGCGTTCGTAATGAATCCGGCGTGCTAGTCTGGACCTGATAGATCGCAGCATTCGATGGCGTCATTTCTGTTTCCCCGTCACCCACGTCAAGAGAAGCCGGCCGCAGTGCATTACGGCAATAACCGCTTCTACTATAGGCAAGCATTCGGAGATTCAAAGGGCGGCAGTCCATTTTTTTGCTGGTAATCCCGTGTTACCAATCTTGCAGCGGTGGTTGGCGCGGTGGGCGGCTGCCTGGTGGGAAAACAGATCGCGAAGAAGCAAGCGGAAGAACGGGCCGTGCAACATCAGCAAGTGAGGGCGGAATAGCGTGCACTGTTCACGCAATCCGCAGTCCGCACGCCGGCAGAATCTCCTGTGTCGTCACAAAACGGCGCTCCTTGACGGCGTCGCGGAAGCGCCGGCAATCACTTTTCTCAAAGACTTCGCTCCACCGGGGGCGGTCCCCGTGGCCCATGCGATGTGGGTTGCGCTGCCGATTAGCGCTGCGACAATCGGACGCTGAATTATCCGGTTTGTTTTTTCTTCTGTAGTCGGCGTCGGCATGATCGTCGTTTCCACTATTGTGTATGTGTCGATGCTATGCGCGCCGGCCGAGTAAGATCAGAACTTCTTTTCTTTTAGAAAAACCACGCGATCGAATAGACGTCAGCGCCGATCGCCGCGCGAGCACCTCGAGCTTCGTCACGGATAGATTTCAGCGGGCAAATGCATTGCCCTGAAAAAGAAAAACCCCACTTCGATCTCGGAGCAGGGTTCAGTCTCAGCGCGTTTGGCGCCGTATTACTTGACGATTCCAACGAGTTCGACTTCAAACGTCAGATCGCTATTCGGCGGAATCGCGCCGACGCCGCGCTCGCCATAGGCAGTGGCCGCCGGGCAGGTCAGCTTGGCCTTGCCGCCGACTTTCATTTTTTGCACACCTTGCGTCCAGCACGGAATCACGCGATTGAGCGGGAAGGTTGCCGGGCCGCCATGCTTCGCCGAGCTATCGAACTCGGTGCCGTCAGCGAGCGTGCCGCGGTAGTTGACCTTCACGACATCGTCAGCGGCCGGCTGGGCACCCGTGCCTTGCGTAAGATGCTCAACGATTACGCCAGAAGGCAATTTTTCAGTAGTGGAAGCGGCCATCGCCGTGGAAGAAAGAACAGCCGCGGCGACCAAAGCAACGATAGATTTCAAGGCAAGTCTCCAGGTGGGTGGTGCGCGTCATTGTAGCGGATGACATGTCCTATGCCGTCGCCCAGCGCTGCAAACAATCCCGGACGCGGGGGCAATTGCGCCGCAAGGCCGGGGGTGCAGGTGCAGGCATAGAGAATGCTACTTCTCGATGAGCGACGCGTACCGTTGCCACCAGACGCGCACACGCGCTTCTATATGAGCGGCAGCTCAACACCGGTTCCCTTTGCAGGCGGATGACGATGACCACTGAAAACCTGGAACCGGAACTTGTCGTTGAAGACATCGACGAACGCTCCTGGATGAAGCGGCTAGGCCCTGGCCTGATCACCGGCGCCGCGGACGACGACCCGAGCGGTATCGCCACCTATTCGCAGGCCGGCGCGCAATTCGGCTTTGGACTGCTATGGACGTTGCTGATTACTTACCCGCTGATGGTGTCGATACAGCTGGTCAGTGCGCGCATGGGGCGGGTGACGGGTAGCGGACTCGCAACCAATCTGCGCCGCCACTACCCCGCTCCGCTCCTGTATCTCGCGGTACTGGTTCTGCTGGTGGCCAACACCATCAATATCGCGGCCGATCTCGCGGCAATGGGCGCCGCCGCCAAACTGGTGATCGGCGGCCCGGTCCAACTCTACGTCGCGTTGTTCGGCACAGCATCGCTGCTAATGCAGGTATTCATTCCATACGAACGCTACGCGAACATTCTGAAATGGCTGACGCTCGCGTTGTTCGCCTATGTCGCCATCATCTTCGTGATTCCGATCGATTGGAAAGCCGTCGGCCTGAGCATCGTGAAACCGCCAGTCCAATTGTCGAGTGACTATTTGACCACCGTGGTCGCAGTGCTCGGGACGACGATCAGCCCCTATCTCTTCTTCTGGCAAGCGTCGCAGGAAGTCGAGGAGATCCGCTCGAAACCGGCTGAGCAACCGCTATTGCGCGCGCCGCTACAGGCGTCCGCACAACTGAAGCGAATCAATACGGACACGTGGGTCGGGATGGCCGTGTCGAACGGCGTGGCATTTTTCATCATGCTCACCGCCGCCGCCACGCTGCACGCGCACCACATTGAAGTAAAAACCACCGCCGATGCCGCCAGCGCGCTCAAGCCGATTGCCGGCAACATGGCGTTTGCGCTGTTCAGTCTCGGCATCATCGGCACGGGCCTGCTAGCGTTGCCGGTGCTGGCGGGTTCGGCCGCTTACGCGGCTGCGGGCACGATGAAATGGCGCAACAGCCTGGCGTTGCAGGTGAATCTGGCGAAGCGGTTCTATGGCGTGATCGCCGTAGCGATTCTCGGCGGCATTGCGCTCACGTTCATGCGGCTCGACCCAATCAAAGCACTGTATTGGAGTGCGGTGATCAACGGCGTCGCGGCCGTGCCAATCATGGCGCTGGTCATGGTGATGGCGGCGAGCCCCAAGGTCATGGGCCAGTTCGTGGTAACCGGCTGGTTGCGCTGGCTCGGCTGGATTGCGACCGCGGCAATGGGGCTCGCTGCGCTCGGCATGTTCTGGCCGACCTGATTGCGCCCGACGAAAATCGTCGATCGAATGGCAGGGCGAATCGCTGTGCCGCTAACTGACGCCGGATGGCTGGCGACATCGGCCATCTCTATCGAGGTCGAAGGCGTTTGCGGCGGCACTTCTCGGGTCACCGGTACTGCGGCTTGCGCCGCCGCACGCGCAATAGCATGTATAACTAAATATATTGAGGAATTGAGTAGTGAGACAGGAAGACATCTTCAACATCAGCATAGCTTTCGCAGCGAGTCTTCAGACGTCGAGACGTGTGAATCCATGCAATCGAGCGCTCGACTGGCCAACGCGTTTTGCCGAGGCGGTTGTCATTGCACAAGCCGATTCTTGCGAGTACCTGTGTGATGCCGCGCGCTCAAACGTTGTCGAGCCGACTCCGATCCCGCGGATCGCGTCGAGCGAATGCTTGCCGAACTTGAGAAGGTAGGTGACTGAAGCGGTGCGACAAGGGGCTCGGGGTAGCGGTTGGCTTTCCTGCTCGGGAAGATGTGCAGGGTGTAGGGGTTCATCGCACCGGCGGAGTTGCCTTTGGGTTGAAGGCGAATCCGTCGATGGGATTTTTTACTTTCTGAAATATCCCGCATTGGTTTCTCTGTTTCTTTCTGTTTCTCTTTTGCGCGGGATTGGCGGGCGTGAGGGTGAGCGGATGGTGGGCTATCCGCTCACGTGATCCCGGCCGGGACGTCAGCGCGGGAAGCCGTTTGCCGGCTGCCGGCTGCCCGCGCGCTGAGGAGCGCCCGCTGCGTCAGTGGCCGCGGCCACCGCCGTAACCACCGCCATTGCCGCCGCTGCCGAAGCCGCCGCCGTGGCCCTGGCCGCTGCTGCCTTTGCCGCCGTCGCCGTGACCACCATGACCGCCGTCGCCGTGGCCGCCATCGCCTCGACCACCATCGCCATGGCCACCGTCGCCATGACCGCCGTCGCCACGACCACCATCGCCATGGCCGCCGGCACCGTGGCCACCGTCGCCATGACCACCATCACCATGACCGCCATCGCCATGGCCGCCATCACCATGGCCGCCGTCACCATGGCCGCCATTGCCATGACCGCCATCACCATGACCGCCGTCGCCACGGCCACCATCGCCATGGCCGCCGGCACCGTGGCCACCGTCGCCATGACCGCCGTCGCCATGGCCGCCGGCACCGTGGCCACCGTCACCATGACCGCCATCACCATGACCGCCGTCGCCACGACCACCATCGCCATGGCCGCCGGCACCGTGGCCACCGTCGCCATGACCGCCATCGCCATGACCGCCATCACCATGACCGCCATCGCCGTGGCCGCCATCGCCATGACCGCCGTCTCCATGACCTCCATCGCCATGGCCGCCGTCACCACGACCACCATCGCCATGGCCGCCGTCACCACGACCGCCATCGCCATGACCGCCATCACCATGACCGCCATCGCCGTGGCCGCCATCGCCGTGACCGCCGTCTCCATGACCTCCATCGCCATGGCCGCCGTCACCACGACCACCATCGCCATGGCCGCCGTCACCACGACCGCCATCGCCATGACCGCCATCGCCGTGGCCGCCGGCACCATGACCGCCATCGCCATGGCCGCCGTCACCATGACCGCCATCGCCATGGCCGCCGTCACCACGACCACCGTCGCCATGACCGCCGTCACCATGACCGCCATCGCCGTGGCCGCCATCGCCATGACCGCCGTCGCCATGGCCGCCGTCACCACGACCACCATCGCCATGACCGCCATCACCATAACCGCCGTCGCCATGACCGCCGTCGCCATGACCGCCATCGCCATGACCGCCATCGCCATGACCGCCATCACCATGACCGCCATCACCATGACCGCCGTCGCCATGACCGCCATCGCCGTGGCCGCCGTCACCATGACCGCCGTCGCCATGACCGCCATCGCCATGACCACTATCGCCATGGCCACCGTCGCCATGACCGCCATCGCCATGACCACCATCGCCATGACCACCATCGCCATGGCCACCATCTCCGCCGTGGTGTCCGCCGTTACCACCGCCGTCGCCATTGCCGTCCGTCCCACCGCTTCCCGTCCCGCCACTACCAGTCCCGCCACTTCCCTCCCCGCCACTGCCTGCCCCGCCCTTCCCCCCACTGTCACTCCCCGCGCCCCCTGCACCTAGTCCAGCCGCGCTCGACCCAGTCGCCGAACTTCCGCTGCCGTTGCTGCTCTGTGAGCCCGAATTCGAACCCGAATTCGAACCCGAATTCGAACCCGAATTCGAACCCGAACCCGACGTCGACCCCGGACCCGCGGCCGCTGACACGCCACCGCCGCCGGCCGCCCGCGATCCACCGTCCTCCTTCTTGCAGGCAGGCGCACCGGATAGTGCACAACCGATCGGCGATGCTTGCGCAACCATCAGCTTCGTCGAATCTGCCGACGGCGCCTCAGGTACCGCCGGACTCGTTTGAGCGCCCGCCATCGCCGCATAAAGACTCACAGCAACCGCCAATACTGCTTTGCCTGTCCCCAACGCCCGCGCGTCCCCGCTCTGCTTCTTCATTTCATTCTCCTAAACATATATCTCGAAATACGGATCCAGATAAGGAGTGAATCTCTGTTCGCTGTTAAAAAATGAAACTTCAAAGCCCGGTCGACATTGCCGCGCGCCGCACGAACATAGCGTGACGCTCGACTTCTCTCCCACGAATAATCCCGATCCGAATTGAAGTGATCCGGGACGAACGACTCGCTGCGCGCGAACAAAGCCTTGAAAAGAGCACAGCAGGACCCGATTGACGTTGAAGTTATGCGGAGCGCCCTCCAGTGACCGTGCGCTAGCCCACGCAATGCGATATTGATGGCCTTTTGCCGATTAATTTCGTTGCGCGTCTGTCAAAGAACGTCAATTTCCGCGCTTCTGAAACGCCGGCAACTTCTGCCTTTAGATACGCAGTCCAAACTATTACAGCCATTTAACGAGTGGATCTCTTCATCAGATGAATAGAACAGCCGCAAACTGACCTATCACCCGCAGGATGCGCAGCATCCGAGGAGAGAAGTAGACCGTGACGCGAATAAACGTTTCATATAAGCGTTTGTCCGGACACAAAAGAGAATTTGCAAAAATGGAAGTGAGGGCAATCACACAGACAATGCAAATCACTGGCCAAAATCTGATCGTGGACGGCGTCTTCACGACGACCAGGTCGAAACCCACGCCGTCCGTCGCCGACCGGACATATCGCTCAACCGGCTGCGCACGGTAATCGATCGGCGTAGCACCGAGCGCCTCGACCACGCCGCGTTCGCGTTCGCGTTCGCTAACTGTCGCAAAGACTTTCGCGCCGGGCGCGAGCGCCAACTCCACTGAGACGTATCCGACACCGCCCGCCCCGCCATGGACGAGCACCGTTTGCCCTGCCCGCAAATGCGCGCAAACGAAAATGCCAGCTTTCGGGCACAAAAGTGTCGCCGCGCAGCCACCACCGCGGCGCGCAACCAACACTTCTTCTCGCGGCCTTTTCTCGAAGCATTTCCACCATATGTTGCGGCGGCAACAGCCATGACCCGCGCCGCGACGCCGGACACTTGCCGCACGCGCTTTCGCGCGGCCTCGATCGCAGACACGGGTTTACCTTTGTTTGACTTACGGAAGCAGAGCCGTTTACTGGACGCAAATTGAACCTGTCCAGACGCTTTCAATTTACTTTGTTCAGTTCAACGGTGTTGCGAGAGCGTCTCCCACTATGTCTGGAGGTGTGTCATGGTTAGCGTGTCCAGCAGCGCCGCTGAAGAACTCAAGGCCGCGATCCGAGGCGAATTGTTGCTGCCCGGCGACGCGGGTTTCGACGAGGCCCGCAGCATCTGGAATGCAATGATCGACCGGCATCCGGCGATGATCCTGCGCTGCGCCGGCGTGGCCGACGTGCGCCGCGGCGTAGCATTCGCGCGCGACAACGGTCTGCCGCTGGCGGTGCACAGCGGCGGCCATAACATCGCCGGCACCGCGCTGTGCGACGAAGGTCTCGTGATCGACCTGTCGCCGATGAAATCGGTCTATATCGATTCGGCAGCGCGGCGCGCGCATGTCGAGCCTGGCGCTACGCTCGGCGATTTCGACCACGAAGCGCAAGCGTTCGGGCTCGCCACGCCGCTTGGCATCAACTCGACCACCGGCGTAGCAGGTCTGACGCTGGGTGGCGGGTTCGGCTGGCTGAGCCGCAGATATGGCATGACCGTCGACAATCTGATTTCAGCGGACGTGGTCACCGCCGACGGCGAGTTGCTGCACGCAAGCGCCGACTCGCATGAAGATCTGTTCTGGGCGATTCGCGGCGGCGGCGGCAATTTTGGCGTGGTGACGCGCTTCGAGTTCGCGCTGCATCCCGTAGGGCCACTCGTATACGGCGGCCTCGTCGTGCTGCCGCTGGATCAGGCGAAGCATGCCCTGCACCAGTACCGCACGGCTGCGGAACAGATGCCGGACGAGTTGAGCGTATGGGCCGTTTTGCGGCTCGCGCCACCGCTGCCGTTCCTGCCGCCCGAGGCGCACGGCAAGCCGGTCATCGTATTCGCGATGTGCTACACGGGCCCCGTCGAAAACGGACCGTCCGTGGTGGAGGCCGTGCGCGGCTTCGGCACGCCGCTCGGCGAACATCTTGGGCCGATGCCGTACGCCATGTGGCAACAGGCGTTCGATCCCCTGCTTACACCGGGCGCTCGTAACTACTGGAAGTCGCACAACCTCGACGGCATACCGGACGGCCTCATCGATGCGCTGCTCGATGCGATCAACAGGCTGCCGTCGCCTCAATGCGAAATTTTCTTCGGGCAGATCGGCGCACAGACGACCCGGGTGCCGGTCGAAGCCACAGCCTATTCGAGCCGCGACACGCAGTATGCGATGAACGTGCACGGCCGTTGGGACGACGCGAGCGACGACGAGCGCTGCATAGCCTGGGCTCGCGCTTTCTTCGACGCGGCCGCACCGTTCGCGCTAGGCAGCGTGTACGTCAACTTCATGACACAGGAGGAAGGCGGCCGGGTGGCTGACGCGTATGGGCCGAACTACGAGCGCCTCGTCGCCGCGAAGAACCGCTACGACCCGCAAAACCTGTTCCGCCACAATCAGAATATCCGCCCGGCGGCGTAGGGATCGACGGGGATGCGGCGTTGAACGCCGTGAATCCCCGCGCGAACGTCAGCGCATGACGGCTGTCTGATGCACAACCCGCGGCGTCAGGCACGCCAAATGCTGGTTAGCAGGCGTGCGGGCTGGCGGCATACGGACTTACCGGCGCCGCGGCACGCAACGTCGAACAAAAAACGCAACCTTCATCATGCACAAGGAGAACCATCATGCGCAGACGACAATTCATCATGACCACGAGCGCCGCTTTGGCTACGGCGGGTCTTGGCCTCGCCGGCTGCACGACCACGTCGCCATCCTCGAGCACGTCGTCTTCGGCGAACGCCGGCAAGCGCGACACGATCAACGCCGGCGTCGATTCCACCCTGTCACGGCTCTACGCGAACGTCACAGGGTCGCATGAACTGGTCGACAAAGCGCGCGGCGTGCTCGTGTTCCCGTCGGTGATTTCGGCGGGCTTCTGGGTCGGCGGGCAATACGGCGAAGGCGCGTTGCGCGTGGCCGGCCGCACGACGGGCTACTACAGCACCGTTGCGGGTTCGTTCGGTTTGCAGATCGGCGCGCAGTCCAAAGCGCTCATCTTCCTGTTCATGACGCAAGACGCGTTCGACACATTCCTCAGCAGCCAGGGGTGGGCAGCAGGCGCCGATGCAACGGTCGCCGTGCTGAAGGTCGGCGCGAACGGCGCGGTGGATACCTCGACCGCCACCAGCCCGGTGGAAGCTTTTGTGCTGACGAATGGCGGCCTGATGGCCGGTATATCGCTCGAAGGCACCAAGGTCTCACGACTGATCATCTGAGCAAACGCGCATGCGAGGCACAGTCACGCAGTCACGCAACCGGCTGCGTGACACCGCTTGCGGCGTCACGCGCACCATGCGCGCCGAAACATCGAATATGAGCGCAACTGGCTCGATCACTGCCCTTCCGGCAGCGCAAGCGAGGCAACTTCACAGCGCGGCCACTGCTGCAGCACCTCGGGCGCCAACAGTAGCTTGGCCGCTCGCACCCCTGCCCCCATCACGATCTGAGTACGCTCCATGACTGCGGCGTCGACGAGAATACGCCAGTCTTCCGGCAAGCCGAAGGCAGTAATTCCGCCGAACTCCATCCCGCTATGCTCCACGGCGGCCTCCCGTTTGGCGAACGAAAGGCGCTGCGCGCCCAGCGCAGCTTTTACCGCACCATTGATGTCCAGACGCAGCGAACCCAGCGAGACCAGCGCCGCGTAATGCTCGGCGCCCGCCTTCTTGTAGCGGATCACGATCGTGTTGGCGCAGTCCTCGAGGCCGAAGCCGTAGCGCGCACTGAATTCGGCGGTGTCCGAAGCGTCGTCGCTAACGGCAAATACGGTCACGCCCTGGGCCGGCAGATTCTCGACGACATGCGCCGGCAAATGCGCGCTCAGTTGTTCCGCGGGAATGACATCCAGTTGCTTGACGAGTTCGTGCGAGTGCATGGTGATAAGAGTGTGAAGGTCCAGCGGCATTCTAACGGCACCCGTGCCTGCGGCGTATCGCGCGCACATGCATGCAGCGCTTGTTATAGTGACAGGCACACACTTTGCGGAAGGCGTCGATGCCAAGCCTGCGTTGACGCCGCCTCAGGCCACCTCAACGGCACGCGCGTGGCGTATCCGGCGCCACCATCCCATTGAGAAGAACGACCATGGACATCGACACGCTTTCCGCCGAGAAGCTCCGATTGGTGGCCCGCAAGCAGGCCAATTGGGCAATCGGCGCATTCAAGCAGTTTGCCGACGACCGCTGCGCGGCCATGGCCGCCAGCATCGCCTTCTATGCGGCATTCTCGCTCGCGCCCACGCTGGTCATGGTGATCGCCGTGGCAGGCTGGTTCTTCGGCGCCGCAGCCGCGCGCGGCGAACTGTTCACCCACATTCACGGCCTGCTCGGCGACCAGGCCGCCGCGGGCGTGCAAACCATCGTTGAGAACGCCCATCACAGCGGCAGCGCCGGTGGCATCGCGGCGATCATTTCGTTCTCGATGCTGGCGATCGGCGCCTCGGCGACCTTCTCGTCGCTCAATAGCGCACTCAATCTGGTGTGGCCATATACCGGCCCACGCTCGTCGAGCGTGATCGCGATGGTGCGCGTGCGGCTGATTTCGTTCGGCCTGGTGCTCGGTGTCGCGTTCCTGCTGATCGTCTCGCTGGTGCTCGATACGGTCATCACGTTCGTCGGCAAATGGCTGTGGGGCGACTCGCCGTACGTGGTGATCGGCAATCTGCTGCAACTCGGCGTCGGCTTGCTGGTGCTGGCCTTCGCCTTTGCCGGCCTGCTGAAGTTTCTGCCGGACGCCAAGGTGCGCTGGGTCGATGCGCTCGTCGGCGGGATCGTCGCGGCCGTGCTGTTCTCGGCCGGCAAGAAGCTGTTTGCGCTATATATCGCGCACGCGGGGATGGCGAGCTCGTTCGGCGCGGCCGGCTCGCTGGCGGTGCTGCTGATGTGGCTGTACTTCTCGGCCGCCGTGCTCCTGCTCGGCGCGGAGTTTTCGGCGGCGCGCGGGCGCATGCACGATCCGCGCGGCGGCTGGGGCATGCAGGAAGAGTCGCCGCCGGGCAGCCGTGCCAAGCTCGCTTCGGTGCTGGCGGCATCGACGGTATCGGCGGATGCTGTGCCTCGCATGGAAGATCGCGAAGCCCGTGCTGCCAGGTTTGCGCCTGCAACTGGAGCAGCCGCTTCTGCGCTTGCCACCGCTGCTCCGGCGTCAGCTTTGTCACGGATGCAAAGGCGGAAGAAGACTTCCGCACGAGCGGCCGCGGTCAAGCTCGGCCGGACCGTCGTCCTTGCCGAAGCGCAGGCGACACACTTCGCCGCCGTCACGCTCGTAGAAGCGGGCCGCACCGCCGTTGCGGCCGATCGCTATGTCAAACGGCATCCGTGGACCTCGGTGCTGTTTGCGGCAGCGGCCGGCCTGGCAGCCGCTGCCATGGCGCGCCGCAGCGGGGACGACAACAGCCGGCGCGAGTAGGAAGTGCGGCGGCTCGGCCAAAAATTGCAATCACAGTGATTGCAATGCTCACAACGCATAAATTCTGTCTAGCGCGCCCGTCAAGCGCGACGCGGCTCCATTTTTATACGGGCGCTGCACAACGGCTGCAACAGTTAGACGACTAGGTTACAAAGACCATTCAAACAAGTGTCCAAATCGCAGGTACCGAAGCCGTCACTGTCAACCAAACAACAATAATGCGCAGTCAGTGATTCAATATTGCGAAAATAGCAACAATCGTTAACGGGCTTTAAATACAAGGCTTTGCACCTTCTGTCGGTTTTTGGAGACAGTCTTTTTTTTCCAGTTCTTATCGGTTGAGGCAGTGAGCTATTCTCCTTTTCGCAACAACAAACTAATCATCTGCGTGGAGAAATGGATGAAACGAGTCGCACTGTCTACCCTCTCGCTGGCGCTTCTCGGCGTCACCGGCATGGCGCATGCTCAAAGCAGCGTTACCCTTTACGGCCTGATCGATGAATCGATCCAGTACGTTCACAACACACAAGACGCAGCTGGTAAGAATAAGAATCTGGTCGCGATGGTCGCCGGCAACCTGCAAGGCGATCGTTTTGGCCTGAAGGGCACGGAAGACCTCGGCGGTGGCCTGAAGGCAATCTTCCAGTTGGAAAACGGCTTTGACGTGAACACCGGCAAGCTGAATCAAGGCGGCCGGATGTTCGGTCGTCAAGCCTACGTCGGCCTGACGGGCGACCAGTGGGGCACGGTCACGCTGGGTCGTCAGTACGACCCGCTGGTCGACCTGGTTCAGCCGCTGACGGGTGACAACTACTTCGGTTCCACCTTCACAACGCCGGGCGACGTCGATAACAACGACAACTCCTCGCGCACGAACAGCGCCATCAAGTACACCTCGCCGGTGTGGGGCGGCCTCCAGTTCGAAGGCATGTACGCGCTGGGTGGCGTGGCGGGTCAAACGGGTTCGGGTCAAACGTGGTCGGGCGCTGCAACGTACGCAACGGGTCCGTTCAGCGTGGCTGCAGGCTACTTCCGCGCCGACAACGGCAACACGCTGGCTAGCCGCACGGCTGGCACGCCGCCGACGGCAGGCTGGAACGGCAGCACGTCGGACGGTACGTTCGACGGCCAGGTCAACTCGGCCTACGCTGCAGCCAAGTCGATCGGCATCGCTTCGGTCGCAGCGCAATACGTGACAGGCCCGTTCACGGTCAACCTGCGCTACAGCAATGCGCAATACAAGCCGGATGCGAATTCGGGCTTCGGTTCGACCGAGAAGTACAACGTCGGCGGCGTGTACTTTGGCTACCAGGCAACGCCGGCTATGCTGGTGGGCGTGGGCTACATCTACACGAAGGGCACGGGCGACTCGAGCGCAAAGTACAACCAGGTTTCCCTGGGCGGCGACTACAACCTGTCGAAGCGCACGGACGTCTACCTGGTCGGCGCATGGCAACACGCAAGCGGCGAACAGCGTAACTCGAGCGGCCAACTGGTCTCGGCTGGCGCATCGATCGGTTCGTACGGCTACAACTCGGCTTCCAACTCGCAAGAAATGGTTAGCCTGGGCATCCGCCACAAGTTCTAATCAAGCTTAACGGACTGCTGAAGCAACACGCAGTTCGAAAACCAGCCACGGGCGCAAGCCTGTGGCTGGTTTTTTTTCGCCTGCCGGTTCTGGCGCACGCGGCGACCCCTGTCATGTGGAGACCAGACCGCAGATCGATGGAGAGTTCGACGCGCACCGCAAGCGTTCATCGCGATCAACTCAACCGATGGAACCAATGAAAAAGGCCGCCGGCAAGCCTTTAACAGGCTCGCGACGACCTTGCTGCGATGCTCCCGGCCCGTAGCCGTAGATCCACGCTGAACTGCCTAGCGGCGCTGGGCCTTTCCCTTCTCCGCCTGCGCCAATGTCTGCGCCGGCTTCGCATCGAACTCATGCTCCACGCCGTCCGCCCCCACCGGCGCACGATGCAGCACCAGCGCACGCTCGCGCTGCAGTAGCGGCACATTGGGCGAATCCTGCCAGTCCGGATCGGGAATCTCGCCGAATACCTGACGCAGCCGCTCCCCCCACGTGCTGTGAATCATCTCGAAGTACGCATTGTCGTGATCGATCGACACGAAACGCGTGACGCGCAGCGAATCTTTCTCGTAAACCAGCAGATCGAGCGGCAGCCCGACCGAAAGATTCGAACGCAGCGTCGAATCCATTGAAATGAGCGCGCACTTGGCCGCTTCGTCGAGTGGCGTCGACGGTGTCAGCACGCGATCGATGATCGGCTTGCCGTATTTTGCCTCGCCGATCTGGAAATACGGGTTCACGGCCGACGCTTCGATGAAATTCCCCGCCGCGTAGATCATGAACAGGCGCGGCCGGTTGCCCGCGATCTGGCCGCCGAGAATGAAGCTGCAATTGAAGTCGACGCCGAATTCCTGCAACGCTTCGGCCTCGCGTTGATGCACGCGGCGCACCGCGCGGCCGATCACGCGGGCCGCATCGGCCATGGTGGGCGCGCTCCAGAGCGTGGGTTGCGACGGATCGGCGGGCTCGGACAACTCGTGCAGCACCGCTTGCGTGATCGACAGATTGCCGGCGCCCAGCAGCACGAGCATGCGCTCGCCTGGCTGCTCGAACACCGACATCTTGCGCGCGGTGCTGATGTGATCGACGCCCGCATTGGTACGCGTGTCCGCCAGGAACACGAGCCCTTCGTCGACGGACATCGCGACACAGTAAGTCATAAGGAAAAGTACCCGCGAAAAACGACAGAACTGCGCTATTGTAATGCGGCGCGCACGCGCCTTAATCCGCATTACGGTGGCCGCGGGCCCGATCTGAACAGCTATGCGGGCTAACGCTCATTCAAACCCCCCGCCAGGCCGCCGCCGAGCCGCCCTCCAGGCGATACCCGTCAAGGGCGGCCCTGGCACCCCGCTGGCCGCGTCCCCCGCCGCTATTGCGGCATCTGCCCACTGACCGTGACGGACACCTTCAGTTGCTCCTCCAGCCCGCCGATACGCCGGCCGCGCACCGGCGCGGCGGCTTCGTAGTCGCGCGCCACAGCGAGCCGGCAGTAAATCTCGCTGGCAAACGCGGCGTGCGTGACGTCGACGGAAATCCAGCCCTTGCCGTCGAGCCACACGTCGACCCATGCGTGACTCGCGCCGTGCTCTCCGCCAAGGGGAAGTCCTTCGGGACCGACGTCGCCGGGTTCGATGTAGCCGCTCACGTAACGCGCCGGGATGCCGCGCGCGCGGCAGCAGGCCAGCATCAGGTGCGCATGGTCCTGGCACACGCCGTTGCCGAGCGCGAGCGCCTGGGCAGCCGTGCTGGTGACTTCGGTGATGCCGGAGTTGTATTTCACGCGCTGCAAGATCTGCTCGGACAACTCGATCAGATTGCTTGAGCTCGCGAGGCTCGGCACCGATTCGGCCAGCTCGCGAATCGCCGCGTCGGCCTCCGTGAGACGCGTTGAGCAGGTGAAATGCTCGAGCGGAATCGGGCCGACGGCGTCGGGTAATCGGCCATCGATCAGCGGAATCGTGTCCACTTCGCCTGCTACATGCAGACGAATCTCGCCATGCGGCTTGTTGATGACGAGTGTATGCAGCACATTGCCGTAGGCGTCGACGGTAGCGTCGAGCTTGCCGGGCGCGTCGATGCTCCAGCGCCGCACCACCTGCGAGGCACCGCTCGACGGTGTCAGACGCAGTTGCTGGATCGAATAATGGACCGTCGCTTCGTATCGATAGGACGTGTCGTGGCGGATCGTCAGGTACATAAATAAAACTCCGTCAGGCGACTGGCAGCATCAGATAGGTACGCGCAACCAGATTGCCGAGCTCGAACACGCGAGCAAGGAACTGCGTCAGATAGGCGTGCAGGCCGGCTTCGAAAATCTGCCGGATGTCGGAGTACACCAGCTCGGCGCGCAGCTTGCCGGCAAACCGTTCGCACTGGTTCGAGCCCGGCGTGCGCAGCATCGCCAGATTCGTGCAGACGCCTTCGAGCGAAGCAAGCAGCGAGCGCGGCATCTGCTGGTTCAGGATCATCAATTCGACCACTCGCGCCGGCGTGACGACGTCGCGATACACCTTGCGATAAATCTCCAGCGCCGACACCGAACTGAGAATCGAGGTCCAGTAGTAGAAGTCTTCGAGCTGGCGCGCGGCATCGCGTGAATTCGGCTCGACGTCGGCAAAGCGCACATCGAGAATCCGCGCGGTGTTGTCGGCGCGTTCGAGAAAGGTGCCGAGCTGCGTGAAGAAGAACGCATCGTCCTGCAACGCGGTGCCGATCGTCACGCCGCGCGACAGATGCGAACGGAACTTCACCCACTCGAATAGCGCGCCTGGATTGCTCGACGTCTGGCCGGACGAGGCGAGTTCGTTGAACTCGAGCCAGGTGTCGTTGATGGTTTCCCACCATTCGGTCGTCAAGGTGCCGCGCACGGCGCGGGCGTTTTCGCGTGCGGCGTGCAAGCACGAGTGAATGCTCGACGGATTGGTCGCATCTGCCACCATGAAATCGAGCACGTGTTCGCGGGTCGGTTCGTCGTAGCTTTGCGCGAAAGCAGATTCGAGTTCGGAGATGCGCAGCACCGAACGTTGCGCGCGCGACTCCTGTTCTGGCGTTTGCGGCAACAGCAAGGCCTTCAGGTTGATATCGAGCATGCGGGCGGTGTTCTCCGCGCGCTCCATGTAGCGGGCCATCCAGAAGAGGTGATCGGCGGTTCGGCTTAGCATGACGGCATTCCGTATCTGGTGACGCGAGACCTTTGCGAAAGTAAAAGGTCCGCGCGGGTTATCCGTGTGCGCCGGCGACTGTCTGACTCATCTGCCGGCGCGTTAGGTTGCGGGCGCGGTTGCCTGCATGTCTACAGGAGTTGCTGCATCAGCTGCGGCATGGGCAACCGTATTGGCAACTGCGTCAGTCGACCATCCACGTGTCTTTAGTCCCGCCTCCCTGCGACGAATTGACGACGAGCGAGCCCTCCTGCAACGCCACGCGCGTCAGACCGCCCGCGCACATCGTCACACTCTTGCCGGACAGCACGAAGGGCCGCAAGTCGATATGGCGCGGCGCGATGCCCGCTTCGACAAAGGTCGGACACGCGGAGAGCGCCAGCGTGGGCTGCGCGATATAACCCGCGGGCCGCGCAATCAGGCGCTCGCGAAACGATTCGATTTCGGCTTTCGTCGACGCCGGTCCCACCAGCATCCCGTAGCCACCCGCGCCGTGCACTTCCTTCACGACCAGCTCCGGCAGATGCGCGAGCGTGTAGGCGAGATCGTCGGGCTTGCGGCACTGGAACGTGGGTACGTTGTTGAGGATCGGCTTCTCGCCTAAGTAAAACTCGATCATTTCCGGCACATACGGGTAGATCGATTTGTCGTCGGCGATGCCGGTGCCCATGGCGTTCGCAAGCGCGACACGTCCGGCGCGATATGCGGTCAACAGACCCGGCACGCCCAGCGCCGAATCGTTGCGGAAGGCGAGCGGGTCGAGAAAATCGTCGTCGACGCGGCGGTAGATCACGTCGACGCGCTTCGGCCCCTGCGTGGTGCGCATGAACACATAGTTATCGTCGACGAACAGATCCTTGCCTTCCACCAGTTCGACGCCCATCTGCTGCGCGAGGAACGTGTGCTCGAAATACGCGGAGTTGTACATGCCTGGCGTGAGCACCACCACGACCGGATCGTCGACGCCTTCGGGCGCCACCGAGCGCAGTGTGTCGAGCAGCAGATCGGGATAATGCGCGACCGGCGCAATGCGGTTCTGCACGAACAACTCGGGGAAAAGCCGCATCATCATCTTGCGGTTTTCCAACATATAGGACACGCCCGACGGCACCCGCAAGTTGTCTTCGAGCACGTAGAAGTCGCCCTCGTCGCCCGCGCGCACCACGTCGACCCCGGCGATATGCGCGTAAACACCGAGCGGCACATTGACGCCCTGCATTTCAGGCCGGTATTGCGCGTTGGTATAGACCTGTCCGGCCGGCACGATACCGGCGCGCACGATGTTGCGATCGTGATAGACGTCGTGGATAAACAGATTGAGCGCCTGCACCCGCTGGCGCAATCCGGCCTCCAGCGTCTGCCATTCGCTGCGCGGAATGATGCGCGGAATCAGATCGAAGGGAATCAGCCGCTCGGTGCCGGACAAATCGCCATTCACCGCGAAGGTGATGCCGACCCGGCGAAACAGCAGGTCGGCTTCCGCACGCTTGCGTGCGATCGCCTCATTGCCCTGCTGCACCAGCCACCGCTCAAAGCGCGCGTAGTGTGGCCGCACGGAATCGTCATGATGACGCATCTCGTCATAGCATCGCATGTCACGCCCCGCTCTTGTTGTCGGATAGAAGGCGAATGCGCTGCGCATTCGGTGTTCGACAATCGTTCAAGCAAGCGCTATGCCATTGAGCTTTTCGCGTGCTAAACACGGTGCATGCACGCCAAGAGCGCATCCTGACCGGCATGGCCTCGCTGCCATCGTACTGCGACCGCTCATGATGCGCTAGTACAGTGCATAAGGGGCACCGTGGCGGGCGGCGGCGCGTTCGCATCACCACGGCGGACGCACATAAAAAATCCCCGCGGATTCACATCCACGGGGATTCGGACAACTCGCACTGCAGGTCGGCTTAAACGTTAACGACAGTTAAAGGCGCACGGTTAACAGCACACGGCTAAAAACGCACCGCTAAAACCCACGCTCAAAAACCGCGGTAACGCATGAAGCACGATCAGCCTGCTGCTGCGTCTTTCAGCTTCTTCAGCGGACGTGCCTTGATGCGCACGCTAGCCGGCTTGGCCGGGAACCAACGCTCTTCGCCCGAGAACGGGTCTTTGCCGAAGCGCTTCTTCTTCGCCGGCACAGCTTGCACGACGATCTTCAGAAGACCCGACAGCGTGAATTCGCCAGCGCCCTTCTTGTGCACAGCGCCGAGGATCGTGTCTTCGAGCGCGGCCAGCACGGCCTTGGCGGTCTTCGGTTCCACAGCCGCGCGTTCAGCGACGTGTGCAGCCAGCGAGGCCTTCGTGAAGGTGTCCTTGATCGGCGACGGAGCGCTGGACGCCTTCACGGCGACCTTCTTAGCTGCGACGGCTTTCTTCGCAGGGACTTTCTTTGCAGCAACCTTCTTGGTCGGTACCGGGGCAGCAGCCTTCTTGGCCACCTTTTTTGCGGAAGTCGGCATGTTTCTCCTACCTGTAGTGGTCAGTGAATTGCACGAAGCGCACACGGTATGTGCGCGCTTCAACGCCGGATTCTACAAGCGCTAATACGATTTGCGCGACTCTTTTGTGTATAACAGCGAAGGTTTGTTGCGCGGCGCAGACTGCGCAACACATTTTGATCCTTGTTTTAGCGGGTAAACGTGCGTCGACGTCCGTCGGCGAGGTCTGCAACACGAACACGTAACGTGCGTTACAAGCCATTTCGACGCCTGAATAGAGGCACTTTCGGTACCGGGCGATCGTCGACGGATCGCGACTCGATGCAGAAACGGTGGCTCGCCGACGACGCGTTCGCCACGCCGATTCACGCGACGGAAAAAACACGCCCCCTGCAGCGAAAGTCTCTGCCGGGGGGCGGCTAACGTTGTTCTGCGACAGAAAATCGCAGGCCGTTTCAAGGATAGGCTTAGGTAATATTCGAGCGTGTTTTGAGTCGTCAGCGGGCGAGCCGCGGCAGAATGTCAGCGAGCCTGGTAAGCGCCGCGTCGATATGTTCGACGGCGATGCTGCCGTAACCAAACATCAAGCCGGGCTGCGGCTTCGCGCGCTGATAAAACGGCGCGAGTCCATACAAACCGATCGCGGCTTCACGCGCGGCGCTCACCAGCGCCGCCTCGGTCAACGGCGCCTTCAGCCGCGTTGCCATATGGATGCCGGCGGTCGGCACGATCGGATCGAACCACGGCGCGAGATCGCCTTGCAGATGCTTCAGCAGCATCGCGCGGCGCGCCGCATAGGTCTTGTGCATGCGCCGCAGGTGCTTGGCAAAGTCGCCGTTGAGCATGAAGGTCGCAAGCGCGGTTTGCGTGAGCGTGCAGCCATGGCAGTCTGCGATCTGGCGGACCTTGATGAGCGGCCCATAAAGGGAAACCGGCGGCACCACGTAGCCGACCCGTAGCTCCGGGAAAATCGTCTTCGAAAACGTGCCCACATACGCGACGAGACCGGCGCGGTCGAGACTTTTCAGCGGCTCCATCGGCCGGCCTTCGAAACGGAACTCGCAGTCGTAGTCGTCCTCGATGATCACGGCGCCGCGTTTCTGCGCCCATTCCAGCAACTCGACGCGCCGCTCCAGACTCATCGGCATGCCGAGCGGGAACTGATGCGAGGGTGTCACATAGACGAGCCGCGCCGCGTCCGGGAGCTTGCTCACGATCAGGCCTTCATTGTCCACCGGCACTGGCACCACGCGTGCGCCCGTGGCCGTGAAGCATGCCTGGACCGGCGGATAGCCTGGGTCTTCGAGCGCCGCGATCTCGCCAGGCCGCAACGTGATGCGCGCGATCAGATCGAGCGCGTGCTGTGCGCCCTGCGTGACGATCACGTCGTCCCAGTTGCTCGTGACCGCGCGGTTGAACGCCAGGTAGCGCGAAATCGCGAGGCGCAACGCCTGCTCGCCGGCCACGTCGCGATATGTGCCAGGGCCGCGCGCTTGCACACGCAATGCGTGGTTCACGCAGCGGCGCCAGACGTCGAAGGGAAACAACGACTTGTCGGTCGCGCCGCCGACGAAATCGTGCGGCGAGGCCACCGTAGACCGCGGCAACGGCAAGGTCTCTGGCATCTGCTCCCACAGCGGCTGGGCACGCGCTGCGGCTTTCAGTTTCGCCTTCGCCCGTTCGCGCGCTGGCTCAGCGGCCAGTGCATGCGACGAGCGCTCCACCGGCAGACGCTCCAGACCATCGGCGACGAAGGTGCCCGAACCGGCGCGTGCGCTCAGATAGCCTTCGGAGAGGAGCCGTTCGAACACGTCGAGCGTGGTTTTGCGCGAAACACCCAATTGCGTGGCGAGATCGCGCGTGGACGGCAAACGCGTGCCGCCGGCGAGGCGCCCTTCGAGTATGCCGGCACGCAACTGCCGGTAGATCTGTCCGGACAGATCGTGACGCCCTTCGACCGCGATATGGATATCCATCCGAGTGGTTACCTGAAATATCCGAGAAATGGTTATTCCGAAATACCAGTACTGACCGTAAGCTTACCTCCGTCGCCGCCATCGGAGCGGACACTTTCGATAAGGAGCAGCTCATGCAACCCCGTCTCGACTTCTACAAGGCCAGCCCGAGCGGCACCCGCGCGATGCTCGCGCTCGAAGAAACCATCGGCAAAAGCACGCTCGACAAATCACTCGCGGAACTCGTGCGGATCCGCGCGTCGCAGCTGAACGGCTGTGCGTTCTGCCTCGATATGCACGTGGCGGACGCACGCAAGCACGGCGAAACCGAGCGGCGTCTGGCAACGGTAGCGGCATGGCGCGAAGCGCCGTTCTTCACCGAGCGCGAACGCGCGGCGCTCGAATGGACCGAATCGGTCACGCTGGTCGCGCAAACGCGTGTACCGGACGAAGTGTGGGAAGCGGTAAAGCCGCATTTCACCGAGCAGGAGATGAGCGACCTGACCTTGCTGATCATTGCGATCAACGGCTGGAACCGGATTGCGGTTTCGTTCCGGAAAATGCCGGAGTAAATGCGCGGAGCAGGAGCGATTACCTCGCAAGAGAGCCTGGCGCATAAAACGCAAAATGGCGCGCCTCCATAATATGAGGCGCGCCATTTTTGTTGCGCCGCCGAGAGTGGCAGACGCATGGTGACAAACGGCCAGCGCGTACTTTCTTGCGGCCGGTGGCCGGTGAGCGGCGCCGTGGCGCCGCTTTACACGTCGCGGCAGATTACTCCACCATCACCCCACTCAATGCAGCCGCTTGCCGCACGGTCTCACGCGCTTCGTCGCTGCAACGCTGATGCTCACGCGAGAGCTTGCGCATCAGCGGCAACAGCAGCACGGCAATCAGCGCGCCCAACGCCGCGAGCCAGCCCAAGCCGTTAAACAGCTTGGTGTACAACGGCAGCGATTCGAGCGGATCCAGATTGCCCGCCGGCATCTGCGCGAAGTTCGCCACCACGCTGCCCAGATACTGCGACACGCCGGTTGCCACGAAGTAAGCGCCCATCATGAAGCCGCTCATCCGCGCCGGCACGTAGCGCGCGATCATCGCGAGACCCAGCCCGCTCACCAGCAATTCGCCGAGCGAATACAAGCCGTAGCCGCCCACCATGAACCACGACGACACGCGTCCGTTCACCGCGTAGTTGCCGCTCGCCGCATACACGAAGAAGCCGGCCGCCACCACCGCGAAGCCGAACGCGTACTTGACCGCCACCGGCACGTCCTTGCCGCTCTTCGCGAGCTTCGTATAGAGCAGCGCGAGCACCGGGCTCAGCAACATGATCCAGATCGGATTGAGCGCCTGGAACTGCGCGGCGCTCCACGTGAACCACGTCTGGCCGAACAGAATGAAGCGCGGATCGACGTTGCGCAGCGCGAACAGCGTGAGCGACGTCGACATCTGCACGTAGAACACGAAGAACAGGATCACCTGCGCGGTCAGGATCAGCGCGGCAACCAGACCCGAGCGCTCCGAGCGTTCGCACTTCACCAGCATGTAGCCGAAGATCGCCAGAATCGCGACGCCCGCCGTGTACACGCAGGCCACCGCGATCGCCTTGTGCTGCAGCACAAACATGGTTGCCGTGCCGAGCGCGATACCGCCCAGCGCGACCGCGCCGACGCGTTTCCAGCGGATCGGTTCAGCGTCCGGCGCGGAGCCGATATGCGCGAGCGTGCGGAACATGATGAAGTAGTTCAGCACCGACAGCAGCATGCCCGCGCAGCAGACCGCGAATGCCGTGTGCCAGCCCCAATGGTCCTTGATCCACGGCGTCGCGAGCATCGACGCCGTCGAGCCGATATTGACCGCCATGTAATAGATCGTGAATGCGCTGTCGATGCGCGCGTCGTCGCCTTCATAGATGCGGCGCACGAGATTCGCGGCATTCGCCTTGAAAAGCCCGTTGCCCACCACGATCACGCCGAGCGATGCGTACATGTAGCTCAATTGGTCGTTCGGCAGCGCCAGCATCAGATAGCCGGCCGCCAGCACGCCGGCGCCGAAGATCATCGTGCGGCGCGCGCCGAGAATCTTGTCGCCGATCCAGCCGCCGATCGACGGCGATGCGTACACCAGCGCCGTGAACGCGCCCCACGTGAGGGTGGCGTGGCTGTCGGTGAAGTTCAGCTTGTCGATCATGAACAGGACCAGCAGCGCGGCCATCCCGTAGTAACCAAAGCGCTCCCACATCTCGATCAGAAAAACCGTCGAGAACGAACGGGTCTGCGAGACCGGTGCGCTGGCGGGATTGGACGAATTCATCATGTACCTCTTGTGCTTACGGTTGCGGCGCCGCGTAGGCTGGCCACGCGGCGCGAAAAACTGGATCTGAAAACGGCCGGCGGACCGGGCGCGGCGCACGCATTGGCCTAGGCCTGCGCGTAGTCAGCGGCGCGTTCATCTACACGTTCATCTGGAAACTGAGTTGCGCGCTCAACTGCAAACTGAGGCGCCAATAACAGCAGAAAAACCAGGGGATGGGATAGAGGCCCGCCACGCGATGCGCCCCGCAGGAACTCTCCTCGGGGGACGCCCCGCAGGCAGTCCTCCGCTCCGCAGGAAGTCCCCCGCCCCGCAGGAAGTCCCCTTGGGGGATTGGGGGATGGGGGGATGCTGCGCCACACCGGACTCCGGCTCCGGCAGGCGGAACAGGCGGAACAGGCGGAACAGGCGCAATGATAAAGCATTGCGGGAACCGGCGATCCGGCGGCCGGCTGTCCGGCGGCCGGCTGTCCGGCAAGCGGCAGATGGCCGCGCCGGGCGGCGGGCGCCGAGCCCGCGGCAGGAAAAATCGGCAGTGATAGTCATGTCCTTATGCCGGCCAGCGTTCGGATGGAACGTGCCGGACAGCGCTCCGTCGAGCAGGATCACTGCAAGCGGAATGAAAAACAGCGGCCAGCACCGTGTGGAGTACAAACACACGAGCCCTTCCGCCAAGCGGGGCAGATTCTGCAAATAGAAACACGGTTCGTCACTCAGGGAATTCACTGATACCACGCCAATTACCTGTTATTACACGCCAAATTGCTTCGTTACGAAGTCGAGGGTGGCTGAAAATAGTCTTTAATGTCATGCCTTTAAGGTCTCCCGATACGCAACTTGCATCAATGCGGACACCCTTGTGCATACACAGGCTTTACCGCATCCACTTTCTCAGTGTCTTGTCGATTACCGGTCAAAACGGCTGGTGAGTATTTCGGTTCTGGCAACATAGGGCGTTGTCCCGAAAATGCGGCCCCTTGCACGACCGGGTGCTGAACGGCCCCCCCGCCCCGGCCTGGACCGCAATCAAACCATATTTACTTATATCAAACAAATTTTGACGGGCTAATTTCCTCCTGCTATGGTCACGACAATTCAAAAGAACAACCCGGCACTCGAACTCGGCAGTAAGATCCGCGCGCTGCGGCAACGGCTCAAGCGCACGCTGGATGACACGGCAACAGCGGCAGGTATTTCCAAACCGTTTTTGTCACAAGTCGAACGGGGTCTGGCGTCACCGTCCATCACTTCGCTGGCCGGGATCGCCCACGCACTTGGGGTGACGGTGCAGTATTTCGTCGACACGCCAAGCGAAGAACGCTCGGTGTGCCGCGGCGATCAGTTGAAGTTTTTCGGTTTTGCGGACTCGGCCAATCTGTTTGCACGGCTGACCAATCTGACAGGTGGCCGTCAGCTCGAAGCGATCCTCGTGAGGATGCCGCCCGGGCAGAAACGCTCCGAAGTCACCACGCATGCCGGGGAAGAGTTTGTTTATTTGATCGACGGCGAAGTGTCGTTGACGCTGGAAGGCAAGACGTTCGTGTTGCACGCGGGAGACAGCGCGCATTACGAATCGACGGTGCCGCACAGCTGGGTGAATACCGCACGCAAAGAGTCGGTAGTCGTCTGGGTCGGCACACCAAGACTGTTCTAAGAGGCAGGCACCTTTTCCGGTTGATCCGGTCAGGGTTTGCCAGAATTACGAAATGTAAGGAATCCTGCATGTCGAGCAACCAACACGGGCAACAAGGGCCGCCCCGGCCCGAGCACCGCAGATAACCGGGCGCCCTGGCGCGCCAGCGCGTTCTTCTCTAGACCTTTCCTGCGATCTCAACCGATGAAAACCCCGTTCGTCTACGCGACGGCGCTGACCGCGCTCGTCCTTACGTTTCAGCCCTCCGCCTTCGCCGTCAACGTACCCGCGGGTGTCACGCTCGCTGCCAGCCAGGAGATGACCCGCCAGGTGCCGGCCGAAACCGAATCGCTCGACCCCGCGCATATCGAATCCTGGACCGGCGACACGATCGCGCTCGACATGTTCGAAGGTCTGACGCGCATCGACGCGGCCGGCGCGATCGTGCCAGGCGTCGCGCAATCGTGGACACGCACCGGGCCCACTACGTGGGTTTTCAAGCTGCGCCACGACGCGCGCTGGAGCAATGGCCAGCCGGTCACGGCGGCTGACTTCATCTATGCGTGGCAACGCGTGCTCGATCCGAAGACGGGTTCGAAATACACGGTGCTGGTCGAGTTCGTGAAGAACGCCAAGGCAATTCTCGCCGGCAAGGCATCGCTCTCGAGTCTCGCCGCGCGCGCCGTCGATCCGTACACGCTCGAAGTCACCACCGAAGTGCCCGCCGCCTTCTTCCCGCAACTGACCGCGATGCCGGCCATGGCCCCGGTCAATCGTGAGACCGTGACCAAATTCGGCGGAGACTGGACCCGCCCGGGCAACTTCGTCGGTAACGGCCCGTATACGCTGACCGACTGGCAGCCGAACAACCGGCTGGTGGCGACCAAAAGCAGCACGTACTGGAATGCCGGCAAGGTCGTGATCACGAAAGTGACCTATCTGCCGATCGAAAACGACGAAACAGCCATGCGCATGTATCAGGCCGGCCAGTTCGACTACACGTACTCGATTCCGTCGGGCATCTACACGCAGGTGAGCAAACAGTTCGGCTCCGAACTGAAAACCGGCCTGCAGATCGCCACTTACTACTACAGCCTGAACAACGAAGACCCGGCATTCAAGGACAAGCGCGTGCGCCAGGCGCTAGCGATGGTGCTGGACCGCGACCTGCTGACCAAACGTCTAACGGCCGACGGCGAGGTGCCAATGTACGGCCTGATCGCCAAGGGTACGGAAGGCGCGAACGTCTTCACGCCGGAGTGGGCAAGCTGGCCGATGCCCAAGCGCGTCGATTACGCGCGCAACCTGCTGAAGGCCGCAGGCTATTCGGACGCGAAGCCGCTGACGTTCACGCTCACCTACAACACCAACGACCTGCACAAGAAGGTCGCGCTGTTTGCCACGTCGGAATGGCGCACCAAGCTCGGCGTGACCGCCAAACTCGAAAACGTCGAATACAAAGTGCTGCTCAAGCAACGCCACGACGGCAAGGTGCAGGCCTCGCGCGACGGCTGGTTTGTCGATTACAACGACGCCAACTCGTTTTTCGATCTGATCCGCTGCAACAGCGTGCAGAACGATCAGCGCTACTGCAACCCGCAAGTCGACAAGCTCGTCGATGAAGGCAACCAGCAGCTCGACGACGCGAAGCGCACCGCCCTGCTCTCGCAGGCGCACGATCTGGCCATGAACGACTACCCGCTGGTATCGCTCTTCCAGTACTCGGCGGACCGGCTGGTCAAGTCGTATGTGGGCGGCTACACATCGACCAATTACGTCGACCAGCGCGCCACGCAAGACATGTATCTGATCAAGCACTAAGCGCGGGAGCACCGTCATGCTGGCCTATACGCTGCGCCGCACGCTCTGGGCGATCCCGACGATTCTCGCCGTGATCACCGCGTGCTATCTGCTGCTGCACCTCACCCCCGGCGGCCCGTTCGACACGGAGAAACACCTGTCGGCGGCCGTGCTCGCGAACCTCAACGCCAAGTATCACCTCGACGAACCGTTGTGGCTGCAGTACCTCCACTACCTCGGCTCGCTGCTGCACGGCGATCTCGGTCCGTCGTTCCGCTACGCCGACTGGTCGGTCAACGATCTGGTATGGAAGGCCTTACCGGTGAGTCTCGGCGTCGGCGGCGTATCGGTGCCGATCGCGGTCGTGATCGGCGTGACGCTCGGCACGCTGGCCGCCGTGCGGCGCGACCGTTTCATCGATCACCTGGTCATGGTGCTCGGCAACATCGGCAACGTGGTGCCGCCGTTCGTGCTCGGCCCGGTGCTGGTGTGGATCTTCGCGATCCTGCTGAAGACCTCCGAAGGCCACGGCTGGCTGCCGGCCGGCGGCTGGGGCGAAGGCGAGTGGCGCTACCGCGTGCTGCCGATCGTGCTGCTCACCATCATCAACGTCGCCGCGATCGCTCGCGTGATGCGCGGCAGCATGATCGAAGTGCTGTCGGGCAACTTCATCCGCACCGCGCGCGCCAAGGGCCTGCCGGGACGCACGATCGTGTTGCGCCATGCGTTGAAGCCCGCGCTGATGCCGGTGGTTTCGCTGCTCGGCTCGATCTGCATCTCGTCGATCACGGCGGCGGTGGTCACCGAGTCGGTGTTCGCCCTGCCCGGCCTCGGCCAACTGGTCGTCAACGGCGCGATCAACCGCGACTACACCCTCGTGCTCGGCCTCGTCGTGCTAACCACCGCGGTCGCCGTCCTGTTCAATCTGCTGGTCGATCTGGCATACGCCTGGCTCGATCCGCGCATCCGGTACTGATCCATGCCCCGCTCAATTCAATCGACTGCCGCGGCGCTCGATCCGCTCGCGGCCATCGCAAGGGCGCCGCGCTCGCGCGGACCGCTCGCCACCGCCGCGCTGCGCTTCGTGCGCAATCGCGCGGCGTTTTCCGGCTTTGTCATCTTGCTGCTGATCGTGATTGCCTGCGTGGCCGGTCCGTGGTTCCTGCCGAACAATCCGATCGATAGCGACTGGAGCGCAATCAGCCTCGCGCCAACGCTGCAAAACATGCACTGGTTCGGCACCGACGAGCTCGGCCGCGACCTGCTCGCGCGCACGCTGCAAGGCGGACGCGTGTCGCTGGAAGTGGGCCTGCTCGGCACGCTGGTGTCCGGGTTGATCGGCGTGGCGTATGGCGCCACCGCCGGCTATCTGGGCGGCCGTGCCGATGCGGTGATGATGCGCATCGTCGACATGATGTATGCGATCCCCTACATGCTGATCGCGATTCTGATGATGACGATGTTCGGCCGCGCGTTCTATCTGGTCGTGCTGACGATTAGCGCGTTCTCGTGGCTCGACATGGCGCGCGTGGTGCGCGGCCAGACACTGTCGCTGCGCTCGCGCGAATTCATCGACGCCGCCCGGGCAATCGGCGTCCGTTCGCCGTCGATCATTGCGCGCCACATCGTGCCGAATCTGCTCGGCGTGGTGGTGGTGTATGCCAGCGTGACGGTGCCCAACATCGTGCTGACCGAATCGGTGCTGTCGTTCCTTGGCCTCGGCGTGCAGGAACCCATGACGAGCTGGGGCGTGCTGATTCAGGACGGCGCGCAGAAGCTCGAGTCGATGCCCTGGCTGCTGCTGTGCCCGGCGGTGATGCTGTGCGTCACCTTGTATTGCGTGAATTTCGTCGGCGACGGTCTGCGCGACGCATTCGATCCGAAGGACCGCTGATATGCCGCTACTCGAAGTCAAAGACCTGAGCGTGCGCTTCACGCGCCGCGAGGGCGCACCCGTCGACGCGGTGCAGCGCGTATCGTTTTCGCTCGAAGCGGGCCGCACGCTCGGCATCGTCGGCGAATCGGGCTCGGGCAAGAGCCAGACGGTGATGGCGCTGCTCGGCCTGCTGGCCGGCAACGGCAAGGTGTCGGGCGCTGCGACCTATCGCGGCGAAAACCTGCTGACGATGAACGAAGCCGCGTTGAACAGGATCCGCGGCGACCGCATCGGCATGATCTTTCAGGACCCGATGACCTCGCTCAACCCGTTCCTGACGATCGAACGGCAGATGACCGAGACGCTGCAACTGCATCGCAAGATGTCGCGCCGCGAAGCACGCCGCCGCGCCATCGAAACGCTCGAAACCGTGCGCATTCCCGATGCCGCACGGCGCATCAACATGTATCCGCACGAGTTTTCCGGCGGCATGCGGCAACGCGTGATGATCGCCATGGCCCTGCTCTCCGAGCCGGAAATCCTGATCGCCGACGAGCCGACCA
Source organism: Paraburkholderia phytofirmans OLGA172 (assembly GCF_001634365.1). NCBI lineage: Bacteria > Pseudomonadati > Pseudomonadota > Betaproteobacteria > Burkholderiales > Burkholderiaceae > Paraburkholderia > Paraburkholderia phytofirmans. The sequence goes on from NZ_CP014579.1 coordinate 2,614,515, forward strand.
CCGCGCTCGACGTGACCGTGCAGGCGCAGATCATCGAGTTGCTGCGCGAACTGAATCGCGAACGCGGCACCGCGATCATTCTGATCACGCACGACATGGGCGTCGTGGCCGGCTTGTGCGACGACGTGATGGTGATGTACGCCGGCCAGACCGTCGAGCAGGCGAGCGCCGCCACGCTGTTCGCCGCGCCGACGCATCCGTACACGATCGGTCTGCTGAACGCGCTGCCGCGCCTGACCGACGACGATGACCGTCCGCTGCAAACCATTCCCGGCAACCCGCCGTTGCCCGGCGAAATCGGCCAGGGTTGCGCATTCGCACCGCGCTGCACATATTGCAGCGATCGGTGCCGCGAGTCGCGGCCTGCGCTCACGGCGTCGCCGGCCGCTGCCGGCGCGTTGCGCGCTTGCCACCGGCCGGTGCAGGAAATCATGGAGGTACAACACGTATGAATGCCGCTTCCATTGCAAGCCGAGGCCAGGGTCAAGGTCCGGCGACACTGTTGTCGGTCGACAATCTCAAGGTGCAATTCGGTGTGCCGCGCGGTGGTTTTCCGTGGTCCGGCAAGGCCACGCTGCGCGCGGTGGACGGGGTGTCCTTCAGCGTGCGGCGCGGCGAAACCGTGGGCCTCGTCGGCGAATCGGGTTGTGGCAAATCCACGCTCGCACGCGCCATCATCGGCCTCGCGCCAGTGGCGAGCGGCAGCGTGCGCTGGCTCGACCAGGAAACCGTGCGGCCGGACGCGCGCCGCGATACCTCGCGCTTGCGCCGCGACGTGCAGATGATTTTCCAGGACCCGCTCGCCTCGCTCGATCCGCGCATGACGATCGAACAGATCGTCGCCGAACCCTTGCTCACGCATGGCCAGGACATCGCCCGCGCCGACGTGCAACGGCGCGTTCTGACAATGCTCGAACGCGTCGGCCTCAACGCGCAGCATCTGCGCCGCTATCCGCATGAGTTTTCCGGCGGCCAGTGTCAGCGCGTCGGGATTGCACGCGCGTTGATCGGCGAACCGCAACTCGTGATCTGCGACGAGCCTGTGTCGGCGCTCGACGTCTCGATCCAGGCGCAAATCGTCAACCTGTTGCGCGATCTGCAGCGCGAGTTGTCGCTGTCGCTGCTGTTCGTCGCGCACGACCTCGCGGTCGTCAAGGCGATCAGCCACCGCGTGCTGGTGATGTATCTGGGTCGTGTGATGGAGTTCGGCGACAAGCGCGACGTGTATGGCACGCCGCGTCATCCGTACACCCGCGCGTTGCTGTCGGCGGTACCGGTGCCCGATCCGGCGGTTGAACGCGCACGCCGTCATCTGCTGTTGCGCGGCGAGATTGCGTCGCCGCTCAGCCCACCCTCCGGTTGCGCGTTTCGCACGCGCTGCCCGGATGCGATCGAGGCCTGCGCCAGCGAGATTCCGCAGCCAGTCACGCACGGTGCGAGCGCAACACGCGTCGCGTGCATTCGCGTGAATGGCGCCCCGCAGGAAGTTCTCCTGGGGGGCGCACCGAAGGAAGTCCCCTCGGGGGGCGCCCTGTAGGAAGTCCCCTTGGGGCAACGCTAAAGAAACCAGTCTGGAAATTTAAAACCGAATTCCCCGGCGCGGCGGGTCGTCGCGCCGTTGGATTCGTTCGTCCCGCCATCAGCGGGACGAACGATAAGCGTGGACTGGCTAACCGCCAGCCAAAGATTCACCAAAATAACAGAGACGTACGCCATGAAAGATAGCCGAACAAAAAAGCGGTCAAAAAAATCTAGCGCAGCCACCTTCTTTTACTGCGCCTTCACGCTGCCCGCGCTGACCATCGGCGCGAGCGCCTACGCCGATGACGCCGTATTGGAGCCCACCTCCGATGCGACGAAAACTCAAACACTCGCGCAAACGTTTCCCTCTCCTACGCAACGGTCGCAAGCAACGCCCGCGTCGCAAGATTCGCAATCCAATCCATCCGGCAAGCGCAGAGCGGACCAGGGCGGCCAGGTGCGCAACGATCAACCCGACACCACCAACGCCGTCGTCAACGCGGAGGCCGACCAGACAGTCACGCCGCCCACGCCGCCATCGAGCCAGGCGGCGAGTAAGGGCTTTATCGCCGATAGCCATCTCAACCTGCAGTTGCGCAACTACGCCGACTACTTCCAGGCGCCCACCGCGATCTATCGCCACGCGTGGGTTCAGGGCGCGCAAGCCAACTATGAATCCGGCTTCACGCAAGGCCCGGTAGGGTTTGGCGTTGACGCGTCACTGTTCGCCGCTCTCAAACTCGACGGCGGCAACGGCGCGGGCAACATGGTGCACGTGGGCAAGGACGGCGGCGGCTCGCAACAGCTCGCGTGGGCCTATCCCGGCATGTATGACATCAAGGGGCGCATTTCGGAAACGGTCGTGAAGTACGGCCTGCAGTCCGTCACCAACCCCTTCCTCGAACCGCACGACAACCGCGCGTTGCCGCCGACTTTCCTCGGTGTGTCGATGGTCAGCAACGATCTGGTTCATACGACGCTGGAGGCCGGCAGTTTCACCAAAGTCGACGCACGCGGCCACACGAACCTGACCAATCTGACCACCTCGTACGGCGGCACGCGCATCGACCGCCTGACCTACGTCGGCGGCACGTGGCACTACGCGAAGAACGGCGAAATGGCGCTGTATGTCGACCAGGCCGACGACGTCTGGCGTCAGTACTACGGCTCGGTAGCGCAGTCGTTCGGCGACCCCACCACCATCAAGTGGAGCGGTCTCGCGAACATCTATTCGACGCACGACACCGGCGCATCGCGCCAGGGGCATATCAACAACAACGCGTACAGCCTGTCGGTCTCCGCACAGCACGGCCCGCACGCACTGCTGCTCGGCTACCAGCAGGTGCTCGGCGACCAGTTCTTCGACTACGTCAACGAGACCAACGGTATCTACCTGACCAACTCGATGGACGTCGACTACAACGCGCCGCATGAGCAGTCGCTGCAATTGCGCTACACGTTCGACGGCAAATACGCCGGCGTGCCGGGGCTCAAGGCGATGTTCTGGGGCGAGTATGGGTGGGGGGCGGATGCGTCGGCCGGCGCCGCGGATAATGCTTCGGCGTCGGCGCCGCTGCACGATCTGTACTGGAAGAACGGCGAACCGGTGCACGGGCACCATCACGAGTTCGGTTTCATTCCGAGCTATACGCTGCAAAGCGGGCGTTTCAAGGACACGAAGGTCACGTTCATCGCGATGTGGCACAACGCCTCGCGCTATTACTCCGACGGCAACAATATGGAGTACCGGCTGGTGGTGAATGTGCCGGTGAAGGTGTTCTGAGCCGCGGGGTTCCAGGTCCTGTGCGTAAGCGCATTGAAACCGTTCTCTTTCTTGTGCAGGTGTGGCGGGGGCACACCTGCACGCGCCGGATGACGAGCTTCCTTTACGTCCTGAAGACAGATGGCGTCGTCAGCGCAGTTCGACCATACAGCCGAAGCGAATTTTAAGCCTCACTGCCGTGTTTAGTCAGAAAATCACCGAAATCGCCACGCTCAGCCAGATTGACACGACGCCGACAAGAAACATGTGCCGCGCAATACGGATGCGGGCGTCACTGGTTTCCGGCTCGACCGGGCTCGTCGCCATCCACGGCACGAGCCCGAGGCAGCCGAAGCCAATCATCGAAAACACGAAGACAAAGACGTCGGAGACTCGCCATTTCGCCTGATCGTGCAGGCCCCAGTAGCCGAGAAAGACGATGCCAATCGAGAAGATCGTCGCCGAGGCGGCACTGAGCGCGGGTACGGATCCGATTGGACTCGGCATGCTTCACCTCCGAAACGTTAGGCTGCTGTGGCCGTCCCCATCGCCCGCGTTCAGGTCATTCAGGACGTACGGGCCTGCCTCGTTTCATACGTCTTCAGATGACTATAGGCAATCCGCAGCAGCGACAAGCCGTGCTCGCCCTTTTGCGCATCGCCGCCGCGCGAGATCAGATCGCCGAGGATGTGATCCGCCTCGGTATGCGAGTGGCTTTCCACGTCGCGCAACATCGAAGCCGTCAGCGGCGACGGTGTAAAGAGCGTTTGGGTAGCGCGAGCGTCGAAGTCCAGGTCCATCGAGAAGCCGTTGTGCTCCGCGACGCCACGGCACTCGCCGAGCAGGTTTTCGATGATACGCTTGCCATCCGGCGCAGCCAGAATATCGCCAACCGAACCGCGCATCAGGCACGTACTGGCCGCCAGCGTGGCCAGGAACACCCACTTTTCCCACATGCGCAGCAGGATGTTGTCGCTGACCACGGTATCGAAATTCGCGCCGGCCATCGCGTCCGCAATCGCCTCTACACGCTCGGACGTGCCGCCTTCCAGTTCACCGAAAGTAATCGCGTGAATGTCGTTCAGATGCATGATCTGCTGCTCGGGGCTGAGCGTCGCTGCAATGACGCATTGACCGCCCAGTACGCGTGACGCACCGAACTTTTCCTTGAGCACGTCGAGATGGCGCATGCCATTGAGCATCGGCAGAATCAGCGTCGATTCGCCGACCAGCGGTGCAAACGAATCGATCGCATCGTCGAGACTGTAGGCTTTGCAACTGAGCAGCACCAGATCGAACGGCTCCGCGCCAACACCGGCGAGTATCGTCTTGACGTCGTGCAACGTGAGATTGCCGCGCACGCTGTTGATGACGAGACCGTCACGCGCGAGTTTTTCCGCGCGGCCTGGGCGCACGAGAAAGGTCACGTCCTGGCCCGCCGCTGCAAGACGTCCACCGAAGTAGCCGCCCACGGCACCCGCCCCTACGACTAGAATTCGCATCTTTTGCCTCTTGATAAATTTGGGTCACACGCGCCGGGTCGAGAAGCAAAAGGCTTCGAGGACTGCGTACGCAGCACGCTTGCAGAAATGTAGCAAAGATTGACGATGTGCATCGGCCATACCTGTCGGGCCGGTTTGCTGCGACGCACCGTGGCCGCGTTATTTCCGTATTGTTCTTATGTCAGATCAATTGGCGCGCCACCAGCCGTCCTGCATCGTCCACACCGGGGGCGGTGTCGGAGATAACCTTGTGCTTGCTCACAAATAGAACGCGTCCGGCAATTGTTCACGCGCGGTGGTGTCGCGGGTGGCGCCCTGCAGATTGCCGAGCCGGATCGGCAATTCAGGACCGCCCAGTTCGATGATCACCTGGCGGCACGCGCCGCAGGGTGCGATCGGTCCATCCGTATCGCCGATCACGGCAAGCGCGGCGAACTGGTCGCGCTGATAGCCCGCGGCAATCGCGCTGAAAAACGCCGTACGTTCAGCGCAATTACACAGTCCGTACGAGGCGTTCTCCACGTTGCAGCCGTCGAACACGGTGCCGTCCCGGGTCAGCAGCGCGGCGCCGACCTTGAACTTCGAATACGGCGCATAGGCCTTTTCTCGCGCGGCCCTCGCACGTTCCAGCAGTTGTTCCATGTTCATGCAACGATCCTCCCTTCGACAGGATAGCAAGGGTACACGGATCGAGTGCCTGCAGGCCGGCCGCGCTCACATCAGAATGGCAGCAGCGCGCTGCGATGCCCGGCACCGCAACGCGCCACAGCAGCCGATCTCAGATCACTTCCAGCGCCAGCGCGATCCCCTGCCCACCGCCGATACACAACGTGACGACGCCGCGCTTCAGGCCGTCGCGGCGCATCGAATGCAGCAGGCGCGTCGTCAATACCGCACCGGTTGCGCCGATCGGATGACCGTGCGCGATCGCACCGCCTTGCACGTTGATCAGTTCTTCCGCGATGCCGAGTTTGCGCGCCACCGCGAGCGGCACGGCGGCGAAGGCTTCATTGATCTCGAAGCGTTCGACGTCCTCGAGTTGCCAACCTGCGCGGGCCAAGGCCATTTGCACAGCCGGCACCGGACCGAGACCGAACATGCCCGGCTCCACGGCCGCGACGCCATACGCCACCAGCCGCGCGAATGGCTCGATGCCGCGCGCCTCGGCGAACCCGCGTTCAGCGACCAGCATGGCGGCGGCTCCGCTGTTCAAGCCCGGCGCGTTGCCTGCGGTAATCGTGCCGTCCGGACGGAATGCCGGACGCAGTCTGGCGAGCGTTTCGACGGTGGTATCCGGGCGCGGCTGTTCATCGCTCGTAAAATGCTGCGGACCTTTGCGCCCCTGGACTTCGACCGCGGCCAGTTCAGCGTTGAAATCGCCGCGCGCCTGCGCTTCGGCAAACCGCTGTTGCGAACGCGCGGCCCAACGGTCCTGCGTTTCGCGCGTGAGGTCGAACTGCGTGACGAGGTCTTCGGTGTGCCAGCCGGAATGCTCGCCGGAAAACGCGTCGTTCAGGCCGTCGCGCAGCAGGCTGTCATGGATTTGCGCGTTGCCCATGCGGTAGCCCCAGCGGCCGCCGTCGAGCAGATACGGCGCGCGGTCCATGTTTTCCATGCCGCCGGCCACGGCTGCATCGCCGAGGCCAAGCCAGATTTCCTGGGCCGCGGACGCAATCGCCTGCGCGCCCGAACCGCACACCCGATTGACCGTCAATGCTGGCACGGCTACCGGCACGCCGCCGCCAATCGATGCCTGGCGCGCCGGATTCATCCTGTTGCCGGCCTGAATCACGTTGCCCATCACCACCGAGGCCAACGCGGCCGGATCGAGGCCGCTGCGCCGCAACGTCTCACGCACCGCGACCGCGCCGAGTTCCGTTGCGGGCACCTCTTTCAGCGATCCGCCGAATGCGCCGATCGGCGTTCTCACCGGATTGCAAATCACCACTTCTCGCTTACTCATCGTTCATCTCCAGTTGGACTACTACTTTCGTCGCCACATCCACTCGCATCAATTCGCCGATGCCGCCGTGATCGTGGCGGGGACATCCCACCCACCGCCCAGCGAGCGGTACAACGCCACCGCCGCGAGCGCATGCTCGCGTTTGGCCTGATTCAACGATTCCGCATCGCGCAGATACGCCTCCTGCGCGGCGAGCACATCAAGGAAATCCGTCGCGCCGCCCTTGTAGAGCTCGCTCGACAGATGCAGCGCATGGTCCGATGCATCGAGCGCACCGCCCAGGCGTTGCACCTGCACCGCGCCATTCACCAGGTCGCTACGGTTATCCTCGATTTCCTTGAGCGCCTGCAGCATGGCTTGCTGCAGGCCGAGTTGCGATTCGCGCATCCGGCTCTCGCTCGCGTCGATGTTCGCGGTGATCCGGCCGGCGTTGAAGATCGGACTCGTCGCGTTCAATGCCGCGCTGAAGAGGTTATCCGTCAGCGTCGGCAAGCCAAGGTAGGACGAGGCCAGCAGGCCGTCGGCGAGATTGAGCCTGAACTGCGGATAGCGCTGCGCTTTTGACACCCCCACTTCCGCCGCGCGCTGTTCGACCGTGGCGTAGGCATTGCGCACGTCGGGCCGCTGCAACAGTGCCTCGGACGGCAGCGTCTGCGGCACGCTTTGCGCAGGCACCGGGATGTCGCGTGCATTGGCCAGCAGCAAGCCGTCGACGCTCTCCGGCGTGCGCCCCGAATACACCGCGATCAGACTCAGTTGATGCTGCACGGCCGACTGCACGCGTGGGATCTGCGCCTGCAAGTCCTCTAGCTGGTTCTGTGCCCGTGCGACGTCGAGTTGCGTCGACAGTCCGTAATGCAAGCGCTCCTGCGTGAGTTTCAAAGCGCGGGCGCGGATCTGTTCGTTGTCGCTGAGAATCTGCAATTGCGATTGCGCCCAGCGCAGGTCGATATATGCCGCCGCTGTGTTCGCCGCGAGTGCGAGGCGCAGCTGGTTCAAGGCCGCCTGCCGACCCGACACTTGCGCCTGTGCTGCGAGAACAGCAAGACGTTCGCCGCCGAAGACATCCGGCATCCAGCTAGCCGTCAGGCCAACACCGGCCTGACGCACATAGCCGAGCGGCGGCGGCGTGTTCTGGCGAGAGTCGGAAGCGGTCGCGCTGGCGTTCAACTCCGGCAGCAATGCCGCGCGATTTTGCGTCGCGAGATCCTGCGCCTGCTTGACGCGCTCCACGGCGGCCTGCACGTCGAGATTGCCTGTCAGCACCGACTCCACCAGCCGATGCATGACAGGATCGCCGAATTGCGCCCACCATGTATCGGCGCTTACGCTGTCCTGAGGAGCATCGACATTCCACGCGGTCGGTGCGACGGCCTGCACCGTATGCTGCAGGTCCGCATGTGTTTCGGGTTGCACGGCGCATGCCGCGAGCGTCAGTAGCGCCGCGCTTGCGAGTACTTTGATAACGATTGGTTTCACGCTGAATTCCTCAATGAGCATCGGGCGGCGGTGCGGTATTGCCAAACGGATGCGAGAACAGCACGCTCAACAAACCGGCGACAAAGCAGAGCGACAGCACAAAAAACGTGTCCGAGAACGTGAGCACGAGCGCTTCACGCATCAGCAGCGCATGCAACTCTCCGAGTCCTGCGTTAGCCGCATTCAGCGCATCGCCGCCGACTGCCGCGAAGTGCGCGCTTTGCTGCCGCAAAATCGATTCGACCACCGGCCGGCCCGCGCTCAAATGCTCGTCGAGCCGCTCATAGTGGAGATTCAAACGATCGTTGAGCATCGTGCTGCTCACTGCGATGCCAATCGCACCGCCCAGATTGCGCATCAGATTGAACAGGCCGCTCGCCGAGCGCAGCCGCGAAGTCGGCAAAGAGCCGAGCGCCATCGTGACGATAGGCGGAATACAAAACTGCTGGCCGATGCCGCGCAACGCTTGCGGTACCAGCAGTTCCTTCCAGCCCCACTGACTGGTCAACGGCACGTAGAGATAGCACCCGACACCGAACAGAACAAGTCCGAACACCATCAGCAAGCGCATATCGATGACACGAGCCAGCGTCGAGTACGCCGCCAGCGCAAGCAACTGAAAGCAGCCGACCGATAGCAGCGCCAAGCCGATCTGCAGCGAATCGAAACCACGCACACGCGACAGGAACACCGGCGTCAAAAACACCGTGCAGAAAATCCCGATCCCGGTGATGAACGACAGCAGACTGCCGATGCCGAAGTTGCGAATCGCCAGCGCGCGCAAATCGACGATCGGGTCTTTCGCGGTGAATGCATGCACGAGGAACAGAAAACCGCAGATCGCCGACACCCACGTGCACAGCACGATCACGTCGTCGCCGAACCAGTTCTTGCGCGGGCCTTCTTCCAGCACATATTCGAGGCAGCCGAGAAAGCCGGACATCAGCAGGATGCCGAGGTAGTCGCCTTTTTTCAGCAGCGAAAGATCGGCCTCGTCGATGCGAACGTATTTCGGCACCATCAGCGTCACGGCGAGACCCGGCACGAGGTTCAGATAAAACAGCCAATGCCAGGACCATTGCGCCGTGATCCAGCCGCCTATCACCGGACCGATGGTCGGCGCGAGCGTGGCCAGCGCGCCGATAGTGGTGGACGCAATCAGGCGCTGTTTGCCCGGAAACAGCACGAACGCGGTGGTGAAAACGGTCGGGATCATCGCCGCGCCGAGCGCACCCTGCAGACCGCGAAACAGGATCATCGAATTGATGTCCCATGCGAGACCGCACAGCATGCTGGTGATCGTAAAGCCGAGTGCGGAGAACGCAAACAGCCAGCGCGTGGAAAACACCCGAGTAAGCCAGCCCGACATCGGAATGACGAGAATTTCGGCGATCAGATAGGACGTCTGTACCCACGAGAGCTCGTCCTGGCTTGCGGACAAACCACCGCCGATGTCTTTGAGCGAGGACGCAACGATCTGGATATCGAGCGTCGCCATGAAAAAGCCGAGGCACATCAGGGCGAACGCGAAGAATTTGGTGCGCGTCGGCTGGTCGGCGGGATCGGCGAAATGGGCGGGGGCTTGAGCCATGACGGGTTTATCCCTGGGGCGGCGCGTTGTCGGCTTCGACATGCACCTTCACCGTCGCCGAGAGCCCCGGGCGCAGAACGCCTTGCATGTCCTTCGGCACGTCGAGACGCACGCGCACCGGCACGCGCTGCACGATCTTCGTGAAGTTGCCGGTGGCGTTCTCCGCCGGTAACACGCTGAAGGTCGCGCCGGTCGCCGGCGCGAGACTCTCAACCACGCCGTGAATCCGTTTGCTCGACGCATCGAGATCCACGTCGACGCCGTCGCCAACGTGCATCTTCTTCAGCTGGTCTTCCTTGAAGTTGGCATCGATCCACAGCCCGCTCGACGGCACCACGGTCAGCAGCGACACGCCCGTGTTCGCCAGCAGGCCGACGCGCGCGGTGCGATTGCCGACGTAACCGTCGATCGGCGAGCGGATCGTGGTGTACTCCACATTCAATGCCGCGACCCGCTGCGCCGCCTGTGCGGTGGCGATGCGCGCCTCGGCATCGCCGATCTGCGCGTCGAGCACGGCGATCTGCCGTTGTGCGGCAATCAACGCTGCGCTGCTGCGGTCGACCGCGGCATGCGCCTTCGAGAAATCGGCGTCCGCGCGTTCCACGACCTGGTTCGATACCGCGTCGTCCTTCACCAGTTCGCGATAGCGCGTCTGATCGGCGGCGCTGCGCGTCAACTCCGCGCCGGACGCGCGAACCTCGGCGGCCTGCTCGTTGATCGTGGCGAGCTGCAAGGACTTTTTCGCCCGCAACTCGGTGACAGCGGCTTGCGCGCTCTCCACCTCCGCACTCGCTTGGGCGAGGCGAGCGTCGTAATCGCGCGCATCGAGCCGGATCAACACCTGATTCGCGTGGACGAACTGGTTGTCGTGCACCAGCACGTCCGTGACGAAGCCGTTCACCTTCGGCGACATCACGGTCACATCCCCGCCGACGTAGGCATCGTCCGTCGTTTCGACAAAGCGGCCGACGAAGAACCAGTACGACGCGGCAAGCGCCAGCACGGCGAGCACCGTGATGATCGCGAGCAGCATCCACGGAATGCGCCGCGCCGGTTTGGCAGCGTTTGCCACGCTAGGCGGTGCAATAGTCGAGAGTGTAGTGGACATGATGTTCGTATGTGCGTATGCACTAGCTGAGCAAAAAACAATGGCGCGTTGTACTGCGCCGGACTTGACCCGCTCCATGCGGGCTGATTCAAATGGAATCGCTTGTGATGGCGAACAACTCGGAACGCATTGCCGCCGCGCGCTGCTCGCCGAAGCGATCCTCGAATTCGGCTTGTGCCGCATGCCAATGCTTGCGCCCTGCTTGCAAACGCGCTTCGCCGGCTGCCGTCAGCGCAATCGACAACGCCCGCGCGTCCGCCCCGAGGGCCTCGCTCGACACCAGTCCGTTGCGCCGCAGCGGCTGGATCGTGCGGACCAGCGTGGTGCGCTGCATGTGCATGGCTTCGGCCAGCTGCTTCATGGTCATCAGACCGGTGCGCTCCAGGCGCCCCATCAGCGAATACTGCGTGATGGTGAGGCCAACTTTCTCCAGATGGCGGTCGTAAAGCTGCGACATATAACGTGCGGCCTGGCGGATCGCAAAGCAGTCGTCGTCGAAGAGCCCTTCCATCGCTGCGCCTCCTTTTTGCGTGTGCGTATGCACATAATCAGACGTGCCAAAGCTCGTCGGAACGAGCGCATACGCGTTGTCTATCCGGTGATGCTGAAGAGCTCGGAGCGCAGCGCCTTGGCGCGCGCGTGACCGAACTTTTCCTCGAACTCGTCCTGCGCGGCACGCCATGCGATGGTGGCCTGATCGAAGGTCGTTGCGCCCTTCTCCGTGAGACTGAACAGAAACGTGCGGCCGTCATGCTCCGCCGATTCGGCGACCACCAGCCCGTCACGCTGCAATGGCTTCATGGCGCGGAGCAGCGTGGTGCGCTCCATGACCATGGCGTCCGCTAGGTCCACCATCGGCAGGTTCGGCGTGCGCGCGAGCTTGGCGAGAATCGTGAACTGCGCAGCCGTTAACCCCACCTGGCCCAGATGGCGCTCGTAGATTTGCGTGACGTGCCGGGCCGCCTGGCGCAGCGCGAAACAGTTGCATTCGTCGTAAGAGAGAGGACGGGTCATGGTGGGCAGTGTATATGTGCATACACACATAGTCAAGCTCACTTTCGCGCAGGAAGTGCCTCGCAAAAATCGTCGGATCGGTGTGCGGTCTGCTCCTGAAAGGGAACAATCAGCCGGTCATGACCGACGATCCGGCGCCGGCACCAGCAGCACCCGCTCAGCCCCTGTCACCCTCTGTTCCGCGTTCACGATGAAAACTACCCGCAATGAATAGCGGAATCAGAATGCCAGAACAAAAGGCGGCAGGTTAAAGCGCCAGCACCGTCACCCCCACTTCCACCCGATGCGCCCCGCCCCCCAGGATCATCCCGCGCAGCAAGGACACGTCGCTGTAATCGCGGCCGATCGCGAGCGTCACGTGGTCCCTATCGGCGAACACGTCATTGGTGGGGTCGAGATCGATCCAGCCACTCTCCGGGCAATACACGGACACCCACGCATGCGAGGCATCCGCACCGATCAAGCGTGGCTGCCCAGGCGGCGGATCGTTGCGCAGATAACCGCTCACGTAACGCGCCGGCAAACCCAGCGAACGCAAACAGCCGATCATCACCTGCGCAAAGTCCTGGCATACCCCGCTCTTCATTTCGAAAGCGCGCTCGGCGGGCGTGTCGAACATCGTCGCCGAGGGTTTATACGCGAAGTCTTCGTGAATTCGGTGCATCAGATCGATCGCCCCCGCCACAATCGGCATGCCGGGAGGAAAGCTCGGCAGCGCATAAGCGCGCAACGACGGCCGCGGCACGATGTTCGGCGACGCAAAGCAGAACTCCACCTCGGGCCGGAACTCGCCGCCGACCCAAAAACGCAACGCATCCACCACGTCTTCCCATTCCGGCGTTTCATCGGGATCGAGATCGGTCCAGCGCGGCATGACCGCCACCGTGGTTTCGCTAACGAGTTGCAAGCGCTCGTGCGGGGCGTCCAACGCGAAGTACAGTACGTCGTTGCCGAATGCGTCGATACGGCTAGTCTGATACGACGGCTCCGGTTCGATCTTTTCGCTATGCGAAACCACTCGCTGCCACGCACAGGCGATCGGCCTGATCGTCGCGAGATGCTGGGCGGTCTCCACATACGTGGAGTAGTGGTAGGTCGTGCGATGCGAGACGGACAACACGGTCGGCGCGTTCTTCATGACCAAACCTGCGAAGCCACCGTACTGGCATGACTGAAATAGCGTGCGCTGATCTCATGCGCCGCCGCGCCGACATAACCGCCGATCTGATCGCACACCGCCATCAGGTCGGCGTATGAATCGTTTTCGTCGATGCAACACAGCGATTCGAGCGTCGGCAACGAATCGGCAGGCAGCATCAATTCCGCAAACGGACGATGCCGCATGCTGCCCGCGGCCACGGCGATCTCGTCGAGTTTTGTGCGCAGGCGGTCATAGACGCCGTAGATTCCGCGCGGATTGGTAGGCTCGATCACCAGCAGATCGAGCAAAGCCGGCACTTCGAAACGGCCTGGATACAGCGAGCGATACGTCAGCGTGCTGTCGAACAATTGCAGCAGCAGATCGAACCCGGCCGGTTTCGCGAGTTGGCCGTTATCGGCGATCACGCGCAAGAACGATGTCATCGCCGACACGCGTTCGATGTGCCGCCCGACGAATAACAGACGCCACGCTTCGTCGCGAGTCATGCGGTCGCCTTGCGCGCCGCTGATCGCCGACAGTTGCACCGACAAGCGTTCGAGCGCGTTCATCAGCGTCACGCGGTCATAACGATCGTTACGCTCGGTCTGCAGTGCATCGCGGAAATCGTTGCGCGCCGCGAGAATCGTACGCCAGTGATCGTTCGACAAACGCCCACGCACTTCGCCGTTCGCACGCGCCTGATAGTTGAGGTTCTGGCCAATGCTCGCAACGCCGGTGCTCTCGCTCAGATTCGCGACCAGCGCGCGCTCGAATGCTGGCGGCGAAACCGGCGAGAACATATCGCCGGATTGCACGAGACCGCAATGCATGGCGAGTTCGACCAGCGTCGGGAACATCGCGTCGGCGTCGTTGCCTTCCAGCGAGCCGAGAATCAGCCGCAACAGCCGCACGTTGTTTTCGGCGCGTTCGCCATAACGTCCGGCCCAGAACAGATTTTCAGCCGCGCGGCTCGAGACGGTGCGATGCTTGCGCGCGAGGTCGGCGGGTTGCATCGGCGAAGGCAGCAGCGTGAAGGTCGAGGTCGGCTGACTCGACAACACCCACGTATCGACACTGCTGCCGCCGTATTGCATCGACACCGTCGCCTGACGCTCGGCGGCCATCCGCGTGAAGCCGCCGGGCATCACATGCCAGCCCCCGTCGACGTCGGCAATCGCAAAGACGCGCAGCACCGATGGACGGCGGCCAATGGTGCCGTCTTCGTAACGCGGCGTGCAGGAAAAGCGCAGCGGCTGCTGGATCGTATAGGTGTCGGGCATCGCTTCGATGCGCTCACGCCATGGCGAGAGCCGCTGCCTGCCCTGTTCGATCCCGGGCGGCGCATCGCGTGGCGCGACCGGCCAGGTCGGCACAATGAACGCTTCGTCCAGACGCCCGAACGCGTGCTCGCGCGCCGCCTTTTCGCCGCACCACCACGTCGCCACGCTCGGCAGCACAAGGTCTTCATCGAGCAGCACTTCGGCGATGCCCGGCAAAAAACCATGCAAGGCCGGCGATTCGACAAAGCCCGAACCCGGCACATTCGACACGATCACATTGCCCGCGCGCATCACCTGCAGCAGGCCCGGCACGCCGATGCTCGAATCCGCGCGCAGTTCGACCGGATCGCAGAACGCATCGTCCAGACGGCGCAGCACGACGTGCACCCGTTCGAGACCGGCGAGCGTCTTCAGATACAGCATGTCGTCGCGCACGGTCAGATCCTTGCCTTCGACCAGCGTGACGCCGAGATACCGCGCCAGAAACACGTGCTCGAAGTAGGTCTCGCTAAATGGCCCGGGCGTGAGCAACGCGATATGCGTCGAGCCATCGGCACCCGACCTGTCGTGCTGCATTGTGGCCTGCGCGGCCTGTGCGAGCGTAGCAATCAGCTGCGAATAGGTCGGCGCGAGGCGGCTCACGCGCATCGCGCGGAACGGATCGGCAAACAGCGTCGACACGATCAACCGGTTTTCCAGCGCATAACCCAGGCCGGAAGGCGCCTCGGTGCGATGCGCCATGACGGTCCAGTCACCGTCGGGCGTACGCGCCAGATCGACGGCAACCACCTGCAGATATTGTCCGCCAGGCGGCGTAAAGCCCTTCACGGAGCGCAGATAACCGGGATGCCCGAACACCAGCGCGGGCGGCAGCTGCCCACGTTCGAGCAAGGTCTGCGGCCCATAGACGTCGGCGACGATCGCATTGAGCAGATGCGCGCGCTGCGTCACGCCACGCTCGATATGCGCCCACTCGGCCTCGCTGATCAGGAATGGCAGCAGGTCGAGCGCCCAGGCCCGCGGCTCGCCGTTATCCGCATAGACGTTGTAGCTGATGTCGTTGTCGCGGATCTGCTGCGCGACCGAGGCGTAGTGATCCTCCAATCGCGCGATGCCGTCTTCGCCCAGCCGCTCGAAGAATTGCCGCCACGGTTCGCGCAACGCGCCTGAGGCGTCGCGTAACTCGTCCCAATGTCCTTCGTAGGCGGGCAACAGCCGCAATGAGGATGAAGCGTCCGCGCGAGCCGCGGACGCTTCGAAGGGAAAAGTCGATTGAAAGGCCAAGGTCGTGTCGTTCTTAAAGGTCTGCCGCCGCTGTTAGTCTACCAGGTTACCAGTAGCGCAGGTCCAACGTGAACGGAAACTCGAGGCTGCGCTGCGGCATGTCGACCGCGAGCAGCCCCGGCGTATGGCCGGAGGCGAAAAAGCGCGCGCGCCGCCGGCTTTCCGCCTCGTAGGCGTTGACCGGGAAGGTCTGATAGTTGCGCCCGCCCGGATGAGCGACATGATACTGGCATCCCCCGACCGAGCGGCCAGTCCATGTATCGACCAGATCGAAGGTGAGCGGCGCATCCACGCCGATGGTCGGATGCAGCGCCGACGGCTGCGACCAGGCGCGAAAGCGCACGCCGGCCACATATTCGCTGACGCGGCCCGTCGGCTGAAGCGGCACCGGCACACCGTTGACCGTCACCACATGACGGTTGTCATTCAAACCGAGCGCACGCACTTCGAGCCTTTCCACCGACGAATCCACGTAGCGCACCGTGCCGCCCGGCGAGCCCTCCTCGCCCATCACGTGCCAGGGTTCGAGCGCGCTGCGGATGGTCAGCGAAACGCCGTTCACCGTGGTCGCGCCGACCAGCGGGAAGCGGAATTCGAAGTGCGGCGCGAACCAGCTGCTCTCGAAGGCGAAGCCCGCCTGGTTGAGTTCGCCGAGCACGTCGTCGAAATCCAGCTTCGCGAAGGTGCCGAGCAGGAAGCGGTCGTGCAGTTCCGTGCCCCAGCGCGTGAGCCGCTGCGTATACGGCGCGTGCCAGAAACGCGCCACCAGCGCGCGCAGCAGCAACTGCTGCACGAGACTCATGCGCGCATGCGGCGGCATTTCGAAACCGCGCAATTCGAGCAGGCCGAGGCGGCCAGTCGGACCATCGGGCGAATAGAGTTTGTCGATGCAAAACTCGGCACGGTGCGTATTGCCCGTCACGTCGATCAGGATGTTGCGCAACGAGCGGTCGATCATCCACGCTGGGAGGTTCGCGCTTTCGCGGCCGCCGAGCAGATCGATCTGCCGCTGCAACTCGCGGAACGCCACCTCCAATTCATACACCTGGTCGTTGCGCGCCTCGTCGACGCGCGGCGCCTGGCTCGTCGGGCCAATGAAGAGCCCGGAAAACAGATACGACAGCGACGGATGGTTGTGCCAATACGCGATCAGGCTCGCCAGCAGATCGGGACGCCGCAGGAAGGGACTATCCGCCGGCGTCGCGCCGCCGAGCACGAAGTGATTGCCGCCGCCGGTTCCGGTATGCCGGCCATCGGTCATGAACTTCTCGCTGCTCAGATAGCTCTCGGCCGCGGATTGATACAGGTACTCCGTGTTGTCGACCAGTTGCGCCCAGCTCGAAGCCGGATGAATGTTCACCTCGATCACACCCGGGTCCGGCGTCACCTGCAGGACGTTCAGCCGTGGATCGCGCGGCGGCGGATAGCCTTCGAGCACCACCTGCATCCGCAATTCGGCGGCAGTCGCTTCAATGGCCGCGAGCAGATCGAGGTAGTCGTCGAGTTCGGTGAGCGGCGGCATGAACACATGCAGCAGCGAGCGGCCGCTGCCGAACGCCTGGGTTTCCGCCTTCGGACCGGCGGCCCGTTTCGGGTCGCGCGCTTCGACGCAGATCGCCGTACGCAGCGTTTCCTTCGACGACTGCCCGCGCGCCGGCGCCTGTTCGTCGCCCGGTTGAGGCGCAAAGGCCAGCACGCCGCTGCCCGCCATGCCGCTCAGCAAATCCGCCGCTGACGACGACAACGCGGCCGCATGCCGCGCATCGGTGGTGCTCATGGTGCGGCGGGACTCGCCGTCGCCGTCGTATTGCATGCGCAATTGCGCGGCCGGGCGCAACGGCACCGGCGGCGCAAACGGATCGTGCGCATGCTGATACGGATAGTCGGTCTTCGACACCCACGGCAGCGAGTCGAGCGGCAAGCGATAACCCATCGGCGAATCGCCGGGAATCAGGAACATGCGTTTGTCGCGGAAAAACCAGCGGCCGCTGACCCACTTCGGCGCCTCGTTCGGCACGTCGCGTTCGCGCGCGAGCGGCAAGACATAACCGGTCGCGCCGCCCAGGCCCGCATCGAACACGCGCCGCAGACGCACGCGCTCCAGTTCGTCGTCAAGGCGCGCATCGAGCGGATCGACGTTGACCGGCAGGCGGCGCTCGCGCCACAGGTAGTACCAGACGTCTTCGAAGCCGGGCTGGATACAGTCCGTGTCGAGCGATAGCTTTGTCGCCAGATGAGAGAGGAAACGTTGCGCGTCGCCGGCCGTGTAGGTGCCCGGCTCGCGTTCGTCGGCGAAGAGCGTGGGGTCGTGCCAGCACGGCTCGCCGTCGGCGCGCCAGTAAAGCGACATCGCCCAGCGCGGCAACTGCTCGCCGGGATACCACTTACCCTGGCCGATGTGCAGAAAGCCGTTCGCGCCGTAGCGCGAGCGCAGCTTGTCCATCAGCGCGACCGCGTAGCCGCGTTTGGTGGGACCGAGCGCGTCGGTGTTCCATTCGGCGGCGTCGCGATCGCGTACCGACACGAAGGTCGGCTCGCCGCCCATCGTCAGGCGCACGTCCATCTCGGTCAGGCGCTGGTCGACCTGCGCGCCCATTTTTAGCACGTCGTTCCACACCGCCTCGCTGAACGGCTTGGTGACGCGCGGCGTCTCTACCACCCGTTCAATCGACATGGTGTGCTCGAACTCGACTTCGGATTCGTCGACCGCGCCGGAGATCGGCGCCGCGCTGCCGGGTTCGGGTGTGCAGGCAACCGGAATATGGCCCTCCCCGGCGAGCAAGCCGGAAGTCGGATCGAGGCCGATCCAGCCCGCGCCCGGCAGGTACACCTCGCACCAGGCGTGCAGGTCGGTGAAGTCGACTTCGGTGCCGCTCGGGCCGTCGATCGATTTGACATCGGGCGCGAGTTGCAGCAGATAGCCGGAGACAAAGCGCGCCGCCAGCCCCAGTTGCCGGAGCGTCTCGACCAGCAGCCAACCCGAATCGCGGCACGAGCCCGCGGCGCTCACCAGCGTTTCCTCGGGCGTCTGCACGCCTGGCTCCATACGGATCAGGTAGCGGATCTCGCGTTGCAGCCGCTGATTCAGTCCGACGAGGAAGTCGGCGGTGCCCATCGGCGTGCGGTCGATACTCGCAACGAACTCGGCAAAGCGCGGCGTCATTGAGCGTTTGACGCGGTACGGCGCAAGTTCCAGCGCAAGGCCGGGCGCATACTCGAACGGAAACTGTTCGGCCGACGGTTCGAGAAAGAAGTCGAACGGGTTATAGACCGCCATCTCGGCGACCAGATCCACGGTCACCTTGAATTCGCGCGTCTTCTCGGGAAACACCAGACGCGCCTGATAATTGGCGAACGCGTCCTGCTGCCAGTTGATGAAGTTTTCGGCCGGTTCGACCCGCATCGAATAAGACAGAATCGGGGTCCGGCAATGCGGCGCAGGCCTGAGACGCACGACCTGGGGTGACAGCGCAACCAGCCTGTCGTAACGGTAATGTGTGACGTGATTCAACGCGACGCGTATGGACACACCGGACTCCTTGACAAAGGATGGCAGCCCGCCAAAAAAGCAAGCTTCATGCCGTTTATAGAACAAGCGCGAAAAACCGCGTGAACTGCCCGACCCGCCCGGATTACCGCCTGTTGCGAAGTTTGCCGCGTCTGCCGGCCGTCCGGTCGATCGATCAGCACGCCTTTCCACCGCCGTTTCGGCTGCCGCGCACCAAGGCGGCGCAGCGCCGATGCACGATCATGTACGTAATGTGCGTTAAACCAGTGACGTCTGGCAAATGCGGCATGAAGATTGCGCGTCAGCTTCGCCCCATGACTGCCCCCACCACCCGGGTTCGATCGATGAAAACCTTCCACTGCAATCGTTGCGCGCACCTTGTGTTCTACGAGAACGTTCGATGTGAACGGTGCGAGTCATTGCTCGGATATGTGCCCGAACTGGCCGAAATCAGCGCCTTCGAAGAAGCCGATAAAGGGCTCTGGCGCAGTCTGCATCCACGTGCCGAGGGCGCGCTGTTCCGGCAGTGCCACAACTACGCGGTCGAAAACGTCTGCAACTGGATGATCCCCGCCGACTCGCCCGACACGCTGTGCCGCGCCTGCCAGCTTACGCGCACGATTCCGAATCTGAGCATGCCTGACAACCGGCTCTACTGGTACCGGCTGGAGACGGCGAAGCGGCGTCTGCTGTACACGCTGGCCGCGCTCGGCCTCGACGTGCCGTCACGCCAGGCCGATCCCGAATCCGGCCTGGCCTTCGAATTCCTCGAGGACGGCGGCGACGGTTCATCGGTCATGACCGGCCACGATAACGGCCTCATCACGCTGAACATCGCCGAAGCCGAAGACGCCTACCGCGAAAAGGTGCGCAGCGCGATGGGCGAGCCCTACCGCACACTGCTCGGCCACTTCCGCCACGAGACGGGCCATTACTACTTCAACCAGTTGGTGGCGAACAACCGGCGCTGGCTCGGGCCCTACCGCAAGCTGTTCGGCGACGAGCGCGCGGACTACGGCGAGGCGCTGACGGCATACTACCGCGACGGGGCACCGAAGGACTGGCAGGCCTCGACGATCAGCGCCTATGCGACGATGCATCCCTGGGAGGATTGGGCTGAGACGTGGGCGCACTACATGCTGATCGTCGACGTGCTGGATACAGCGACCTCGTACGGCCTCGCCTTGTTGCCCGACGACCCGAGCGAGCCGACGCTGACCGACCGCACACCCGTGGAAGACGCGAGCTTCGAGAATCTGATGAAGCGCTGGTTTCCGCTCACGTATGCGTTGAACAGCCTGAACCGCAGTCTCGGCATGCCCGACGGCTATCCGTTCACGCTAGCCTCGCCGGTGGTGGACAAGCTGCGGTTCGTGCATCGGGTGATTGCGGCGGCTGCCGATAAAACACAGCTCTGCGAACCCACAAAAAAGCCCGCTGCCGAATAAACCGGCAGCGGGCTTGCTTCCATCGGAGCCTAACCTGGCTATCGCTCAATACGCGACATAAGGCCCCGTACCGCCGGGCGTCGCCTGCTGCTCGACGGCGGCGTATACGTTACGGCCGTAGAAGAACGGCAGGCCCCAGTCAAAAATCGACGACGTCACAAAGGCCGGTCCCGCCAGCAACGGCAACGCCGCATCGCCGCTGTACGTCTGCGCAATCGTGTTGGCATTGCCAACGGTGAAGTTCACCGTGCTCGTCGTACCGTTCGCGCCCTGGATCATTGCACTCAACGACTGGGCCGACACCGGGCAGTAGTACGCGCTATTGGGGCTCGCGCATACCGGCAACGCACTGGTCTGGAAGAACAGGCCAGTCGAGCCGCTGTCCAGAATACTGCTCGAATACGTCGTGCCGTTCTGCACCGTGGTAAAGGTGCCATTCGACGGACTCACGCCGATCACCTGCGCGCTGCCTAGCGAATTGTTGCTCTGCGTGCCGATGCCGAACACCAGTTGCCCGCTGACCGACTGCGCGCCGCCCGACACCGTTGGCAGGCTCAGCATCGAACCGTTGTTGTCGGTAGCGAAGTACGGAATCGGATTGGCGACCTGCAGCGCCTCGGCGAGCGGAATCGACGTGCATGCCGTGCCGCTGCACCCGTAATACGTGCCGGCCACCGCCTTCTGCACACAGTTCGCGCCGCAGTCGTGCTTGAACACGCCGATGCCCAGAATGCCATTGGCCTGCAACGTGCCCGGCGTGTTGCGCGACGCGCCAAGGCTCGCGCAATCGGACGGCAGCGAAGCGTAGTTCGGGTCGATCACCTGAACCGGCAGCGAGGCCGCTTTTTCACCGGCGATCTGCACGTCGGCAAGCTTCACCGAACCCCACGTGTAGCCGTCGAAGAACTGCATGCATTCGGCAACCAGATTGCCCGAGCCGTCCTTCTGTTGCGGCAGCGCCATCGACGCGGGCAATTGCGAGGCGAACACACGCACGCCCCACGAACCGGTATCCACCAGGATGTGATCGATGGTTTGGCACTGGCTGGTGCCGGGCGCGCAAATCGTGATGCTGACGAACGGCATGTTCGGCACGTTGCTCACACCGGAGTCGACTGTCACGCGCACTGCGTTGGCAGCCACCACTTGCGGCGAAGGCGACGTATTGGTGACGGTGGGACCGGCCGAAACGCTCGTCGAGTTGCTGGAATTCGCGGAGGAGCCGGAACCGCTGGAACCGCCGCCCCCGCCGCCGCAGGCGCTGACGAGCACCGCGAGCAGCGCCGCCCCCAACAAGGTAACGAACGAAGACGTATGACGCATGATCCGCTCCGTTATTGAATGATGCCGACATCGACGCCCGCGGGCACCGCTTGCGGCAGATAGGCATGGCCGGCAAACGCGCGCAGATGCCCGCCGGAGAATACGACCAGATCGTTGTTGGACACCGCCAGCGGCGTGCCACGGCGCGTCGCGGTAGCGGCGACGTATTGGTCGAACGACGTGCCCAGCATGGATTTCAGATCCGGCAGCGTCGGGCCTTGCCACGCGACACCGAAGACGATGCCGTTGGGCGCGACGTACTCGCGCACCAGCGTGCCGGACGGCATCGTAATCAGGTGTACCGAATACGCGCTTTGCGTAGTGGACGTGTGAGCCACTGCGTGAAGGCGCGTCAGATCGCTGTCGACAGTGTTGGCGTTCTGGCCGAGCGTGGCATGCGCGGCAAACGACAGCGCGCAACTGGCCCCTAGCATTGCGCGAGCAATGCTTGTAGAGAGCATCGGTTTCAAAAGATTTCCTTCGCGGTGAAACGCTCGTGACCGGCGCGTAGGCCGATCACGAACGGGAATTCAGGTGGGCACTCCAGACCGGCGGTGCCGGTATTGCATTCACACCGGTTGGGTTGTGTGAATGCGTCTACGGAGTGGCGGCGCGAAACTTTAGCCATCGCGAAGGGGCATGGCAATCGTTTGCGGGCCGATTTAAACCCAATGCGGGTGCTGTGCCGTTCGAATCCGTTTGATATTTGAGGACAGGATCACCAAGGGACGGCGCTTCGACGCAGATTTTTCCGATATGGCCTGTTTAAAGCGAACACACACATGAAATAACGGGGCCACAGCAGAAAAATATCAATGCGTGCGGCATGTGGCAGTCAATGTAAGCGCACGCTGAATAACTCGTGTGCATGGGCCTATTTCTTCTGATTATTGCGGCGCGGCCAGACTGCTTTTGTGTGAAGATAAAATCACGCGATGAGCACGATTCGAGGCGAAAAAAAATGCCGCGGATAACTTGGTCGTCATCCGCGGCACCGGGTGTTTCGTCCCAACTTTCCTGCTAATTCATTGCGACTTCTGCGAGCCGCGCCAAATCCGGATTCTCGATCGAGCGATTCGACGCGGTTGCGTCCATTACTTTTTCTGCTGCTGCAAGAGCGATTTGAGCTCCTGCACATTTTCTTCTACGCGTTTTGCGATCACCGCGTACGACTCAGCCTGCGTTTGATATGCGGCTTGCGCCAACTGCTGCATATCCGCTAGCGACTTATGCAGGCTTTGCTGAATCAGTTCGGCGGCCTTCGCTGGAGGCGCGGCGCCGCCGGCCGACAACTGCCCCGTGAGCGACTGCAATTCGCCCAGCGTGGTGCGCAGCATCTCGGTTTGTTTTTGCGCGAGCGACTGCATGCCCTGGAATGCCGTCTGATTCGCCTGAGCCAGTGCTTCCATGTCCTTGCGTCGCGCTTCCATGATGGCGGGCACGTCGAAGCCGGGAAGCTTGAACTGCTCCAGCATTTTGGTGAAATCGCCAAACGGATTGGCGGCGTCAGGTCGGTCCATGCGAAATCCTCCTTAACGATTGAATACTCGCCCGCGGTGCATCGCCGCAATGGGTTTCTCCGACAGATGCACCCGTGGCGTCGTGTGCGCCGCACCGCCCGCAAAGGCTTGCTGCATCTGGGGTCGGACGGCACATTGCTGCAATCATGCGCTATCCGCCAACATTGCGCCAGCGGGCACACCCTGGCGCACGATGCAAAATCAACTGGAAACGTTTCCGCAAAAAAACAGCGCGGCCGTTCGGTGCGCTACGTTCGCTTTCGTACATAGCAGCCTGTCTGGCCACTTTTCATCTTCCCTCAGTTGATTAGGATGAGAGCACCGCATCGCTAGTGCCTGGTGAATAATGCGCTATCCGCTGAATATGGCCGTCGCCGCCGCGCTACTCGTCTTCGTTCTTTTCTGCATCATCAAGCTCGCCTTGGTCTGATGCGCTCACCGTCGCTTTCATCCCACGCCGAACCACGCCCCGCGACTGCATGTTTCGCCGTGACATAGCGCGAAATAATTGTTGAATGGAGTTTGGGAAGTGACTCACCCATACTTCGTTTCGCTGCCGGTGCGTAAGAAAAAAGACGCATGAGATCAAGGGTGTTTTATGTGCGAATGCGATCCCGATGATCAACGATCCCACGGTTGCCCGATCATCGGAATGTGCATTCGACCATCACGGCACCGCGTGCCGACGACAGGATGAACATGTTGACTTCAGTGAGTTTCCTCAAAAAGAATGCCGCTCGATTTGCATGCGTCGCAATGGTCTGCTGCGGCACGCTCCTGACCGGCTGCGCCGGCGGCAGCATCAACAACGCGACCCAGAGCAGCGCAGAGCCGCAAGTGCGCCCGGACAACATTTATGTCTACACCTTCGACAGCAATCCGGATCAGGTGAAACTGGACAACGGCGGCATGCTGCAGAAATTGAAATCGCACCTCGACGGCTCGTCCGCCGCCGATAAGCAATCAGCCGATGCGATCGCCGTACGTGAGCAGGTCGCCAACGAAATCGTGCATCAATTGCAATCGATGGGGTTGCGCGCAATTCGCTCCGACATCCCCGCCCCCGCCGATCAGAACGTGCTGCTCGTGCAAGGCCGCTTCGACACGATCGACGCGGGCAATCGCCGCCGCCGCGTGCTGATCGGCCTGGGCGCAGGCAAGAGCGAGGTGAGCAGTTCCGTGCAGATTCTGTACAAACCGGCGGGCGGCACCGCGCGCCTGGTGCAAAGTTTCAATGCCACCGGCGACAGCGGCAAGGCCCCCGGCATGGCCGAAACAGCCGGCGTGGGCGCAGCAGCCGGGAGCATCGCGACCTCCGCGGCCGTGGGCGGCGGCTTGCACGCCGTATCCGAAACCAGGAAGGCCGGTGTTTCAGCGGATGCGAAGCGTCTCGCCGACGCGGTGGCGAAACAGGTGGCGCAGATCGGCGTAAGCGGGGGCTGGCTCTCGACGGAGCACATCAAAGGATAAGCACCCCGCGGCAGGCTTGATCAGCGTCACTTCGAGCGTCACGCCGCTGCTGCGGCGGCTCGACGTAATCTGTCCGTCACTTTCCAGCAATATGGCGATGTAATGATGATGCCTCGTAGCCGCCCCAGCGGCTCGAGCACTTGCAGCCGGATGCGCTGCAGTCCGACATCGCCGGGGCGGGCACTAATTGATTAAAACCTCGCATCGGACCACGATGCCGGGTTAGAGCTTCGCGGGACGCCCCGTCTTCACCGTCTCGAGCGACGACACCGCGGCAAGCAGGCGCTGCGGCGCCGCCGACTCCAGCATCATCAACCCTGCTCGCAACAGCTCGCTCTTCTTGACCGACACGCCGGCGTCGAGGCACTTCTGCTTGAGAGACGCAATCTTGTCGTAGTCCGATTTCGGCATCGTGAAGCTGTCGCGCACGACTTTTTCTTTCTTCGGCTGCTTGGTTTTTTTTGCTTCAGATGCGCTGACCGGCGCGGCTTCCGCAGTTGCGGCACGCTTCGCTTTGGTTGCCTTCCTAGCCGCAGGCACTGCTTCCGTGGTTGCCGAGCGCTTCGCTTTGGCCGCTTTCTTAACGGCGGGCTTCGAATCCGCAGCTGCCGAGCGCTTCGCTTTGGCTGCTTTCCTAGCGACAGGCTTTGCTTCAACCGTTGCCGAGCGCTTCGCCTTTTTGGCCGCTTTCTTGACTACAGGCGCCGCTTGCGCCGGCTGTTCCAGCGCGACTGCCGGCTCCGCGCCATTGACCGCGTGCCTGGGCGAGCTCTTAGGGAAATGGAATGCCTTCTTGGTGTGCTCTTTAGTGACGGGCGCTGCCATGTGCTTCTCCGCGTTAATAACTGTATAAACAGTATATACCGTTTATACATGCCCCGAAGGCTTTGTCAGGTTGATGATAAGGCGGCGGTAAATGAGGCGATGAAGAAAACGAAAGCGCTGAAATCGCTTTATCACGGTCACCGCTTCCCTGCGGTCGTCATCAGTTTGGCGGTTCGCTGGTATTTCCGGTTCAACCTGAACCTGCGCGACATTGAGGAGTTGTTGCTCGAGCGTGGTGGCGTGGTCTCATACGCCCCGAAGGAAGTCCCCTTGTGGGACGAAACGATCCGTTGCCGGTGCGACAAAACCGGCGCTGGATTCGTCGAGAAAGTTATCTGATAAGGATAACTACGCTTGCTCTCTACACAGATAGCCTACGCACGCCAACTTGACAAAGCACCGCGCATGCGTTTCGGCTAGTCATAAACGGAACTAAATGCGCAACCTTGGTTGCGAACTGGACGCCAGCGCCAACGGCGCGTGGCTTTAGCAAGAACATCAATCGGTGCGTATTTGAGCTGGAACCCGCGGGTCTCGCGCCGGCGCAGGGCAGCTCAAAGTGAATGAAGACCTGCCTCTATGCTTGCCCTGCCTCATGCCAATCATCGATGGCGGCCCGGGATTTGTGCTCCAGTGCGCTGATTGCCATCAAAGGATCAATCTTAGCCCTGGGAATAGTTAGTTCGATGCCTGCGGGCGCGCCTTTCTTCGCATCGCCATCGGTACGTTCAATAAGGGCATGACATACCCACTGAACGCCAAGCTCATCAGCCACAGCATCGGCAGTCACCCGAAAGCCACGATGTTCGAAAGCCATAAACTCTCCTAAACGTTATGAAATATTGGCCCTTAGACGGTTGTTCCGCCAAGGACCATGAAAAACCTGACACGGATGCGCAACGCCCTGCAGTGAAACTACCCGTTCGCATTCTTCGGCCAGATGTTCATCATCGTTCTGAATGGCACGCTCGGCTGTAATGCGAAACGCCAAAGTCAACCTGATGCGACGCACGTCAGTTGAGAGAGCAATGTCGCAGGGGTTGATGGCCGCGAGAGGGCGTTGACACCGCAAATTAGGCGCCGGTCCTGCTCTGAAGCAAGCCTCCAACTGACGGGGTTAGCTGTCGAGCTGCTTCGCAGCAGTCGATCCGTGCGCGACTCCATTTGTGCAACTCTCAAGGCCCTTCCGCCCTGCTACTAGCGCGAATGCAGGAGTACGGCGGGGACCGGATGAGGAATCCAGTGTCGCACCAGCCAGTGCTACGCCCCGTCGCGACTCGTATTGTCGGGGATCCTGCGCGTGCCGTCACGTGCCATTCAAACAAATAGTCTTCTTCATGAATGGAAATAATCAGATGCTGTCAGCACGGCATGAGAGGGGTCGGCACCTATTTTTGGGGAGGCGAGTTGTTGGGCGTTCCGTTGTAAGGCAAGTCTCGCGGGACTCAAGGTGACGGCGGTCGCCGGCATGCCCCTGATCGATGACATGCTCGTCGGTTACGAGCATGAACAGGCTGCCCGCTGCGCGCGCTGTCAGCGGGTGGGAGGCTTTCGATGCTTTGGCGAACGGCCTTGCGAGTGTTCTCGAGGCCGAACTTTTCCACCGACCGCGGCGCGAGCTGATGCGTGCTATGGCCGCCGGAGCAGGCAAGAATTTCCGGACCGACAACGTCGGTATGACTATGGTTGTACGGCATATAGTCATTCGCCCAGGTTATACCCGGAAACACTATCCTGGGCCCTTAAGGACGTGTTAAAAGGAGCCGATATCCCGGAAGCGCGCCTGGAAGTCCGGTCCGGAGATTGGAGAATCCCACGCGGTCTGTCGCACGGAATTCCGAGGTGAAAGTATGGAAAAAAAAGTGCTCGTCGCGGTAGCCGCTGCGCTTATGTCTTCTGTGGGCGCGCTGCATCCCGGATCCGCCCGTGCCGCTGATGCTGAAGCCTCGGCCTTCGAAGACTCGACCGTCGACGCATCTCTCGATCCCGGCGAAAAACGCGTCTCCGCCGAAGCCGACATTCAGGCGCGCCTTGCAGACCTGCGCTATGCGTATTTCATCGGCTATAACGCGCGCGCCAGGGAAGACTCGAAATCCTATGCGACCTTGGGCGACGAGGTGAAGCATCGGCAAAAGCAGCTTGCTGCGCCGGCCATGCCCGCATCGCCGAAGCCGGTTGCCGAGCGGGTGGCCCCCCCAAGGCGGGTTGTAGCGCAAGCCGTGTCGCTGAGGCATGTAACCGCGCCGGTCACATCGCCGAAACGGGATGCTGCTGCGCGAGCTACGCCGTCCAGGCTGGTCGTCGCGCAGGCCGAGCCTGTGCCGGTGAAGCACGGTCCCGCGCAAGCCGAGCCTGTGCAGCTGAAGCACGGTCCCGCGCAAGTCGCGTCTGCGCCGCCGAGGCGGGTCTATGCACCGGTCGCGTCGTTGAAGCAGGCCTCAGCGCGGGTTACGCCGCCTGAGCGGGCTGAAATGCAACCTGTGCCTCTGAAGCAGGTTTCTACGCGGACTACGTCGCCGAAGCTGTTTGCCACCGAGTCCGAGCCTCCGATACTGATTCCGACGCAAGCCGTGACGGCATTGCCGGAAGCAAAGTCGGACAATGATGACGACGCGCAGGTGACGCAGAGGCGCGATTTCCAGAACGCTCAGCGGGCGGTGCCGCGATATCGGCAGGCCGATGAGGAACCGCAATACGCCGTGGAGCAAGGAACTCAAGCGCCTCTACCGTCTCAAGCGGCGCACAACCGGCAACCTCGGCAATATCAGAACCAGCAGCCCCAGCAATACGCGGCGGCGCCGGCCTATAACCAGATGTCAACAGAGTCTCAGGAGTCAGGTGGGTACGCCTGGCGGGAATACGCGCCGCCGCCCCCGCCGCCTCGAACCGTTCAGGCTTACCAGTACGCGCCCGCTCCGTATCCGCCCGCCCGGTACCAGCCGGCTGACGCGCAGTCCGCCTACGTACCTCGGCCGCCCGCTCAAGCGGCGGCGCCGCAGGTCATCATAGTGGGCCGCCCGCCTGCCTATCCGGCATATAACGAGATGTACACGCCACCTGAACTGCGGCGGCCGTACCCCGCCGGTTACGGCAATTCGGCACAGCCTGTCGGATATCAGGGATGGGAGTAGGCGCACTCGCTCGGGTAAAGACATGCTTGTTTTCTCGACTGTCAGCGCGTTCGAGGCATAACTTTCAAATCTCGTTTAGTTCTCCGTCGGATCGGGCGCCCAACGCAGCCTTTGCGACATCCCAAGGGACCGGTTCCCCGCGCGGGTCCTTTGGAGGATCGGGCGCGCCTGAAACCCTCACCTTTGACAAAGCTTCCATTGCGCGCGCTCTCACCTTTTCGTTTGACATCAGAAGTCTTGCCAGGGTCATACGCGGATGTTCGCGCCCAGACGAACGACGCACGATATCAACCAGTGCCTGCACGCTGCGCTCCTCATTCGCGTACACGCTTCATTCGATCAGGCAGATACCGGTACCCACGGCGTCGTGGCGAGCTTTACATCGGCCACCCGAATTCCGATCAGTTCTGACACTCGGGCGCCAGTGTTGTAAAGCAGCGTGAGCAATACACGATCGCGCCGTCCGAGCCACGTACCCGAATCGGGTGCCCCCAACAAGGCGTGAACTTCCTCGCGGGAGAGATCCCAGAAGCGGTCTCTCGAAACGTTTCGCTGGGATCGTGAGGTTGCACCGCACGGAATGGCGGATCTGACGTTACGTCACGTTACGTTACGCGCGCGTTGGATCGCAGCGTGTTCTACGACACGTTGATACCCGTGGTTCTCCGACAAGTCTCGGGAATTTGCCCACTGCCCCGCCTGAGCTGAGTTAGCGGAGATGTGGAGACGACTTTTTACGAATGGCGTAAAGCTTGCTTCTCGTTCTGTCGGTGGCCGGAAATTCAGGGGGCGAGATGAATCGCGTCTTCAACACGACGACGATTGTGTCGCGCAGGTGTCTGGCTTTACTGAAGGTCGTCAAAGCATGCCCAATGCAGCAACGGTTCGATGACGGAGTGCTGTTCTGCGCGGGTCCGGAATCAACGATTGTTGAATTTCGTATGCTCGATTCCAGCAGTCAATACTGGTCGGGCGCGTCGGGAGATACGCTATGTTCAAAAGACCTAATCCAGTCTTCGTGGTGAGCCTGCTTATACCGATCGTAATATTCGGCAAGGTATCCGTAGCATTGGCGCAGTCCGCAAGGCAGCTTGTCACGCAGGTCGTCGACGAGAGCAAGACGGTGGAGTTGCCAGGCAATACTCGTCCGGAGTTGAACGCTCTCAATGAGGGCGGCCGGGTGGACGACGCGCTAGTGCTTTACCATGTTCAGCTTCTTCTGAAGAGGCCGGCAGAGAGGGACGCAGATCTCGCCAGATTCATTACAAGTCTTCAGGATCCAAAATCCGCACATTTCCATCAATGGCTCACGGCAGCACAGTTCCGCTCGGAGTTCGGCCCGGCGGACGCGGATGTCAACGCGGTCAGCGATTGGCTTTCCCGGCACGGACTAACGGTAAACGGCGTTGAGTCAGGCGGGATGGTGATCGATTTCTCGGGAACAGCGGGGCAGATCCGCGACGCGTTTCGGACCGAAATCCATCATATCGTGTCAAATGGAGTGACGCATATAGCAAACGTAAGCAATCCACGGATCCCGGTTGCGCTTGCGGACGCCGTACGCGGGATAGTATCGCTGAGCGATTTCAAGCCGCATACAAATTTCATCCCGCGCTCCGATTACACCTACACCAGTGGCAACGCAACGCGCCATGCGGTTGTGCCGGCCGATCTCGCGACCATCTACAATGTGAATCCGCTGTTTCGTTCAGGCGTCTCTGGCCAAGGGCAGACGATCGTCGTCATAGAGAATACAAACGTTTACAACACAGCTGACTGGACCACATTCCGCTCGACCTTCGGTTTATCTGGCTATACAAGCGGTGCATTCACGCAGGTTCACCCGGCAGCCGCGAGCAGTGCTAACAATTGTTCTAATCCCGGTGTCGTCGCAGCTAGCGAAAGAGAAGCCGTGCTCGATGCAGAATGGGCGAGCGCCGCCGCCCCTGGCGCATCCATTGTGCTGGCGTCCTGTGGCGATACCAGCACGACATTTGGCGGTCTGATCGCACTGCAGAACGTGGTGAACGGTATCAACCCACCTGCGATCATCAGCGTTAGCTACGGGGAGTGCGAGGCGAAAAACGGGGCGGCGGCCAATGCGGCGTACGCGACCATTTATCAGCAGGCAGCCGCACTCGGCATCTCTGTCTTTGTCGCAGCGGGTGATCAGGGCGCTACGAGCTGTGACGCAGGGCAGTCAATTTCGACACATGGAATCGGCGTCAGCGGCCTTGCCTCGACACCCTACAATGTTGCTGTGGGGGGTACGGATTTCGGCGATGCCTCGGCAGGCGTCACCAGTTCCTATTGGAATTCAGGCAATACGTCGACCTATGGTTCCGCGATATCTTATATTCCTGAAATCCCGTGGAACAATTCGTGCGCCAGCGTGCTGATTGCTAAGGCCTACGGCTATAGCACGACTTATGGCGCAAACGGGTTTTGCAACAGCCCAACGGGCAAGGCCGCGTTTTTGACGATATCCGCCGGCAGCGGCGGACCGAGCGGTTGTGCCACAGGAAGTCCATCACTAGGCGGGGTGGTCAGCGGAACATGTAAGGGATACGCCAAGCCGGCCTGGCAGCCGCTGGCAACGGGCAATCCGCCCGATGGGGTACGTGATATTCCCGATGTCTCTCTGTTTGCGGCCAGCGGCGTTTGGGGCCATTACTACGTTGTCTGCGACACCGACACGTCCAACGGCGGTGTCGCCTGTACAGGCGCGCCAAGCGGATGGTCCGGCGGTGGCGGGACATCGTTTTCCGCGCCGATCTGGGCCGGTTTTCAGGCCCTGGTGAACCAGTACACCGGCGAAGCCCGCCAAGGCAATCCAAGCCCCGTCTATTACGAACTGGCCGCGGTTCAGAATGTCCTGCTGGGTAGCAGTGTCTGCAATTCGAGTCTTGGCAATCGCGACGCCAGCAACTGCATCTTTTATAACGTCACCTCTGGCGACATGGACGTGAATTGCTCAGGTTCGAACAATTGCTTTCTCCCGAGTGGCACCTACGGTGTGCTCTCAACGAGTGGTACCAGCTACGCAAAAGCCTATGGCGCCAGCACCGGCTGGAATTTTGCCACGGGTATCGGGACGGTCAACGTCAGTAACCTTGCAATCAACTGGCTCAATGTGAACTACCTGGTCAGCCAGGTGCTGCATTTGACGGCTATCCCATGACAGGTAATTGATTCGATCGCTATTGTGACCGGTCCAATGAGCCTATTTGCACCAGAACCACGGAAAATGATATCGACGCTTTTTCAGGTTGCCGACTTCCTTACGAGTCACAACACGTGCCACTGTCTGGCCTCGCAATTGCCCACCGAACCCAGCATCATAAATTCGTTGCGGTGGGCACACTGACCTCCCCTAACCCAACGCGGACTAAATAGTCTCATTAATAGTGTCGTAAATCTCAGTAATAGTGGCGCGAATCCCACTATTACTGTCGTCCGAAGGCCGCTGGGCGCGTCCAATGCGAACCTCATGCGCGCACCTGTACCGGACACCATCCCATAATCCGTACAGGTACTGTACCGGCATGGTTCGCTAGAATGCTCCCAAGGTCCTACCGACCGCCACCGGAGCCACCTATGTCTTACCTCAGCCTCAGTGCGCTGCCCGCCGGCATTCTGTTCGCGCTCGTCACGACGATCACGCCCGGTCCGAACAACACGATGTTGCTGGCCTCGGGCGTCAACTTCGGCTTTCGCCGTACGCTGCCCCATGTTTCCGGCATCAGCGCCGGGGTCGTCCTGTTGATGCTGTCGGTGGGGATTGGCCTGGGCGAAGCCTTCGTGCACTTTCCCGTGCTGTACACGGTGCTCGAAGTCGCGAGCGTCGCGTATCTGCTGTATCTCGCGTGGAAAATCGGCACCTCGGGCGAACTGAAGGTCAGGAAAGGCGATCGCCGGCCCATGAAGTTTCATGAAGCCATCGCGTTTCAGTGGATCAATCCGAAAGCGTGGATGATGGTGCTGACCGCCGCCACGACGATCCACCTGAGCGAGAGCACCAGCATGAACGCCATCGCAATGGCGGTAGTCTTTTACGTGATCGGTTTTCCGTGCATCTGCCTGTGGGCCGGTTTCGGCACCGCGATGCGGCGCGTGCTGTCGGACCCGAAGCGGCTGCGCATTTTCAATGTGGCGATGGCGCTGCTGCTGGTGCTTTCGCTGTATCCGATCGCACTAAAGCTGCTCGGCCAAGCCGTTTGACATTGAGCACAGCTAGCTCGCGCCCTGCCCGACTCGCTCGATGAAGCGCCACAACGCGTCGTCGGTCGAGTACGGCGCGTTGAAACGGAACCAGGCGCTCGGGGCATCGTCGGGACGGAAGTAGGAGCCGGGCGCGAGCCAGATGCCATGCGCAAGCGCGGCGGTCGCCACTTCACCGGCGCGCTCCGCTTCGATCGGCAGCCGCGCCCACAGGAACAGGCCCGCTCGCGGCCGATGAAACAGTTCGAGGCCGAGCGAATCGAGCCGTTCTTCGACCGCCGCATGCGCGAGCTTGAGCCGCTCGTTCACGGCTTCGACGTGACGCGCATAGCGCCCTTCGAGCAGCACCTTGTCGACAATCCGCTCGATCGCTTCCGACGAGGTCAGGCCCACCGCCATCTTCGTGCGCGCCAGCTCGCGCAACACCGCCCGCTCGGCAACCACATAGCCGCAGCGCAGGCCCGGCGTCACCGTCTTCGAAAAGCCGCCAACGTAGAGCACGCGCTGCAAGCCTTCCATGGCGGCAAACAGAGGCGCGCCGGGTGGCGCCAGTTCGCGGCTGACATCGTCTTCGATCACCCACATGCGCTGACGCTCGGCGATCTGCAACAGACGGAACGCCGCCGCCATGCCGAAGGTCGCGCCGGTCGGATTCTGCAGCGTGGTGTTGACGAAAATCGCCTTCGGCTTGTGCTGTGCGACCAGCGCTTCGAGCACGTCGGTATCGACGCCGGCCGGCGTGCGCGGCACCCCATGCACCACCAGCCCCGCCAGCTTGAGAATCTGCAGCAGATTGCAATAACCGGGATCTTCGACGATCACGGCGTCGCCCGCGCGCAGCAACGTGCGGACGATCAGATCCAGCCCTTGGGTCGCGCCCTGCGTGAGCAGCACGTTGGAGACGTCGACCGGCAAACCGCGCCGGTCGAGTTGCTCGGCGATCCGCTCGCGCAGCGGCGCGAAACCGTACGGATGCCCGTAGTCGCCGAGCCGCGCCGCCGGCACCCGGCTCATTGCACGCAGCGCATGCTGCAAGCCCGTCTCGTTGATCCATTCGTTCGGCAGCCAGCCGCCGCCCGCCTTGATCGGCACCGAATGGTCGGCGAACACGTCGGACAGCAGCCAGGTCGCGGTCAGGCTGGGCGGCTGCCAGTCGGTCGGGGCGGCCCGCGCGGACTGCGAGCGTGCCGCCACGCGATAACCGGATCCGCGCCGCGCCACCACGAGGCCCATCGAAACAAGACGGTTGTACGCCTCGGTGACGGTGAAGGTGCTCAGTTCGTGGCTTTGCGCCAACTGCCGCACCGACGGCAACAGCGCGCCGGCGCGCAGCGACTGCGCCTCGATAGCGCGCGTGAAACCCTGCACGACCTGCTCGACGAGCGTGGGAGCGGCGCGCCGGTCGCGCTCAAGTTGTAGTTCGATCATGGTTTGGACTGAGAGGCCGGTCGCGACGGCCGGCTAGGTTGCCAAATAGATGGCCCGATAAAGCATCGAATTGCGTCATTGTGCGATCGACACAGTTATCGCAATTCCACCAACACAGTTAGCACCACACTGCGTCAACTGTTTATGCCGCCATTAAACCGCGAACGCTACAGTTTTGGCTACGCCCCGAAGGAAGTCCCCTTGGGGGACCACTTCGAGGAAAAAACCATGACTTCGCGCCCCGTCATCGACGACCTGTCGTCTTTCTGGATGCCCTTTACCGCCAACCGCCAGTTCAAGGCCGCGCCGCGCCTGCTGGAATCGGCCAAGGGTATGTACTACCGCACCACGGACGGGCGTGAAGTGCTCGACGGCTGCGCCGGCCTCTGGTGCGTGAACGCCGGCCACGGCCGCGACGAGATTGTCGCTGCGATCACCCAGCAACTGTCGACGCTCGACTTCGCGCCGACCTTCCAGATGGGCCATCCGCTGGCATTCGAAGCGGCCACGAAAGTCGCCGAACTGATGCCGAACGGCCTCGACCGGATCTTCTTCACGAACTCCGGCTCGGAATCGGTCGACACCGCCCTGAAAATCGCGCTGGCGTACCACCGTTCGCGTGGCGAAGCTCAGCGCACACGGCTGATCGGCCGCGAGCGCGGCTATCACGGCGTGGGCTTCGGCGGCATTTCGGTCGGCGGCATCGCGCCGAACCGCAAGACGTTTTCCGGCGCGCTGCTGCCGGCGGTCGACCACCTGCCGCACACGCATAACCTTGAACACAACGCGTTTTCGAAGGGCCAGCCCGCATGGGGCGCGCATCTCGCCGACGAACTCGAGCGCATTGTCACGCTGCACGACGCCTCGACGATCGCCGCCGTGATCGTCGAACCGGTGGCCGGCTCGACGGGCGTGCTGATTCCGCCGCAAGGCTATCTGCAGAAGCTGCGCGAGATTTGCACGAAGCACGGCATCCTGCTGATTTTCGACGAAGTGATTACCGGTTTCGGCCGGGTCGGCAAAGCGACCGCTAGCGAATACTTCGGCGTGACGCCGGACCTGATCACGATGGCCAAGGCGATCAACAACGCCGCGATCCCGATGGGCGCGGTGGCCGCAAGCCGCACGATCCACGACACGATCGTCAACAGCGGCGCGCAGGGCGCAATCGAGCTGTTCCACGGCTACACGTATTCGGCCCACCCGGCCGCGGCGGCCGCGACGGTTGCGACGCTCGACCTGTATCGCCGCGAAGGCCTGTTCGAGCGCGCGGCGACGATGGCGCCGAAGTTCGAAGCCGCCGCTCACTCGCTGCGCGGTGCCAAGCATGTGAAGGACGTTCGCAACCTCGGCATGATCGCGGGCGTAGAACTCGAGCCACGCGACGGCGCGCCGGGCGCGCGTGCTTACGAAGCGTTCGTGAAGTGCTTCGAGGCGGGCGTGCTGGTGCGCTTTACCGGCGACATCCTCGCGTTCTCGCCGCCGCTCATCATCGACGAAGAGCAGATCGGACACATCTTCAAGACCGTGGGCGACGTGCTGGCGACGGTGCAGTAAGACGGCTGGAAAGATGCGGCGCGCGTGGATGTTGCGCGCGCCGCATTGCCACTCGGGACAGCGATGCGTACGAGAAGTGCGCGAGCCTAGCCGCGTTACCTGCCGCACGCCCGCTCGGGCGCTACCGTCAGTGGCGCGCTCGGGTCGCTCTGGTGTGCGCTGCCTTCTTCGGCGGCTTCACGGCGACGCCCGCCCGGCGCGCTTCCGACAGGCCGATTGCAATCGCCTGCTTTGCCGATCTGACGCCGCGCTTGCCGGCGCGCACCTTATCGATCTGTTCCTTGACGAATTCCCCGTTGCGAGGGCGCCACCAGTAGCATGGTTAAGCGTCAGGGACGCCCGTTGCAGCGCAGCGAACCTCAGGAAATTGCCCTACAACGCTCGCGCCTGCCGCCTGGACGGCGTATGGTGATGGCAAGGGTCGGCGCCGTGGTCCGACCTGACGGGAGACGTCCATGAAGATACCTACCGTTCGCGCAGGCGCGCATATTGAAGGCGTGCATTGGATCGCCGAGTACGCCGAAGACGTTCACGAGATTCGCGTGTTTCGCGAAGGCCAGGAAGTGGATGTGCATAATGCGCCGTCCACGTTGTTTGGCGATGAGGAAAATGCAGGGTCGAAGAGTACCGCTGATCATCGGGCTGTCGAAGCCGCCGTGCTGGCTTATTTGAGGCGGTTTGTGATTGAGCATGATGCGGAGGAGTAAGCCTTTTGCCTGCCTGGCGTTTTGTAAAAACGCCAGGCAGGCAAAAAACCATCAAAGCCAAAACCACAAAACCACCCCAATGCCGCCGCAAAAGGAAAAAAAACTTAGTCAGCAGGCCTCAACTTCCTAACCTCCGCATCCGACGGCTGCACACTAGCCCCGTCAATATACCGATAGGAAGTCATCACCCCCTTCCCATCCTTGAGACCGGTGACACCGACAAAAGCCCCCATCGTCGACTGATTGTCCTGCGCGCGATAGGTAATCGTCCCGAAGGGCGTCTCCACCCCAAGCCCCTTGAACGCGACCGCCAATTTATCCGAATCCGTCGACCCCGCCTTCCTGATCCCCGCCGCAATCGACATCAGTGCCGAATATCCCACCACCGACCCAAGCCGCGGATAGTCGTGATACTTCGCCTGATACGCATCCACAAACTTCTTGTTCGCCGCCGTATCGATCGAATACCACGGGTAACCCGTGACGATCCAGCCAGTCGGCGCCTCCGCCCCCAGCGGATCGAGATAGTCCGGCTCGCCCGTCAGCAACGACACCACGCTGCGATCCTTGAACAACCCGCGTGTATTCCCCTCGCGCACAAACTTGCCAAGATCGGCGCCGAACAGCACGTTGAAAATCGCATCCGGCTTCGCATCGGCAATCGCCTGCGACACCGCGCCCGCATCGACATTGCCCAGCGGCGTCGCCTGCTCGGCGACAAACTGCACATCAGGCTGCGCCGCCGTCATCAGCTTCTTGAACGTCGCCACCGCCGATTGCCCGTACTCGTAGTTCGGATACACGAGCGCCCAGCGCTTCTTCTTCAATTTCACCGCCTCGGGCACCAGCATCGCCACCTGCATATACGTCGAAGGACGCAGACGGTACGTGTATTTGTTGCCGTCGGCCCAAACGATCTTGTCAGTCAACGGCTCGGCAGCAAGGAAGAAAATCTTCTTCTGCTTCGCGAAGTCGGTCAGCGCGAGACCCGTGTTCGACAGGAAACCGCCGAATAGCAATTGCACCTGCTCGCGTGCAATCAACTCCTGCGCGACGCGGATCGTGTCGCCCGGATTGCCGTTGTCGTCGCGCGACACCACTTCGAGCTGTTTGCCGAGTACGCCACCCGCCGCGTTCACCTGGTCGAGCGCAAGATTCCAGCCGTTCTTGTAAGGCCCGAGAAAGGCAGGTTGCGCCTTGTAGCTGTTGATTTCACCGATCTTGATGGTCTGCTGGGCGCTCGCACCGAAGGCAGCAAGCGATAGAACCGTTGAAACCGTAAGGCGAGAGATCCATCCTGCGCGCGTGGTCATGCGTTTCTCCGTTATCAAAAGGATTGCGGGAATGCGGTCGTTCTTATCGAGCGTTCAAGCGTCTCGCGATTCGTTCGGCGAGCCGTGCTGCGAGTTGTGCTGCGAGTTGTGTTGCAAGCCGTGTTGCGATCCGTGCTGCGAATTGTGCTGCAAGTGGTGCTGCGAGCGATGCGGCAAACCGTGCCGCAATGCGTGTTGCAATTTCACTCGGCCCGCGACGTCGCGCGGATTCTGGCGACGCTCGCCGCGACGTCCTGCCATGCCGGCTTGCCGCCGGCGAATTGCTGACGCAGGTATGACACGAGTTCGGCGACCTGGGCGTCGTTGAAACTGTCGCGGTAAGCCGGCATCGTACCGAGTTCGGGGCGCGCAGGCGAGCCGATACCATCGAGAATCACGCGAATCAGATTATCAGGTGTCGTGCTGTGCAGATTCGTGTTAAGCGCCAGCGACGGATGCGCACCAAACAATTGCGGCCCGCTGCCAGTGTGATGACAGACGGCACACGCGCCGTCGAAGAGACGTGCACCCAAGCCTGTTGCCGTACCCGTCATCGTGCTGGCCTGCTCGTATTGACGCGCCGTCGCCACCGGATCCGCGTTGGCCTCCAGGGGACTCAAAGACGCCAGATACGTCGCCATCGCGCGAATATCGCTGTCGGGCAATGCCGTCAGATCGCTGACGACCGGCGCCATCGGCCCGGCCGCGACACCATGCAGCGGCGCGTGACCGTAGCGCAGATAGCTGAAGAGTTCGTCTTCGCTCCAGGGGACGGGCGCGTTGGAAAGCGTCGACAGCGCAGGCGCTTCCCACCCTTCCGCCATGCCGCCACCCATGAATGCGGGACCGGTTTTCTCGGCGCCGAATGCATTGCGCGGGGTATGGCATGCGCTGCAATGGCCGAGGCCGTTCACGAGATACGCCCCGCGATTCCATTGCGCACTCTGGGTCGCGCTCGCGGCAAACGTATTGCGTCCGAGGAAGAGCCCGTTCCATGCGGCCATCAACGGACGCACCCTGAACGGATACGCAAGCTTCGTTTCCGGTGGACGGGAACGCACCGGCGTCTGCGCCATCAGGTACGCGTAGAGCGCTTTCAGATCGTCGTCGGAGGTGTTTTTGAACGACGTGTATGGAAACACGGGATACAGACGATGCCCGTCGCGGCTGATACCTCGCCGCATCGCCCGCACGAATGCGTCGAGCGACCATGTGCCGATGCCCGTCTGTCCATCGGGTGTGATGTTGGTGCTGTAGACGGTGCCGAATGGCGTATCGAGCGCTTTGCCGCCCGCGTTCGGCACGCCGTTGTGCGCGGTATGGCAAACCGCGCAATTGCCCAGCGACGCGAGCAGTTTGCCGCGTGCCACCAGTTCGGGCGCGAACGCGCTCGCGCGAAGTGGCGCAATCGGCGCCATGGCTTGCGGCGCCATGGCCACTGCGCCCAGCCAGCCGGCCGCGCCTGCGGCGATTGCGCCGAGAAAGCCGAGCCGCCAGCGCTTCTTTTTGCGCGCAGCCGCCTCTTCCGCTTGCGCATCGGCGAGCGCGGCGCGAATCGTCTCCGGCGTGAACGGCGGCCTGCGAAAACGCACACCGGTCGCGTCATACAACGCGTTGGCGATCGCGGCGGCGCCAGGCAGCGACGCCGATTCGCCAGTGCCCATTGGCGGCTCGCCGTGGCGCGGCATCATCACGACGTCGATCACCGGCACTTCGCGAAACGTCAGGATCGGATACGCGCCCCACTCCTGGCTCGTCACCGCGTTCTCGCCGAACGTCACGCGCTCTTTCAGTGCGCGGCTGGTTGCCTGAATCACATTGCCGTGAATCTGATGACGTACGCCGTCGGGATTCACCATCGTGCCGGTGTCCTGCCCGACCACCACGCGCGTCACGGCAAGCTCGCCGCTCTTGCGATTGACTTCGACGTCGGCGATCCACGCGGACCATGCCGCGCCGAAGCCGGGAAACTTGCTGTGCACGTAGCGGGCGTAAGCGAAGCCTCTGCCGCGCGCGACGTCGCCGTCTTCCTGAGCCGCCTCTTTCAAAGCGACAGTACGAGGTTGCCAGCCGGCTTTTTCAGCCACTGCCTTGACGAGATCGATCGCGCGCGGATCAGTGAGATGTTTCAGCCGAAACTCAACGGGATCGACGCCCGCTTGCGCCGCGAGTTCGTCGATGAAGGACTCGTGCGCGAACGTGTTCGGCAAGGCGGACACGCCTCTTAGCCAGGACGCGCGCACGATCGGCGGCGTGTCGTCGCAGACAATGCGCATGCTTCGGTAGTCGTACGGCGGCACGGACGTGCGATCGCCCATTTCGAATACTTGCGGCTGCGCGGAAATGGTTCCGGTGAGCAGCAACGCCAACGTCGGGGCGTCGTTCGATGGATAGCGCGTCGCGAAGTCGTATGCCGCGAGCCCGCCCTCTGCATCTAAAGCGCCGCGCACATCCATCAATTGCGCAGCGCCTTTGGGCTCCCATGCATGCTCGTCTTCGCGCGATAGTTGCACGCGCACCGGACTGCCGGTGGCGCGCGATAGCAACGCGGCGTCGGCGGCGACATCGTCCGCGCAATTGCGGCCATAGCAACCTGCCGCGTCCATGCGCACGATTTCGATGTGCGCTTCATCCAGCGCCAGCAGCAAGGCGAGGTCGGCACGCAGCGAATGGGGATTCTGCGTGCCCGACCAGACCTTCAGCTTCGCATCCCGGTAGTCGGCCACCGCGCACGAGGGTCCAATCGACGCATGCATCTGAAACGGCCATACATAGGTGCGTTCCAGCGTTCGAGCAGGGTCTTTCGCGAGGGCGGCGTCGATATCGCCCTCGATCACCAGATCGCGCCGTTTAGCCGGATTGGCTCTTAGCGCGGCTTCCACTTCCGCGCTGGTTTCGAGCGGAGGCAAACCCTCGACTGCTTTCCACTGCACATTCAACCGCTTCACCGCCTGCTGCGCGACCTCTTCGCGCTCAGCCACGATGCCGACGAAATCGCGGATCACCACGACCTTGACGATGCCTGGCAAATCGCCGATGGAATGTTCATCGACATGCAGCAGGCTATTGCCGATGAACTCGCCCTGCGCGACACCCGCATAAGGCGGCCGCACGACGCGGCCGTGCAGCATGCCCGGCACGCGCACGTCGTGCACGAAACTCAATTCGCCCGTGGCTTTCGCGGGGATATCGACACGCGGCGAACTCTTGCCGACAATCTTGTACGCGTCCGGCGATTTCAAAGGCGCGTCATGGGAGAGCGTCAATTCGATGCGCCGCCCGGCGATCAACTCGCCGTAGCCAATGCCCTTTTTGGCGTCGTCGCGCTGAAAGACCACACCGTCTCGCACGTCGAGTTG
The DNA here is from genome assembly GCF_001634365.1 of Paraburkholderia phytofirmans OLGA172. NCBI lineage: Bacteria > Pseudomonadati > Pseudomonadota > Betaproteobacteria > Burkholderiales > Burkholderiaceae > Paraburkholderia > Paraburkholderia phytofirmans. The sequence goes on from NZ_CP014579.1 coordinate 2,655,970, forward strand.
CTCTGCGCTTACGTTCAGACGCGCGGCCGCTTCCGCCAGCAGAAACTGCCGCGCTTGCGCCGCTGCATGCCGTAACGGCACGGCCGACATCTGGATCGTCGCGCTTGCAATCGTGGGCCCCTGATTCGGCGCTTCGTTCGTGTGTCCAAGCACGATCGATACGCGCGTCAACGGCACGTCGAGTTCTTCCGCGACGATCTGCGCGAGCGCCGTGCCGATGCCGGTACCGAGATCGACGTGGCCGTTGAACGCGACCACACTGCCGTCGTCGCGCACGACGAGAAACAGGTCCGCTTCCGTCGGCACGAACGTGGACCGCGATCCCGGCTGCCCAACCGCGGCTCGCACCGGCGCTTGTGGCGGCCGCGTGACGATCAGCACATTCTGCGCGTCATGGAACTGCCGCCTCGACGGCGGCGCGGCCCGGCGATCGACACTCAAATCGGGTCCCGTCATGCGCGCGCTCCTTGATCCAGCACCGGTTGCTCGGCAAGCAAAACCGCTGCGCGCTGCACCGCGCGCACGATCTCGACATGCGTGCCGCACCGGCAGAGGTTGCGCGACAATTCCCGCCGAATCGTCTCGACACTCGGATGCGGATCGCGATCGAGCAACGCTTTGGCGGTCATGATCATGCCGTTCAGGCAATAGCCGCACTGGGCGGCCTGCTCTTCGATAAAGGCCTGTTGCACCGGATGCAGCGCAGCACGCGCACCCAGTCCTTCGAGCGTGGTGATCTCACGTCCCAAGGCAACCTTCGCTGTCGTTACGCACGAACGCGTCGGCATGCCGTCGAGCAACACCGTACACGCCCCGCATTCGCCAAGGCCGCAGCCGAATTTGGGACCGTTCAACGCGAGGTCGTTACGCAGCAGATAAAGCAGTGGCGTGTCGGCGGCGGCGCTGACAAGATGCGTCGCGCCGTTGACGTGCAGCGTAAGAGGCGCCGGGCGGTTCATGGCAATGCCGGCCACGCGGCACGGCGCGCGTTCAAAACACCACCGGCACTTCAGTCGCCGGTGGCGTATTGCGGCTGCGCCGGCAGCGGATCAAACCGTCGATCATCACCATGCCGACGCCGGGAATATCGCCGAGCTGCACGCTTTCCAGCAACGTATCGGCCGCCGTGTGCTGTGCACGGTCCATGAAGACGAGGTCGGCGGGACGGCCCACTTCGATCAGCCCTTGCCGCAGATTGCGCTGCCGCGCGGTATTGCCGGTCGCGAAGCAGAAAGCGATTTCCGCGGGGACATCGGCGAGACTGGAGATCAGCGCGATCATCCGCAGAATCCCGAGCGGTTGCACGCCGGAGCCCGCCGGGCTATCGGTGCCGAGAATGATGCGATGCGGGCACTTCAATTCGACCGCATGACGTGCGGTGAGCAAGGCGATCCGTTCGTTGCCGTTGTGAACGATCTCCAGCGCGCGGCTCGATTGCTCGCACAGATCGCATACATGCCGATAGGAAAGCGACGTGTGGCCGCCGTTGATATGGCCGATCACGTCCGCATCGGCGGCGAGCACCACGTCCCTATCGATCAGACCCGAGCCGGGAATCGACGGGCCGCCCGTGTGAATCGTGCTTTGAATACCGTACTTGCGCGCCCACGCGACCATCTGCGCCGCTTCCTCGCCGCCCTTCACGCTGCCGAGCCCCACTTCGCCGAGCAGCTTCACGCCCGCTTCCGAGAGCTCCTTGAAGTCCTCCTCGACCATGCCCTTCTCGATCACCGGCGCACCCGCCATGACTTTCACACCGCCACCGACACCCGCGCCACGCATTCCTTCAAACGAACGTTGAGCGGTAATAGCAAGCGCCTTTACACCGAGCACGTCTTTCGGACGGCCGGGCAAATGCACTTCGCCGGCAGAGATCATGGTCGTCACGCCGCCGTTCAGGTTCGATTCGATCCAGCCCATCTGATTCTGCCGCGGCGTCCAGTCGCCGAACACCGGATGCACGTGCGAATCGATCAGGCCCGGGGCGACCGTGGTGCCTTTGCAGTCAACGGTCGTCCGCGCGCCTTCGAGGTCGCAATCCGCCTCCTTGCCGATCGCGACGATCACGCCGTCGTCGATCACCAGCGTGTCGGCGTCGAGAATCGGCTGGTCGATGTCGCCGGATAACAGCAGACCGATGTTCGTTACGGCGACCTTGCCCGACAAGCCTGTCAACGTCTCTGCTGCCATCTGCCTCTCCTTTCGCAACGGTTCGCAACGACTGCCCGGCGCCGTGTGTGTGCGTACCCTGCACGCCTCGTGCGCCGGTGGAATCACACACTCAGATAAGCGCGCCTCACTGTTTCGTTCTTTGCGAGTTCGCCGATCGTGCCGCTAAAGCGGATCTGTCCTTTCTCGAGGACGTACGCGCGGTCGCTGACCAGCTCGGCGAAATGCAGATTTTGTTCGGACAACAGAATCGACAGCCCTTCGCGCTTGAGTTCGAGAATCATGTTCGCCATCTGCTCGACAATCACGGGTGCGACGCCCTCGGACGGTTCGTCGAGCAGCACCAGATACGGATTGCCCATTAGCGTGCGCGAGACCGTAAGCATCTGCTGCTCACCGCCGCTCATCTGGCCGCCTGGGCGTTTCGGCATTTCGCCAAGATTGGGGAACAGGCGGAACAGCTTTTCCGGCGTCCATTGCGGCGCGCCTTCGCGTGGCGGCTGGCGGCCTGTATCGAGGTTTTCCATCACCGTCAGATCCGAGAACACGCGACGGTCCTCGGGAACGAAACCCATGCCCATGCGCGCAATTCGATACGGCTGCAAAGCCGTAATGTTTTGCCCGCGAAAATGTACCTCTCCTTGACGGCGCGGCAGCAACCCCATTACCGCTTTCATCGTCGTCGATTTGCCGGCGCCGTTGCGGCCCATCAGCGCGACGACTTCGCCGCGGCCGACTTCGAGGCCCACGTCGAACAGGATGTGCGCGCGGCCATAGAACGCATTGAGGCCCGAGACTTTCAGCATCGGCTCGCTCATTGCAGCGCTCCTTGTCCTTGATGGCCGCCGGCCGCTTCGTGCAGCGGCGCGCGTGGCTGGAACGTCTTGCCGGTGCCGAAATAGACCTCCTGCACGCGTGCGTCGTTGCGGATCGCTTCGGCGTCGCCCCCGGCGATCAGCTTGCCACGCGCGAGCACGATCATGCGATCGGCGTACGCGAATACAACGTCCATGCTGTGCTCGGTAAAGAGCACGCCGATTTTGTGCTCGGTGACGAGACGCCTGGTCAGCGCCATCAGCGCGTTGCGCTCCTTTGGCGCCATGCCGGCCGTGGGCTCGTCCATCAGCAGCAGCTTCGGGCGGTTTGCCAGCGCGATCGCGAGTTCAACGCGTTTGACGTCACCGTATGCGAGCACGCCGCAGGCGCGGTGCGCGTCGGCGCCCATGCCGACCTGTTCGAGCAGCGCCATGGCTTCATCGGCGTAGCGCGAACCCGCGGGTTTCCACAGACCGAAGGTCTTGCGTTCGCGCGAGACGAGCGCCATCTGCACGTTCTCGCGCACGGTCATCGAATTGAAGGTCGCGGCAATCTGAAACGTGCGGCCGACGCCCAGCCGCCAGATGTCGCGTGGCCGCATGCCGACCAGTTCGTGATCGTCGAGACGAATCGAACCGGACGACGGCCGCAGTTGCCCGTTGACCATGTTGAAGCAGGTCGACTTGCCAGCGCCATTCGGACCCAGCAGGGCCAGCAGTTGACCCGCTTCGAGATCGAAGGAGACATCGTCGACCGCTTTCAGCCCGCCGAACGACTTGGAGAGGCCGGAGACGCGCAGCAAGCTCATAGCCCCTCCTTGATCGCCGTGCCCTGCGATGGCGATGGAGTGCGCTCTTCAGCCTTATCCACCGTATCGTCGCCAAAACGCTCGCGAATGAAACCGACGATGCCCTGCGGAAACGCAATCACCAGCAGCAGAATCGCGAAACCCAGCAACGCCTGCCAATAATCGGTTTGCCGCGCGACGGTGTCCTGCAGCCAGGTGAACACGGCGGCGCCGACGATCGGGCCGGTCAACGTCTGCAAGCCGCCGAGCAGCACCATCACGAGGCCATCCACCGAGCGGCTCACGCTGATCACCTCCGGCGAAATCGTCCCCTTGGAGAAGGCATAGAGCGATCCGGCAAGCCCGCAAAACAGCGACGCCACGACGAAGGCCGCCCACTGCACCCGTTTCACGTCGATGCCGATCGCCTCGGCGCGCAGCACCGAATCGCGCGAGGCCCGCATTGCGTAGCCAAGCGGCGAGAACAGCATCTTGCGCAACAGCCCCACACCGGCCACAGCGCAGGCGAGCGTCAGATAATAAAAAGCCACTGGCGACGACAACCAGTTCGACGGCCACAAGCCAAGAATGCCGTTACTGCCGCCCGTCACGTCGTCCCACTGGAACACCACCGACCAGACGATCTGCGCGAACGCGAGGGTTAGCATCGCGAGGTAGACACCCGAGAGCCGCACGCAAAACCAGCCGAACACCAGCGCGCCCGCCACCGCGAGCAAGGGGCCGAGCAGCAACGCGGCTTCCATCGGCAGATTGAGGACTTTGAGAAACAATGCGGCGCCGTATGCGCCCAGCCCAAAGTACGCCGCGTGGCCGAACGAATGCATCCCGCCGGGGCCCATGATGAAATGCAGACTCGTCGCGAACAACACGGCGATCAGGATTTCAACCAGCAGCACAGGCATGTAGGGAAACGCATTGGCCGCCAGCGGCGCGAGTAGCAGCACCAACAAAGCGATTGCCGCCAGCCACTTCAGACGCTTGCCTGCAGGCCTCAATGGCGCTTCAGGCGCAGCCATGCCACGCACCGCGGCACTCGCCTTCCCTAACAAGCCCCAGGGCCGCACCACCAGCACGACTGCCATCACGACGAATTCTGCAACGAGCGTAAAGCGGCTCAACGACAAGTCGATACCGAACACCGACACATGGCCGATGCCGATGCATAGCGCCTTGATCTCGGCGATCAGCAAGGCCGCGACGAACGCGCCCGGAATCGACCCCATGCCGCCGACCACCACGACGACGAACGCATTGCCGATGGTCTCCAGATCCAGCGACAGATTCGCCGACATCCGCGGACCTTGCAGCGCACCGCCCAAACCGGCGAGAAACGCGCCGACGAAAAACACGCCGGTGAACAGCCATGCCTGATTGATGCCGAGTGCGCCGAGCATCTCGCGATCCTGGGTCGCGGCGCGCACTAGCGTGCCCCAACGCGTACGCGTCAACGCGTACCAGAGCAGCAGCAACACCACCGGCCCGATCACGATCAGTGCGATATCGTAGGTCGGCAGCGGATGGCCGAGAAAATCGACCGCGCCTGCCAGATGCGGCGCACGCGGTCCGAACAGGTCTTCCGGACCCCACAACCACAGCGCGGCGTCGCGAAAGATCAGCACCAGCGCGAATGTCGCCAGCAGGTGAAACAACTCGGGAGCCTGGTAGATGCGCCGTAACACGATCATTTCGACCAGCGCGCCGAGCACCGCAACCACCAGAGCGGCAGCCAGCACCGACAGCCAGAATCCACCCGCCGTATGGCCGAAACGGCTCGCGATGCTATACGCGACATAGATGCCGAACATATAGAACGAGCCGTGCGCGAAGTTGACAATGCGCGTCACGCCGAAGATCAGCGACAAACCGGCGGCGACGAGAAACAGCGTCGACGCGTCGGCGAGTCCGTTGACCAGCTGTACCAGCAAATTCGAAAGCATCGCGACCCTTGAAATAACTCAGCGCAAACCGTCTTCACCCTTGATCTCATTCACCTGCAACCCGCCGATGCGCGGCAGCGGCCGGCCCGAGGCCGTCACCGCGACGGCTACGACAATTTCATTCGCGCGCGGCGCGTCCGATACCCGCGCCTCGATGGCGTCGAAATGGCTGCGCACGAAAGCGGCGTCCTTGTGACCCAGCGGGACATCGATCGCGGTGCCGAGCGTACCCATTTTTTTCGCCGACGGCACCAGCGCCGCGCCCTTCTCGACTGCTACCCGCAGCGGAGCGCCGAGCTTGGGGTGCAGAATCGCCGCCGCATGCTCGAGTTCACCTGCTTCGCCGACGATCGCCGCCTTGCCGTAGCTTTGCGCGTCGCCCGGTTTGATGCCTAGCGCTTCTACGCATTTGCTGCCGAGCAACGCACCCAGTTCCTCACCGGCTTCGATCAGCGCGTCCAGCCTGGCCTCGTAACGGCCCGCATAGGGATTGTCGATCACCGCAATCGCGACTGCACGGCGTGCCGGCGGCTCGATAGTCTGCCCCATTTCGATGCGCGTTTCATCGACCTGCACGACCAGCTTGCGAAGCTTGATTGCCATTTCGATCTCCGTGTTTCGATGCATGTTCTGCTTAGTGTTCTACTTACTCGCCGCAACGCAATGCTTCAGCTCCGCGCTTCGACTCATTGTTTCGTTGCAATGCTTCAGCGCATTGCGTGGCTCAAGCGCCGCTCAGCGCAAGCCGTCCTTGCCGACAATCGCCTCTTTCGCCAGCCCGCCGACACGCGCATGCACGCGCTGTCCGGTGCTCATCACGAGGATATACACCAGTTCGTCCGCGGCGGGCGCACCGGGCACACGCACTTCGATCGCGTCGAAATGGCTGCGCACGTAGCTCGCGTTGACATGCGTCAGCGGCACATCGAGCGCGGTGGACGGCGCACCGACTTTCTTGGTCGACGGCACGATCGCATGGGTCGGCACGCCATTTTTCTCCAGCAATTCGCGCATCGCATAGCCGCCGGGGACATGCCACAGCGCGCCATGCTCGAGTTCGCCACGCGAGCCGACGATGGCGCCCTTGCCGTAGCTTTCGATCGACGCGTGCGGTACGGCCATCGCCGCCAGCAGCCGTTGCGCCATGTCGAAGCCGATCGGCTTGAGCGCTTCCATGGCGTGTTCGATTCTGGCTTCGTAGCGGCCGGCGAACGGATTCGTCATCACCGCGGCAATCGCGCCGCGCCGCAGTGGCTGGGCGGGCGCGGGGCCGAACTCGTGGAAAATGTCCTCGACGTGCGTCAGCACGCGGCGTATCTCGAACACGGGGCCTCCGTTGTTATCTGGGCGCGCTGCGCAAACAACGCGCCATTCCGACAGGTACCACCGGCCACACGCACCCGCCCTTGCAGGAACAGCGCGGCGCCTTCGATCAAACCTTGTTCCTGTAATCGCTGCGCCGCGTCGACACCACGCGCCAGCGCGAAATCAATCAACGGTTGCGGCAAGGACGGCACGTCGACGGTCACGAGCATGTCACCAAGATCGCTATCGTCCTTCAACGAGGAAGCCGGCCTGCGTACGATGCCCGCATGGTCCAGATCGACGGCGTTGGCGATCATCGTCGCGGCAGCATCGGCGGTGGCGGCGTTGCGGGCGAGCACCGTCACGCTGTCGGCAATGCCGAGGCTGAAGCTGCGCCCGCGCCAGCCGCTCGTCGCGACGCCGCGAGTTGGCATGACGGCGTCGAGCGTCAGGTTTGCGTCTAAAGTTTGATCGCCTGACAGCCTTGCGCCGGACAATGCCGCCAGATCGGCGAACACGCCTACGCGGTACTGCTGTCTTTCGGTCAAATAGAGTGCGATGTCGCCGCCGTTGTTGATAAAGGCGCGCGATATGCCTTCACGCGCGAACGCCGTGATCAATTCGTCCGCGACGCTGCCTGCAACGGCCGCCATCGGCGTGATGTAACGCGCGCGGTGAGGATGACATGCGCTCCACATGCGGCGGCCAACTGGGCCTTTCAGCGCGCAGTCACCCTGCGCCGCGTTGCTCGGCACAGGTTGCCGAAGCAGCGCCAACTCGCCGACCAACTCAGGCAATACGTCTACAAAGCGCGCCCAGCAAACCTCGTACGCGGCCTGCACCGCCGAGGGCTCGCCGTCCGCGCCGAGGATCAGATCGATCGGCCCATGCTGCCAATGCCAGCGGGCCACGTCGAGTGGGGTGCGGGTTGCGTTGTTCATTGTGCTCGTCGCGCTCGTTGTGCTCGTTGTGTCGCTCATGGTGTCGCCGTTAGCCGAGCATCGGCGGCATGGCGGGCGGCCACGGGTTGTCGGGATTGCTCGCCAGTGTTCTGCGCGCGAGCGGCGCCCCTTCCGTATGCTCCGGCCCGTTCGCCAGTACGCTTTCCAGCGAACGCACCGCGTCGAGATGGCCGCCGAGGTCGCGATATGCGTCATACGTCATGGTGAATTCGATCGGCGCGACGATTGCGGGCGTCGGCACAGTGCCAAACGATCGATCGGGCATGCGCGAAACATCCACCATCACCGTGATGCCGCCACCCGGCCATACATAGGCGGGCGCCCCGCCACATGTTACGTTGACCAGTTTCTGTTTGATGGCGCGTGTAAGCAGGACCGGATTCTCCGTTGCTCCCGCTCGCAAGCTGCCGCCCGCGCCGCCAAGAAATAGCACCGTCGCAAGCGACGGCTCGCAGTTCTCGCCGATCCGTTCGACCGTGCGGCGCACGGCATCCGGCATGGCTGCGATACGCGGCACGAGGTCCTGATCGAGTTCATACCACTGCGCGTGTTCGCCGGTGGTCGACACCATCAGCAAGCGCATGCCCGGCTTCGCCACGGCGGGATCGAAACCTTCGACAATCGCGAGCGGGTCCTGAATGTCGGTGCCGCCCCACCCGGTGCCGGGATTCGCGACCTGGAAATAGCGGCCCGGAGTCGATTTGCGCCCGCGAATCTTCAGACCTGAGCGCGTCATGCCGAGACAGCGGCCGGCCTGGTGTTCAGTCAGCACGCCGGTGATGTGATCGTCGACCACCACCACTTCGTCGGCGTGACCGAACCATTGCTTCGCAAAGATGCCGATGGTGGCCGACCCGCAGCCCACCCGCATACGTTGCTCTTCGACGCCGTCGACAATCGGCGCCGCGCCCGCGCGAATCACCAGACTTGCACCGCCGTCGATGCTCAGCTCCACCGCTTCCTTGTTGCCGAGCGCGAGCATCATGTCGCACGTCACGCGGCCTTCTTTCTTGCTGCCGCCCGTCAGATGATGAACACCGCCGAGGCTCAGCATCTGCGAGCCATACTCCGCCGTGGTCACATGCCCAACGATCTCGCCATGGCAACGCACGTTCGATTGCTCCGGCCCGAGAAAGCGGTCGGTGTCGATCTTCACCTTGAAACTGCAATAGCTGAAAATGCCCTCGGTGACGACGGTAATCATGTCGACATCGTCGAGCTTCGAGGAAACAATGAAAGGCGCAGGCTTGTAGTCGGGATACGTGGACGATGCGCCAATGCCCGTAACGAACAGCGCCTGGTCCGCAACAGGATCGTGTGCTTCAGAAGATGCACCAAATTCGACCGTGGCCTCCGCACTGCTCGTGCTTGCTTCGGGTAAAGCGGCGCGCGACAGAAACACCACGGGGTCGACACGAATCAGCCGCCCATCCGCATTCGCATAACGATCGCACGCGCCGGTGCGGCCTTCCGATATCTGGCACAACACCGGACACGCGTTGCATTCGATCTTGTTCGACGCCATCCGCTCGCTGCGCGGCACCGCTTTCTCGAGCACGGTCGGACCTGGCGTCGAGGCGGTTTCGCCGTCGACGCCGTCCACACCGAAATCGACCTTCGTATGTTCTGTCATGGTGGGGTTCCCATACGACGACATTACAATCGGTCCTGTCCGGCTGACGAATAGCCCCTGTTTAAAGGGTCTTTCGCGTGATCCGCATTTTTCCATGTTGCGGCCACTCACCGTTCGTGTAGTATGCGCTACACCAAACTTGCTTGAAATCTACTCGATCAAAATAGACTGCGCAACGAGTTTCCCGGCGGACATCCGAATGCTGCGGCGCGGCATCGCGGCACGAATCCCGATTCAATCTACGCCGAAAGCACGTGATCGTGCAGAGCATTTCGCCGCGCGCAATATGGGCTGTATGATGAAGGCGCGCCATGCTCGAGCGCACCTAAGCGTGCCTCGGCGGCTACGGCGCATGCCGTTCAATCATCCTACGCTAACAAAGAGATCCGAGACCGTCATGAGTCCCACCGCCGCCCGCAAGCCGGGCGCTATCGGCATCCGAGCGAAGCAGGCGCAAGATACGCGCGCCAAGATTCTCAAAGCGGCAATCAAGGTCTTCGCAAAGCAAGGCTATGCAAGCGGCCGAGTCGAAAGTATTTCGAAGGCCGCGCGTTCGCACGACCGGATGATCTATTACTACTTCGGCAGCAAGGAACAGTTGTTTGTCGAAGTCCTGGAGACGATCTACACGCAGTTCAACGAGGCCGAAAGCAGGCTCGATCTCGATCTGGACGATCCGCTGCATGGCCTCGAGCAGATGGTCGAATTCGTCTGGCAGTACTACCTCGATCATCCCGAGTTCGTCACGCTGCTGTCGAGCGAGAATCTGCACCAGGGCAAGCACGCGAATAAATCGTCAAAGCTGAAGGAGATTTCCGGCTATGCGATTTCGGTCGTGCAGAAGTTATTGGATGCGGGCAAGGCGCAAAACGTCTTTCGTACCGACGTCAAAGCGCGTGACGTGTACTTGATGATCGCGTCGCTCGGTTATTTCTATAACGCCAATCAGTACACACTGGGTGCGTTTCTCGGTGAATCGCTGATGGAAAAAGACGCACTCGCGCATTGGTGCGAGGTCATCAAGGATACGGTGTTGCGCGCGGTGCGCTCGCAGTTGCCGGCTGAAACTGCCGTGATGAACGAGAGCAGGATTGCCTGAAGCGGGGTTCGTCTGACGTACGCTTCAGGCTCCGCATCACGTTTTGCGCCGCATCATCGCGGCGAGAGGCAGAAGACGGGAGGCAAGGGGCAGGACCCGCGAGACAGCGCGACGGCGCAGCACGCGGCGAGTGCCGGCGCGGCCACACGCCGCGCCAGTATTGCAGCGTCGTTACGGCTTTGCCGCGGCAGCGTCGTCTTCGCGAAACAGTTTATCGGCCAGATGAAACGCCGAATTGGCTGCCGGCACGCCGCAATAGATCGCGGTTTGCAGCAGCACTTCCTTGATCTGCTCGCGCGTCACGCCGTTGTTTTTCGCAGCGCGCAAATGCAACGCGAGTTCTTCGCTGCGATTGAGCGCGACCATCATGGCGATGGTCAGCAGGCTGCGCGTGTGACGCGGCAAACCTTCGCGCGTCCAGATTTCGCCCCACGCATAGCGGGTGATCAGATTCTGGAACTCGTCGGTCAACTCGGTGCGATTCGCGAGCGACCGGTCGACGTGCGCGCTGCCCAGCACCGCGCGGCGCACATCGAGTCCGGCTTCGTAACGGTCTTCATCGTTCATTTCTGCTCCGCCAGGAAGTCGAGCACGGTCTTCGTGAAGGCCTCGGCTTTCTCGATGTTGGAAATATGCGAGGCATCCAGTTCGACATAGCGCGCGCCCGGAATCGCTTGCGCCAGTTCGCGGCCTTGCGCCGGCGTTGCGGCCAGATCGTGCGTACCGCTGATCACCAGCGCAGGCACCTTGATGCCGGGGGCTTCAGGGCGCAGATCGGTGGCGTCGATGGCGTCGCAATTGGATGCGTAGCCCTCCTTGTCGGTATGCACGAACACGTCGCGGATCATGGCAAACACCACCGGTTCACGTTCGATAAAGTCGGCGGTGAACCAGCGCGGCAGAACCATGTCGGCCAGTGCGAGCATGCCTTCAGTGCGGGCTCGTGCGGCGCGCGGCACCCACACTTCCGGCGAACCGATGCGTGCTGCCGTATTGCACAGCACGACGCGTTCGAGACGATCCGCGTGACGCGCGGCCAACGCGACGCCGGTGAGGCCGCCCATCGACAGACCGCAGAAATTCGCGCGCGCGATCTTCAGCGTGTCCAGCAGACCGAGCACGTCGCCGGTCAGTTGTTCTATCGTGTACGGACCTTTCGGCGCTTCCGAGTGACCATGACCGCGCGTGTCGTAGCGCAGCACGCGGAAGTGTTTAGACAGCGCCGCGACTTGCGGCGTCCACATCGACAGATCACTGCCGAGCGAATTCGACAACACAATCCACGGCGCACTGCCGTGACGGTCACCGTCGATTCGATAATGAAGCTCGGTACCGTTGACTGCTGCGTAGGGCATGCCGGTTACTCCTTGGAAGTGACGCGTTTGGCGCGCGTGTGATGAAGTGCCAGCGCGGCGTCCACATAAGCGTGCGCCTGGCCGACGTATTGAGCGGGATCGAGCAGTTGCGTGAGGCGCTCGAGCGAAAGATGTTCGGTCACGGCGGGGTCCGCCGAGAGCACGTCGAAGAGCGTCTTGCGCTCGGCGATCGCCGCTTTCGATGCGCGCTCGACGAGATGATGCGCATCGAGCCGGCCGATGCTGTCGCCGAGGGCGAGCATTACCGCTTCGCCGAGAATCAATCCGTGCGTGACGTCGAGATTGGCGGCAAGGCGCGGCACATTCACGTTGAGCCCCACAGCAATCTGCTCGATGTTGGCGAGCGCGCCGCCTGCGAGGCGCGCGAGCTCCGGCAGCGCGTCCCACTCGGCTTGCCAGCCGCCAAGCGCGCGCTCGTGCTCCTGCACCATGCCGGCAAACACCGTGGCCACCAGGCCCGGCGCGCGTGTCGCCGCCGTCAGCACCGCCGCGCAGCCGACCGGGTTGCGCTTGTGCGGCATCGTCGACGAACCGCCCTTGCCTGCCGCGGCGGGCTCGGCCAGTTCGTCGATTTCGGTTTGCATCTGCAGGGAGATATCGCGCGCGATTTTGCCGAGCGTGCCGATCAGCATGCCGAACAGTGCCGCAGTTTCGGCGATGCGATCGCGCTGCGTGTGCCACGGCAAGGTGGGCACGGCGAGCTTGAGTTCTTGAGCCAGCGATTGCGTGACTTGTGGCGCCGCGTCGCGCAGGCTCGCCAGCGTGCCCGCCGCGCCGCCGAATTGCAGCACCAGCACACGCGCACGCAACGCATCGAGCCGCTCGCGATGACGCAGCAACGCGTCGAGCCATTGCGCGAATTTCAGGCCGAGCGTGATGGGCAGCGCCTGCTGCAACCAGGTGCGGCCGATCATTGGCGTCGTGCGATGAGTGGCCGCGAGTTTCGCCAGTGCATCGCACGTGGTTTGCAAGCCGCTGTCGAGCAGATCGAAGGTGTCGCGCAATTGCAGCACCGTCGCCGTATCGATGATGTCCTGGCTCGTCGCGCCCCAATGGACGTACTTCGACGCTTCCGCATCCGCCGCCTTGACGCGCGCGGTGAGTTGTTTGACGAGGGGAATCGCGAGGTTGCCGCCGAGCGCCGCGTCGCGCGCAAGTGCGTCGGCGTCGAGTTGATCGGCCTGACAGGCGCCCTCGATCGCGGCCACGGCGCTGTGCGGAATCACGTTATACGCAGCCGAAGCGCGCGCAAGCGCTGCTTCGACATCGAGCATCCGTTGCAGCGTGGCACGCGGCGCCCAGACATCGTTCATCGGCTGCGTGCCGCAAAGAAGGCCAGTCAGACGGGCGCTGGAGTCGAGCATGATGGCGTCGATGAGAGGAAATCGAAAGTGAAGGTTTCGCCGGGGCTATCTGGATGCGCTGCGAGGCGCGCCCCCAGGCGCTGTCTATCGAGAGCGTACCGCACCCGGCGTCGCCGCGCATTGAGTACCGAATATCGCCGCGACGGCGGGGCAGGATGCGTCGTGCGCCGAACATCGCCGCGACAGCGGGCCGGACGTGTCGTATGTGCCGTATACGCTGGATGTGCCCTATATGCGGTATGCGCCGTGATGCCGGATGACGTGCAGGAAGCGGGCCTCATGCGCGTTCCGGACAATGCGGCGGGATGCTGGCGCGGCGTGCACGGTTTCGCTTGCCTCGCCAGCGTTTCGGCTTCTCTGCGAGGCAAACGCGAAGACGCCTGCCGCGTTCGCCTGGGCTCAGGCCGCGCGAGCCGCCTGAGTGCCGTCGATCAGCGGCACGCCGGTCAGTTTGTGCAGCGCATCGAAGTCGATGTCCGAGAAGATCTCGCGCACGACGAGGCCCTGGTCGGTGACGTCGATCATCGCCAGATCCGTATAGATGCGGTTGACGCAATTCACGCCCGTGACCGGGTACGTGCATTCCGCCGCGATCTTGCTTTCGCCCTGCTTGGTCAGGTGCTCCATCATCACGTAGACCTGCTTCGCGCCGATGGCGAGATCCATGGCGCCGCCGACTGCCGGAATCGCGTCGGGCGCGCCGGTGTGCCAGTTCGCCAGATCGCCTTTCGCCGACACCTGGAACGCGCCGAGCACGCAGAAATCCAGATGGCCGCCGCGCATCATCGCGAACGAATCTGCGTGATGGAAGTAGGCGCCGCCCGTGAGCAGCGTGACGTGCTGCTTGCCGGCGTTGATCAGTTCGTCGTCTTCCTCACCCTTTGCGGGCGCCGGGCCCATGCCGAGCAAGCCGTTTTCGCTATGCAGGAAGATTTCCTTGTCGGCAGCGAGGTGGTTGGCCACCAGCGTGGGCACGCCGATGCCGAGGTTCACGAAAGCGCCTTCAGGGATATCCTGGGCAACGCGCTTGGCCATTTCATCGCGGGTCAGTTTTTTCATGTCGGTCTCCTCAGGCGGCGGTCGCGGATGCAAGCTCGGCTTGGTGCACGGCTTGCGGCACTTCGATCACGCGTTGCACGAAGATGCCAGGCGTGACGATATTTTCCGGATCGAGCTCACCGAGCGGCACCACTTTCGACACCTGCACGATGGCCGTTTTCGCCGCGCTTGCCATGATCGGCCCGAAGTTGCGCGCGGTCTTGCGATAGACCAGATTGCCCCAACGGTCGCCCTTGAATGCCTTGATCAGCGCGAAGTCCGCATGCAGCGGCGACTCCAGCACGTAATGCCTGCCGTCGATCAGACGGGTTTCCTTGCCTTCCGCGAGCTTGGTGCCATAGCCAGTAGGCGTGAAGAACCCGCCGATGCCTGCGCCCGCGGCGCGAATGCGTTCCGCGAGGTTGCCTTGGGGCACCAGTTCGAGTTCGATTTCGCCGGCGCGATAGAGCGCGTCGAACACATACGAATCGCTTTGGCGCGGGAACGAGCAGATGATCTTGCGCACGCGTTTGGCTTTGAGCAGCGCCGCGAGGCCGATATCGCCGTTACCGGCATTGTTGTTGACGATGGTGAGTTCGCGCGCGCCTTGTTCGATGAGCGCGTCGATCAGCTCGGACGGCATGCCGGCCGTGCCGAAGCCGCCGATCATGACAGTCGCACCGTCGTGGACATCGGCGACCGCCGATTGAAGTGACTCGAAAATCTTGTTGATCATGTCGAATTTCCTTTTGCGGCGCTGCGTGCCGCTGGGCTTGTTGCCTTGGCAGGCATAGGCTTGTGCGGGACGGTCTCCGGGCCTGGGCTGGCGGCGGCTCGCCGGATGGAGATGCGGGCTGGCGCCGTTGGTTTGTTCGCGGTCGATTTGTTCTATATGTGAACACGGATTCGGTTAGCGAACCACTCAGCGATTATGGTTGCCCTCCGGGCGGGTTGTCAAGGCTGGAGATTCCCCTTAATCATAGGTTTTTTGCCTGCCCGGCGGGGGGTCGTTGCTGTACGAGTGCCTGGCTTTTGGCGGCTTTCCCTGAATTGTTTGCCTGCGCGGCGAAAAAACCACTATCCCAAATCAAAATAACTAAACTACCCTCTATCGAGATAGCAAATACCCAAACCCCAAGCGCCGCAGGCAACAACCAGCATGTCCGACACAACCCTGGATCTAAACCTGATCCCCTACCTGGTAGCGATGGAAGACACCCGCAACGTGAGCCGCGCAGCGGAACAACTCGGCGTCAGCCAACCCCGCGTCAGCACCGCGCTAGGCCGCCTGCGGGAATACTTCGACGATCCGCTCTTCGTGCGGACATCGAAAGGCATGGAGCCCACGCCGCGCGCGCTCGCCATCCTCCCCGCCGCCCGCGACGCGCTTCTGCGTATCGAGAAAGGCATGCTCGACGTGCAGGACTTCGATCCGGCCACGAGCACTCATACCTTCTCCATCGCCCTCTCCGACGTCGGCGAAATCGTCTTCCTGCCACGGCTCCTGCAACTCTTCGCCGAACGCGCGCCCAATGCGAATCTGCGCTCGGTGTCGCTCTCGCCCTCGCAGGTGGAACGCGGACTCGAATCGGGGGACGTCGACCTCGCCGTGGGTTATTTTCCCGATCTGTCGGGCAACAACTTCTTCCAGCAACGGCTCTTCACCCATCGGTTCATCTGCCTGATGCGCACGGGGCATCCCCTGTCGAAGGCGCCCCTCACGCTGCCCCAGTACGTGGCGTCGGGCCACGCAGTCGTGCGTGCCGAAGGACGCAGCCAGGAAATCCTCGAACATTACCTGGAAAAGAAACGTATCAAGCGCCGCGCCGTACTCGAAACGCCGCACTTCATGAGCCTGCCGTTCATCCTCGCGCGCACCGATCTGCTCGCGACAGTGCCGCACGCCATCGGCTTCGCGTACGTGTCGGAACATGCATCGATCACGCTGGTCGAGCCGCCGCTGCCATTGCCGCGCTTCGATCTGCGGCAGCACTGGCATCGCAAGTTTCATAACGATCCGCGGGCGAGCTGGCTGCGCAGTATCGTCGCCGAGCTCTTCAACGACGAGATGGACGAGTGGCCAAAGTGAGCTCGCACCCCGCCCGCGAAAGGGACATCGGCACGATGCGACGCAAAACATGGAACAATGGCCGCACTCATTGAACCCGCGCGCTCCGTCCAGCGTCGACGCGCGATCCCAGAGGAGCGACGGATGGCCAGCAGCAAACCCAAGAAAATCAAACCCGCGGCCGCGGTAGGCCGCCCCAGCCGCGAGGAAGCCGAAGCAGCCGTACGCGTGCTGCTGCGTTGGGCCGGCGACGATCCCGAGCGCGAAGGCCTGATCGATACGCCAGCGCGCGTGGTGCGCTCCTATGAGGAGTTCTACGCGGGTTATCAGGTCGATCCGCGCGAGATCCTCGCCCGCACCTTCTCCGAGGTGGACGGCTACGACGAAATGATCGTGCTGAAAGATATCCGCTTCGAAAGCTATTGCGAACACCACATGGTGCCGATCATCGGGCGGGCGCACGTCGCGTATCTCCCTGGGCATCGGGTGGTCGGCATTTCGAAGCTGGCGCGACTCGTCGATGCATTCGCCAAGCGTCTGCAGATCCAGGAAAAGATGACCGTGCAAATCGCCGATACGTTGAACGACGTGCTGCAACCAGAGGGCGTCGGCGTGATTCTCGAAGCGGCGCATCAATGCATGTCCACACGGGGCGTGCACAAGGCCGGTGTCACGATGGTCACCTCGCGCATGCTGGGCACGTTCCGTACCGATCCGTCGACGCGCCGCGAGTTTTTGTCGATCGTGGGCAATCCTGGTGTAGTGGCGGTCGCCAATACCTGAATCGCGATCCGGTCGCGCCGCGCTGACCGGTTCCCGCAACACGGCAGCGGCCAACGCGAAGTCCGCCTGCAATCGACTTGCTGACGACAACCGTGCTGCCGACCCCGTCATCGCCAGCGCGCAAAACAGGAGTTCTGCAATTGGTAGAGTTTCCGTCGTCGGCGGTTTCAACCTGGGGCGGCGCGTTCGTCTTCGTCAACGTCCTGTTGACGCGCCTCGGCGTGCCGATTCCTGCGGTCCCCGTGCTGCTCTTCGCGGGCTCCGCGATTGCCGCCGGCACCCTGTCTTTCTGGCCGATCCTGTTCGCCGCCGTACTCGGCGCGCTCATCGGCGACGGCACATGGTTCGCCGCCGGCCGCATCTACGGACGCAAATTGATCGCCGCCTTGAGCCGGATCTCCCCGGCGGTCGATTCCAGGGTCGACATGGCTCGCTCGCTATTCGAGCGCTTCGGCGTGCCGCTCGTGTCGATCTCGAAGTTCGTCCCTGGACTCGGACTCATCACGCCGCCGCTCATGGGCACGACCGCCGTGGATAGCCGCATCTACGCGGTGTGGGACCTTGCCGGCGCGCTGGCGTGGGCCACCTTCTGGCTACTCGGCGGCGCCGCGGCGGAACGGCAATTGCATATGCTGCTCGCCTTCGTCAGAGCGCGCGGCGGCACGGTGATCGACATCCTGCTGGCCGCCGCGTTGACCTATCTGCTGTACCGCCTGCTGCAGCGACGCCGCGAACGGCGCCGTTGCGCCGACGCCGCCGGCGCGAGCGCGTCGCAAGCGACGCCCGGCGGATGGCGCCACATCACGCCCCCCAAGGTCCTGGATGCCCGCCCACCCGCATCGGCCAGTGAAGCGCTGTGCCCTTTTCCCGGCGTGCTGACGCTCGACCCGCACTCGCCTGAACAGGTCGACAGTGCGCTGCTCGCCTACGACATGGTGATTTACTGCATTTGCCCGGACAGCGCGACCGCCGTGGAGATCACGCAACGGATGCGCCAGAACGGCTACACGCGAATTCGCGCGCTGAGGGGCGGCCTCGACGCCTGGCAAAAGCGCGGGTTTGCGGTCGAACCTCTCTCGCCGACGGACGAATCGACCACCGCCAAACGCACGCCGGAGACTTACGGCGAAGCAAGCGGCGCGGTGACGCTGCGCGGGTTCGCCCCTCGGCGCAGAAAAAGCGCCTGGGCAAGTCCCTGAGTAACCACTCGGCCTGGTGCCGGTTGGCAGCGGCCAGCAGATCAAGCGCATTCGCACCTTCCGCCGTATCACAGTTTGCGCAGCAGTCCCGCTGCCGCACGCATCCGCCGTTTGCGCTCCTTCCTGAGCCAATCAAGCGCTGCACCGGTGTCGCCGGATCCGGCTAGCAAGCCCAGGTTGTCGCGCAGCAGCATCTCGCTCGCGACAATATCGTTCAGCGTACCGAAACGCTTCTGAATCTGCTTTAACCGCTTCAGGACACGTTTGTGGCTACCGCTCAGCACCGGCTCGAAAAACTCGAGCAGATAGCGCACTTTTTTTCCCGCCTTTCTGACTTCATGAAACGCGGTGTAGTCGGAGCGCTTTGCGTGAGACGCGCGTTTTATGCGCTTTTTCAGCGAACGTTCAGAAGCGGCCACGCGCCGATCGACGAACGCTTGCAGCGGCACGCGCTCATGGGCCGTGTTCAATTCCTTACTGGCACTGGTCAGGGCGTCTTGCAGCAGATGTTTGACGTCCGCGTTCGAAAGCGTTTCACGGCTCGTCGCCAACGCGCCGCCGCGCGCCTCCTCAAGCATCGGTGTCATCTCGCGCGCCACGCGCTCGTGCTGGGCAATCAGTTCGATCAGAATGTCCCAATCGCGCGTCTTGCCGGCTGCCGTCGCCAGATACTTGAACAGCGCCCGTTGGCGCGTGTTCTCACCTTTGTCCAGCAAGGGTTCGAACGCCCACCACAATGAGCGCAACCGCCGCAGCGACACCCGCAGTTTGTGCAGCGTTTCGGGCGACGCGTCTTCGCGCACCGCATTGGCGTGTTCGATGGCCTCGTCGACAAGGGGCGACGCGTACGACACGAAGGCCGTCTCCGCCGAGGACTCAGCGCCGGACGGCTTGCTATCCGAAGCCCGTTTGTCGATTTTCCGGCTTGCTCCCTTCATCGGACGTCCTTCAAAAGTCCCTTTCATGTCAGCCCAGCAAAAAAGGGGCCCGGTGGATATCCGCCGGCGCGTCACCTAAACTGCACGAGGATGGCCGCAAGAAAATCCGCGTTGCATGAGTCGCAATCCGCCGCAAGTCGTGGAGGCCCTTGGGTCGCGCGAGTCTGTATGCGACCTTGGCGGCAGTTGAACTGGAAAATCCGTTCCACCGCACAGAGTGCACTTCTCGTGCATAGTTATTTTCGGACCACTTATCATTATTGCGCGCCGCGCAGGCGGCGGTCTATCCGTAGCGCCAACCTCCACGCACTTTCCGCGAACATCCGTTCCGCATAGCCGTCACGCAACTGTCATCATTACGACACACAGGCACCGCAGGATCGGCAGTTCCGCGACAAACTTTTTTGGGGCTCACGCCATGCCGGAACTTTCGTACCCACAACCGGGCGCTGCAAGTGGAAAGGGACGCAATATTGGCCTGATCATCTTCCTCGTTGTGATTGCGATCGGCGCTGCTTATTGCGCCATGCATCTGGCGGACGATCTGCAACCGGTTCGCGAAGCCTCGTTTTTGCCCTACCTGCTGCTCGGCATTGCGCTCGTGATCGCGCTCGGCTTCGAATTCGTCAACGGCTTTCATGACACGGCCAACGCTGTCGCCACGGTGATCTACACGCATTCGCTTGCGCCGAACATTGCGGTGGTCTGGTCAGGGGGATGGAATTTCCTCGGTGTGCTTACTTCAACGGGCGCGGTCGCGTTCGGCATTCTGCAACTCCTGCCCGTCGAATTGATTCTGCAAGTGGGCAGCAGCGCGGGCTTTGCGATGGTCTTCGCACTGTTGATCGCGGCGATCATCTGGAATCTGGGCACCTGGTATTTCGGACTGCCGTCCTCGAGCTCGCATACGCTGATCGGTTCGATCATCGGCGTCGGCCTGATGAATCAACTGATGCACGGCGCGAACGGCACGAGCGGCGTGGACTGGAATCAGGCGCTCGGCGTGGGCAAGTCGTTACTGTTGTCGCCACTGGTCGGCTTTCTTGCTTCCGCCTTGCTGCTGTTGATCCTCAAGGCCGTGGTACGCGTTCCCGCGTTGTATGCGGAGCCGAAGGGGAAGGAGCCGCCGCCGTTCTGGATTCGCGCCCTGCTGATTCTGACCTGTACGGGCGTTTCGTTCGCGCACGGTTCGAACGACGGGCAGAAAGGCATGGGTCTCATCATGCTGATCCTGATCGGCACGGTGCCGACGGCCTACGCGCTGAACAAGGCGGTCACGCCGGCGGAAACGCAGACCTACCTCGCGGTCGCGCAACAGGCCTCGGCCACGTTCGCCAAGTACGCCCAGGGCGCGGCGCCGTCCACCGATCCGCGCGCCGATGTCGAAGCGTACGTGCGCACGCGCCAGTTGACGCCCGCCACATTGCCGGCCTTGCAGCAACTGACCGATATGATCGGCAGGCAGGTCACCGAGTCCGGATCGATAGCAACTGTGCCGCAAAGCATCGTCGATAACGTGCGCAACAACATGTATGTTGCGTCCGAAGCTATTCGCCTGATGGAGAAGACCAAACAGCCGGCCTTCGCACCGGCAGACGCCAAGGCCATCGACAACTTCAAGGTGCAAACCGATCACGCCACCAAGTTCATCCCGACGTGGGTCAAGGTCGCCGTGGCCATCGCCTTGGGTCTCGGCACGATGGTCGGCTGGAAGCGCATCGTCGTCACAGTCGGCGAGAAGATCGGCAAGCAGCATCTGACCTATGGACAGGGTGCGTCGGCTGAAGTGGTGGCGATGTTGACGATCGGCGCGGCCGACATGTACGGCTTGCCGGTCTCGACAACGCACGTGCTGTCGTCCGGCGTGGCCGGCACCATGGCGGCTAACGGCTCCGGCTTGCAATGGGGCACCGTGCGCAGCCTGATCCTCGCGTGGGTGCTGACGCTGCCGGTTTCAATCGCGCTGGCAGGGGGCTTGTACTGGTTCTTCAGGCTGGTGTTCTGAAACGGCTGAAACCGCGGGTGCCGCTCGCAAGTCCGGCCACAGCGAAGACAAGAAAAGCGCGGTATCTGCCGCGCTTTTTTTCATTCCACCGAGCCGAAGCCCGAGACTCAATCAATACACTTCCGGCACGATCATCGACGGCGGCACCGGCTGGCGGCTGTATTCGTCGTGATAGACCCGTGCCGGCAATTCGACACGCGGGTGCTCGATCTCGTGATACGGCACCTGGCTCAGCAGATGGTGAATGCAGTTCAGGCGCGCGCGTTTCTTGTCGACCGCCTGCACGACCCACCAGGGCGCTTCGGGAATGTGCGAGCGCTGCAGCATGACTTCTTTCGCCTGCGTATAGGCTTCCCAGCGGCGCCGGCTTTCCAGGTCCATCGGGCTCAGCTTCCACTGCTTCAGCGGATCGTGGATGCGGTTCTGAAAGCGGATCTCCTGTTCTTCGTCCGTGATCGAAAACCAGTATTTGAGAATCTGCACGCCGCTTCGCACCAGCATCTTTTCGAATTCCGGAACCGAGCGGAAAAATTCTTCGTATTCGTCGTCGCTGCAAAAATTCATCACACGTTCGACACCCGCGCGGTTGTACCAGCTGCGGTCGAACAGCACCATCTCGCCGCCGGCCGGCAGATGCGACGCGTAACGCTGGAAATACCATTGCGTGCGTTCGCGGTTGTTCGGCGCCGGCAACGCCGCCACGCGGCACACGCGCGGATTGAGCCGCTGCGTGATGCGTTTGATCGCGCCGCCCTTGCCGGCCGCATCGCGCCCTTCGAAAATCACCACCAGGCGATGGCCGGTCTGCACGATCCAGTCCTGCAGTTTGACGAGCTCGCCCTGCAACCGGAACAGCTCGCGGAAGTACACTTTGCGCGCCTCGCGAAGCTCGGGCGTGAAGCCTCCCGCACCGTCGATGATGCGGTCGTCGACCTCCATTTCGAGCTCCTCGTCGTACGCATCGATAAGGTCTTCCTCGAAACGGCGTTGCCGCTCTGCCATGACTTCGGCCTCGGGTCTCGGATCCAGCTCTTTCATTGCGACTCTCCTGGCAACGGAAATGGTTAGGCGCGCGGCGCATGCGCGTCGCGAACGCGCTCGATTATCGAAGCGCGAAGTGTCAGCCGTGTTACCAGCGCGGCAGCCGCGCGTTGGGGCGCGGCGCGTTCTCCAGCGGCTTACGCGCTTTTTGGATACTCATCATAGCGAGTTTTGCCCGGTCGCCCGGCGCTAACGCAATGGCTTCGCAAAGCTGAGTTCGTGACCGTCGGGATCGCTAATGTGGAAATAGCGCTCGCCCCAAGGCGCATCGGACGGTTCGAGCGACGGCGTCAAACCCGCCGCCAGCGCCTTCCGGTAGAGCGCATCGACGTCCGAGACATAAATGATCACGCGGCCCCACCAGTTGACTGGGGCGCGCGTATCGACGATCAGGTTCAGATACGAACCGCCGAATGCAAACGACGTAAACGCTTCGTGCGAACCGCCGAATTTGATCGGAAAACCAAGCGCTTCGTAAAACAGCACTGCGCGCGGCATGTCGCGGGTGGCGAGCGTGATGGCGCTGAGCGACTCGATGTGCGGCTCGCCCGGGTCAGTCGGGTCGGTCGGCGCGCCCGACGAGGCAGAGGCTGCGGCTGAGGTGGCGGGTGAGTTCATGGCGGCTGTCTCCTTGTTGGCATGGTAGCGCCTGATCGGCTTGTATGGCGTGTGTCGCGTACCCTGCCGCGCCCACACTTGAAAACCCGTCCACCGCCCCGCATCTCGACTCCCGCTTATCCGGAGCATCGCCATGGGAAGCCGTCCACGCTTCATCGATGACCTGCCGCGCGCCGCATCCAACGCCCCCGGGCCCGATCCACTCAACGCTTTATCCGACGACGCTCTGCTCGACGCCTATTCCCGCACCGTAATCGGCGCGCTGGAACGCGTACAGCAGGCGGTCGCCTTCGTTTCAGTCGAACGCCGGCTGCCCGGCGCCCCCTCCGGGCGCGAGAGCCGCGGCGCGCGCGGCGGCACCGGCTCGGGTTTTCTGTTCACGCCCGACGGCTATTTGCTCACCAACAGCCACGTCGTGCATGGCGCCACGCACATCAAGGTGACGCTCGCCGACGGCGCGAAATTCGACGCCGATCTGGTCGGCGACGATCCCGGCAGCGATCTCGCCGTGCTGCGCATCGGCTCGCCGGAGCCGTTGCCGCACGTCGAACTCGGCGAATCGTCGAAGCTGCGGGCCGGCCAGATTGCGATCGCGGTCGGCAATCCGCTCGGCCTCGCGCAAACCGTGACGACTGGCGTGGTCTCGGCGCTTGGCCGTTCGCTGCGTTCGAATTCGGGCCGCATGATCTACGACGTAATTCAGACGGATGCCGCGCTCAATCCCGGCAATTCGGGCGGCCCGCTGATCAATTCGGCCGGTCAGGTGATCGGCGTGAACACCGCGATCATTCCCGGCGCGCAGGCGATCTGCTTCGCCACCGCGATCGATACGGCCAAGTGGGTCATCATGCAGATCTTCGCGCACGGCCGCGTGCGGCGCGCGTACATCGGCGTGGCCGGCACCACGAGGCCGCTGTCGCGCCGCGTGCAGCGCTATTTCGCGCTGAGTTCGGAAAGCGGCGTACACGTCATGGAAATCGTCAAAGGCAGCCCGGCCGCGCTCGGCGGTCTGCGCACCGACGACACGATCGTCGCGATTGATGCGCTTGCCGTCCAAGACGTCGATAGCCTGCAACGCACGCTCGACGCCTCGCGTATCGACAAGCCGGTCAACGTGACCGTGCTGCGTGGTGCGCAACGGCTCGAATTGACCTTGACGCCGGTCGAGCAGACAAGCTGACTGAGTGGCTGCACAGCGGCTCAAAGAAGTTTCGCGCTCCTCTTTTCGCTCCGTGCCTTTTCGCTCCGTGCCTGACGCGCCATTAATCACGCAGAAAAAAAAGGCCTCACACTCAATGGAGTGCGAGGCCTTTCTTCTGCCTGCGGCGCATCTGCAAAGATGCGCCGCTCAGGTGCACTGAAACAAGTTAAATCAAACGCTCACTGAATCACCCGCGTGACACCACGGCCGCGCGGATCGGCTGCGGCTTCCGGCGTATCGCCATTGACCTTGATCGCCTGGATGTCGCCGCTGAAATCCTGCCCCTTCAGCGTGTAGCCCTTGGCTTCGATCTGCTTGGCGAGCTCGCCGTCGATCGGCTTGTACGGCTCCCAGAAAATCGTGTTCGGCGGCAACAGCTGGTGATGGAAGCGCATCGCGCCGACAGCTTCCGGCAACGGCATGTTGAAGTCGTAGATGTTGTTGATCACCTGGAAGATCGACGTGAAGATGCGCGAGCCACCGGGCGTGCCGATCACGAGCGACACCTTGCCGTCCTTCGTCAGAATCGTCGGGCTCATCGACGACAACGGGCGCTTCTTCGGTGCAATCGAATTCGCGTCGCTGCCCACCACACCAAACATGTTCGCGACACCCGGCTTCGCGGAGAAGTCGTCCATCTCGTCGTTCAGCACGATGCCCGTGCGATCCGCCACCACCCCCGAGCCAAAGTAGCCGTTGATGGTGTACGTGTTCGACACGGCGTTACCCCACTTGTCGATCACCGAGAAGTGCGTGGTTTCCGCTTTCTCCGGCATCGTTGTGCCCAGACCCGGCTGCACGCTCTTCGTATCCGACGGCGTATTCGGGTTCACTTCCGCGGCACGCTTGGCGATGTATGCGTCGTCGGTCAGTTGCGCGACCGGCACCTTGTAGAAATCCGGATCGCCGAGATACTGCGCACGATCGGCGAACACGCGCTTCTCGATTTCAGCGATCAGGTGCACGTATTGCGCGGAGTTAAGCCTGACGTCCTTGAAGTCGGGCGCAATGTCGGCCTTCATCTTCAACAACTGCACGAGACCGATACCGCCCGAGCTCGGGGGTGGCGCGGTAATCACGCGATAGCCGTTCCAGTTGGCCTGGATCGGATGACGCCACACCGCCTTGTACTGCTGCAGATCGGCCTTCGTAATCAGACCGTGACCGCGCATGGACGCCGCGATCAGATCAGCCGTCTTGCCCTGGTAGAAGTCTTTCGCGCCCTGATCCGAAATGCGTTGCAGCACGGCGGCGAGATCCGGTTGCTTGAAGTTGACGCCCTGCTTCAGGTTGCCAAAGTAGGTATCGAAGTTGGTCTTGCCGGCAAAGTCTTTCGCGGCGTCGTCGCGGCGTTGCTGCAATTGCTCGCTGACCTCGAAGCCGTCGCGTGCGTAATGAATGGCCGGTGCGAGCACCTGCTTCCATTTGAGCTTGCCGAAGCGGCGCTGCGCTTGCCACATGCCGTCGACGGTGCCCGGCACGCCCACCGCGCGATAACCGAACAGACTCATGTCCTTGATGACCTCGCCCTTGTCGTCGAGGTACATGTTCTTCGTCGCAGCCAGTGGCGCGCGCTCGCGATAGTCGAGGAAGTACGGCTTGCCGTCGACATACAGCGTCATGAAACCGCCGCCGCCGATATTGCCCGCTTCCGGATACGTCACGGCAAGCGTAAAGGCAATCGCGACTGCCGCGTCGACGGCGTTGCCGCCTTCCTTGAAAATCTGTTCTGCGGCATCGGCGCTGTACTTGTCGGCGACCGCAATGGCGGACGCCGTGAGAATTGCCGGTTGCGCTTTCGCGGGCGCTTTAGCAAAGGCCGGGGTGACTTCGAGAAAACCGCTTGAAACAGAGACGAGTGCGACTAGCGCAAGTCCGCTAACGGACGACTTGGCGTTGTGAAACAACTTCATTGGATATCCCCCAAGACGACTTCTTCATCTGACGATAATGAAAGCTGCCTTGGGCTTATAACATGCCGATCCGGCATATGCGAAGCCGTTACACGCTTAGGGTGCATGCTGCAGTACACAAAAACGCCCCCTTCATGACGCTAATTGTTGCGGATAGCGGTATTCGAATCGGCATCGCACGCGGTTGATGCACCGCGTCACAAGGCGCGGCGCACCGCGCATTGAACACTCAAGCATTCCCTCTGCTGCCGCGTGCGATTTCATCGCCGGCGCCTTGCGGCAAGCGCGCGGTCACCGGAATCGACAGGAACGAGAACAGGCCGACCACGAGGAACGCCGGCCAGAAGTCGGAGAACACGATGCTCGAATGACCCTGCACGTTATGCGAGATTTGCAGCACGATGCCGGCGATCGTCACGCCGAGCCCCAACGAAATCTGCTGGATCACGCTCGCGACACTCGTCGCACGGCCGACGTCGCGGCTCGGAATATCCGCATACGCCAAGGTATTCAACGAGGTGAACTGCAACGACGGGAAGAAGCCGCCGAACAGCACCACACACCAGATCAGCCAGTGCGGCGTGCCGGGAAAGAACAACCCGTAGACAGCGATCGCGAGGCCCGCGCAGCCCGCGTTGAACATCAGCACCGTGCGGAAACCGAAACGGCCGAGAATGCGCGACGCGGCCGCCTTCATGAAAATCGAGCCGAACGCGGACGCGCAGGTGATCGACCCCGACTTGAACGCCGTCATGCCAAGTCCCTCCTGCAATGCAAGCGGCAACAGAAACGGCACCGCGCCGAGGCCGATGCGAAACAGCGAGCCGCCCACCACGCTCGCGTGAAAACTCGGAATGCGCAACAGCCGCAAATCGAGCACCGGCAACTCGACGCGGTTCGCGTACAGCACGTACATCGCGAGCAGCACCACGCCGATCACGCACATGCTGACCGATACCGTGTTGGGGACGAGTTCGCCGCCTACCAGCGAGAGCCCCAGCATGAATAGTGACGCCCCGCTCGCCGACAACGCGAAACCGGTCCAGTCGAGCCGGCCGGGATGCGCTTCGCGCACGTTGGCAATGTGCTTGTTCGCGAGCCAGATGCCCAGCAGGCCAATCGGAATGTTGATGAAGAAGATCAGGCGCCAGTGCAGATAGGTCGTAATGAAACCGCCGAGCGGCGGCCCGACCACGGGACCGAGCAGCGCAGGCACCGTCAGATAGTTGACGGCGCGGATGAAGTCCGACTTGGGCACCGAACGAAAAATAATGATGCGACCCACCGGCACCATCATCGCGCCGCCGATGCCTTGCACGAAGCGAGCAACCACGAAGGTGCCGAGCGAAGTGGACGCCGCGCACATCAGCGAGCCCGCCATGAAGATGCCGATTGCCGTGCGAAACACCGTGCGCGAACCGAAGCGGTCGGCGACCCAGCCGCAAATGGGAATGAAGACACCGAGGCCGATGACATAAGCCGTCACGGCAAGCTTGAGGGTGATGGGGTCCTGGCCAAGGTCGCGCGCCAGAACTGGCAGCGACGTCACGATGACCGTGCCGTCCACGTTTTCCATGAACATGGCACACGCGACGATCAGCGGAACAATAAAAGTGCCTAAAGCGAGAGGCATTGGCATGACGGCGGGTTGCAAGGCCACCGGTATAAAGGGGCAATTATCGCACCGCATCGACAACAGATGTTGCCAAACGAAGCGTTGCCGTATTCACGCGAATGACGCGCTATTATCCGCCGCCCGATAGTTGAGCGCGCAACGAGACTGCAAGGACCAGGAAAAACAGGAGTGAAAAAGAAGCGAAAAAACGACGCGATGGCGAGCCGGCATACAGCCGGCTCACCATGCAATACAGCAGCGATTCGGGAGCGAGACTTAGCGCGAGGCGCTGACCAGCGGTTGCAGCTGCGGCAGGATCTCGGTGCTGGCGCGAGCGACGTCGTTCGGGAAGTCGATCTCGATCCACGGCAAGCCGGTCACGTCGGCCGTGTCGAACACCTGGCTGCGCTCCAGCAACAGGTCGCGCACCGCTTCTTCGTGCGGCATGTTGGCCCGGCCGCTATCCACGTAGCCCGCGACGATCTGCGTGAAACGTTGCGCGGTTTCCTGGCGGAAGCGGAAGAAGCCGACCGATTCACCAATGGTGTCGTACGCGAGATTGACGGCGAGCTGCTTGCGCAATTCGACCGGCACGCCGTCTTTCAGGCAGAGCTTGACGGGCTCGTCGCCCGCTTCGAAATCACGGTCGATCAGCAGACGGTTGATCGTCTCGCCCGCCACCAGCGCGCTCAGAATGCGCTCATCGTAAAGCACGTCGGCGTCCATCAACAGCACGTCGCCGCCGCGCGTCAGCGCCTCGGCCACCGTGTGCACCGTCAGCACGCTGCCCAGGTCGTAACGCGGGTTCAGGACGGTTTCCACCTTATGCGGCCAGTTGATCCGCTCCAGTTCCGCCTGCACCGATTCCGGCTGAAAACCGAGCGCCAGCACGACATCAGTCACGCCGGCAGCGTCAAGCATTTGCAGATGCCGTTCGAGCAGGCTCATACCGTCGAACTGCAACAGGCACTTCGGAAACTGTGCCTGCGGCGGTTGCTGGAGACGCAGGCCGAGGCCCGCTGCGAGGATGATGGCACGCATGCGCGGTCCTTTGAAAAAATTCGGAAATTAATTGATAACCTAAGCGTCAGCCTAATCGGCAACCGGCACGCGCGCCGTGGCGCGCCGCCGTTGCCAGCTTCGTTCGCTGAAGTGCAAAACCAGCAGCCCCGGCAAACCCAGCAGGATTTCACGCGCGCGCTTGGCGAGCGACAATGCCAGCGCCGCATCCGGCGGCAGACCCACGAGCGGCGCAAGCAGCAGATACCCACCCTCCTGCACGCCGAGCGAGCCCGGGATCATGAACGCTGCGCCACGAATCGCCTGCCCGAGACTTTCGAGCAGGAGTGCATCGACCCAGCCGACCGGATGGCCGAGAAAACGCAGCGCGAGCCACACTTCGACCGTGCCGACGATCCAGCCCACCAGACTCAGTGCGAAGCTCGCCGCAACGCGACCGCGCTCGCGGTACATCGCCTGCACGGCGGCGTCGACGGCTTCGGCGCGCGTCATCAGCGACGACCAGTCGCGCTTGCCGAACACCTTGGAGACCACGCCCAGCAGACGGCCAAACAGGCCACGCCGCTGTGCGTAATAGAAGCCAGCGATCATCGCGCCCAGCACGCCAGTGGCAATAAGCGTAGCGATTCGCAGATCGTGAAGCGCGCCGTGCGCGGCGTAAGCGCCGAACAGCAGCAGCCCGAACAGTGCGAAAACGATTTGCGCGAGCGCCTGCATCGTGGTGCTGACGGTGATGGCGGCGGCCGCATCGCGCATGCGCATACCGCGCTGGGACAGTTGCCGCACCATCACCACGGGGCCGCCGATCTGGCCGGCCGGCAACAGGCTATTCACCGATTCGCCGATCCAGCGTGCAAACAATGCATCGCGCAGCGTCACAGCGTGATGCACGCCGTCGCGCCGGCGCTGGAACAGCAGCGCGATGGCGCCGGCGTCGAGCACCAGCGGCACGAGGTGGAACGCCGCGACCAGCATGAGCCCCCAGCCTGCCGCAGCCAGCGCCGCGGCGACGGAACCGAAACCCTGCCACGCGAGCAGGCCGACAAAAAGCGCCGTCCCGATCGACAGCAGAATCAGGGCCGCGCGTGTCATGCGAGGTCCTTGCCGCGCCTGGTCATCTGACGGAAAACCTGGCGGAAACCGAAGTACGCGATGGCGTCCTTCATGTTCGAGATGAAACGGCGCCACGGCCGCATGTTCGGGTTGGTGACGTATTCGAAAGTCAGCGACACGCGCATTTCATTCGCGCCAGCGGGCGTGATGCGATGACGCAGCTTGTCGCCGTCGAAGAACACCAGGCCGCCTGGCGGAATCTGTACCGAGCCCGGCTGGTCCGGCACGTCCGGATTGCGCGTGTGCAATTCGTAATCGAGCCGGCACGACGATTCGTCGATCACGCCGAGCAGCAGCGTGTAGCGGCGGCCGTCATAGTAGGAAGTATCGTAGTGCCAGCCGATGTGGTCGCCGGCACGCGTGTAGTAATACAGCGCATACGCGTGCGGATCGTCCGCGGGCGAAACCTGCAGCTTGTCGCCGCTGAGCTGCTCGAGCCAGCCGATCAGTTCCTTCGAGCGATACAGCTCGGCGATGAACGGCGCGAGGCGGTCGATCGTATGACGGCTTACGCTGCCGCCCTGCTTGTGGCCCGGCAGATAGTTGCGGTTCACTTCGTCGAGCAGACCCCGCGCGCTCTGGACGAGCTGGGCGGTGACTTCAGGCGCGAGGAAATCTTCCAGATACAGGAACGCGTCCTGAGCGGCGAAATCCCTGACGAGACGCGGGGTGTCGAACGTGCGCGTGCGGCTCGCAACGGCACGCCCGGCATTCGGCGCAGGCGCGACCGGCATGGCCGACAAAGAGGCCGACGAACGTTCAACTGAGATTGGCGCGATCACGTCGTCTTCGGCGTGCATACTCATTTGCTGGCCCACATTTGACTGGTTTCCGACGCCTTGGCGGGAGCGGCCGCCAGGTGCGCGACGCGCCAGTAGTCGACCACGACCCAGGCGGCAAAGAGCGGCGCGCCGATCGACGCAACGACGATGAACGGCATGACGACGCCCGTCAGCGTGACGATGGGTAGCAGATACAGCACGTCTTCGGTTTCGAAACCGCCGACCGACGCCTGCTTTGTACCCGCCTTGCCCGCCATATCCTCGATGCGCATGCGCAGGAAGAAAATCAATGCGACTGCAACGCCCGCCACGGCACCGAGCCATCCGGGTGCAACTTTCAACGAGCCGACATGCGTCGTACCGATGCCCATGCCGACGAACAACATGACGGTCACGAGCGCGTCGCAAGCCAGATCGTAAAAATGACCGATCCGGCTCGACTTGCCGCCGATGCGTGCGAGTTCGCCATCCGTGTGGTCGACGAAATTCGACAGGACGATCAGAAAGGCGCCCGCATTGGCCCAGGCAAATCCGCCGTGAGCAAGGCACAGTGCGCCAGCCAGACCAATCAGCAGGCGCAGCGTGGTCAAGTGGTTCGGCGTGACCCAGGTGTTGACGAGCGGCGTGACAAGCCGGCGGGCGAGCCTCGCGTCCCATGTTCTGGGGGTCGGAACGTTCAATGGAATTTGTTGTCGCGAATTCATAACCCGGAAATATATACGGGATCGTGAAAGCTTGCTTCCTTCCTTAACGCTTTCTTAAGGATCCGTCGTTGCCGCTGCGTGCCAGGCGCCGCGCAAAATATGCCAAATCACGTTAAAGTGCGAACCCAGTTGCGCCTGTCACGCCAGATCCTTTCGATACGCAACGTCCTTCGGGTCGCGACACCCGGCCGCCGCCCGTTGCGAACACACTACATCGAACGCGGGTCGCTATTCACGCCTATGAAATGCTTGTTTTCTTCTGTACTCCTTGCTCTGGCCATCGCGGCACTGCCGCTCACTAGCCACGCCGCAGCCCTCGATGCGCCGCTGGTCTGCAATGAGAGCGGTCATCAGTTCATTGCCGACCTCGTCGAGCAACAATTGATCGACCCGAAACCGACGCGGGTCGAAAGCAACTCCATCAATGCGTTTTCGCCGACGCAGGGCGCCGACCTGACCGCATTCGGCTTTCACGTTTTCGCGGTGGTCGGCTACGAAAAAGACGATCCGATGTTTCGCGTCGGCAAAGGTGAACCATTGGCCCGCTCGGCCTATGGTGTCGTGGTGTTTGGTAGCGAATCAAAGGTCCAGAACGCGGTCACCGCGGCCGGCAGCACAGCGATCGTCCATCGGGTGGCGCCGCTCGTGACGGCGATTTTCTGCAAGCGGAGTTGAGACGGCCGGCCGCGCTGCCCCACGCCGCCCCTACAGTTTGATCCCCGCCGGCCCCCCGTCAGATACCCGACCGTCGTGCCGAAGCGGTCCTGCGAGGATTCTGTGCAGCGAGTGCGAAAGCAAATTGGCAGGCTTTAGCAAGATTGTGTTTAGCATTTCGCTAGCTAAACCAGGCATCACCGGTCTAGCCCGGACGGCGGAATTCGTTTTCGACCCACGCGGCGGCACTCGCCTTGCTCAGCTTGAAGTTCGGCGCGACCTGCACTTGCGCGAGCTGTTCGCCAAATGTGTCGAGCGCGGTCAGCAGCGCGTACGGTTCGTCTTCGTCTGGGACGATGTCGAGCGTGATGTCGAGTTCGTCATTGCCGTCCGCGCTGGCCACGCGCACTTCTTTATGCAACTGGGCGCGCAGTTGCTGCTCATGGCGGCGCAGCACCTCAGAGGCGGTTTTCACCAGTGTGTTGAACGCCGACGTGTCGAGCGGCTTCGGATCTTTCTTGTTGCGGCCCATCGTCCACGGACCGACGAGCGCCGGTTCCGCTTCGCCGTCCTTGATCATTGCGACGGCCCAGCCTTCGTCGTCTTCGTTCTTGATGACGCGCGCGGTCCAGCCGTCGTCGCGCCACAGACGCGCTTCGTGCTGAATTTCGGGCTGCGCTTCGTCCAGGTGCTCGTGCGGGGTTTCGTGGATTTCGGGCGCACCTTCCGTCGTGGAGTCAGCAGCGGTGTCGGACGATGGAAGGGGGGTATCGGTCATTACAGGTTTACTCACGTTCGCGGGGCGGAAACACATCT
Source organism: Paraburkholderia phytofirmans OLGA172 (assembly GCF_001634365.1). Classification (NCBI taxonomy): domain Bacteria; kingdom Pseudomonadati; phylum Pseudomonadota; class Betaproteobacteria; order Burkholderiales; family Burkholderiaceae; genus Paraburkholderia; species Paraburkholderia phytofirmans. Next base: position 2,688,947 of record NZ_CP014579.1, read on the forward strand.
CAAGCCTGCGATTCTACCCGTCCCGCACACGCCGAATGCGGCCCCCTGACGAACGGACAAGCCGGGGCAAGCTCCTCGCCAATCGGAGTGATGTATTTCGTTATGCGCGGGAACTTACAAATCGATTATAAAAGCGCAAAAAAACGCGGCCCGAAAGCCGCGTATAAAGAAGAAATGAAAAAGACACCCTTGGTCAGGGGTGTGAAGTGAATTGTAGAACCGTAATTCGCCGAGATAGACCATCCGAATTGGAAGAGTGCATTGCAGAAAACTGAATGAATGGAAGATTGCCTGACGGCAGGTTCGAATGGCTCGGGCGATCCGAAGTGGCACATGGCGTCGCTACAAGGCGACTACTCGCTGAGCAGGCGTACCGACGTGTACGTGGAAGGCGCGTACCAGCACGCTCGACGTAGTCATAGTGACGGCGCAAGCGCGCCGTGGGTATACTAAGGCCGGCTGCCTTCCTTGCCGTAACGTCGTTGCGGTCGAACGGCGGCTTCGTCGCGAAGCATGGCGTTGCGTTCAATCGCGTCGCGCTTCGCCCGCGCCCCAAGTTCCCGCGCACGACCGGGGACGCCGACGATCTGACCATGAAACGACTTCTTCTGCTTGCTCCCGCTGCTGCCGTTACCGCTTTTCTCGCTGCCTGCGGTTCCTCCGGCGGCCCCGCCCACGATGCATCCCAACCGATGATGTACGTGTCTTCGCAGCGCGCCCCTGCCTATATCGCCGATTGCCTTGAAAGCAAGCTGTCACGCGTGCGGATGTCGCGCGTAGGCGACGCGACCGAGATCGCCGTCGGCTCCGATTCGAACAACTCATATTTCGTTACGCTGACGCCGCTCAACGCCGGCTCGGTCATCAAGGTGATACATCCCGCGAATGCACCAGACGACCCGCCTGAATCGGAAATGCGCTTCGATATTGCGCGCTGCGCGACCTGAGTTTTTGGTCGCGCGGCTGCGTTTTGAGAACAACACTGAAGGCCACGCCGATGCGCGATTTTTTATATCGCGTGTCGGCTATTTTTTTATCTGTTCATCTGCGAACATAGCCGCCCTTTAGCTTCTATCCGGCGCGCTGCGTCGTGAGGTTCGATGGCATCCAACAAAGCACATCACGCGACTGGGTTCGCAGCCGGCGTCATCGCCGCGGCTGTTGTCGCGCGCGTCGGCGGCGGCGGTTCGTTTCATATCGGCGTGTTCTTGAGTTTCATCGCCGGGGTGGCAGGGAGTACGGCGCCGGACTGGCTGGAGGTGGCTTGGTGGTCGCGCGCGCGAAGGCTGTGGATCACGCATCGTACGTTGACGCATTGGGGGGTGGGGTGGGTCGCGTTGCTCGCGGTTTCTTATCATTGGCTTGGGCGGTCTGTTTATGCTGCGCCGGGGTTTGGTTTTGCTTGTGGTGGGCTGATGCATCTGTTGGCCGATTGGCCCAATCCTTTGGGGGTGCCGTGGGTTGCCGGACGGCATTCCTTGAATCTTTGGAATAGCGGGCACTGTGATTTGATCGTTGTTGCGGCTTCGTGGGTTGCGGCCTGGTTTATTGGTGAGCATGTCTGGTTACATGGTGTGCACGGGGTTTCGGTTTTACGGGCTTTGAGAATGGGCTAGCTCTACGGCAAGGACGGCGGCAAGGACGGCGGCGGCTTCGTCGGCGACGTGGTCCGCACGATGGGCGAAATCACCAGCCGATCGGCGACATCATCGGCGTAATCGACGGCATCGCGTTCCAGACCAACCTCCTGGCGCTCAATGCCGTCGTCGAAGAAGCCGCTGCCGCGGCCCATTCGCTAAAGGATCAGGTGGGCGTGTTGCGCGAGGCGATCTCGAGCTTTGCGCTGCCGGCCTGAGGCCGCAGGCTCCTCGATTCAGGCAGCGAGGCGCGAGGAGAGGAAAGGCAGAGAAAGAGAAGGCGCTCTACAGGCAGAGAGCGCCTCTTTAACACGCCGCGTCGGAGTCGACGCATCAATCGAACGAACCAGCCGCGCGGATTTTTCAACTCCGCGCGGCTTTTTTGTGGCCGCCTGTGGCTGTGACTACGCCTTGCGGTTACGGCCACAGCCCGTCTGCGCCGCGAAGGCGAAGCCGCGCCGTTCAGCAACCGCTTGCCCTACCCGATCCCGCAACCCGATTAAGCCAGATCAGGCATCGCCGAATTCGGCCTGTGTTTCGCCGGCACCGTCACCGTGCTCGGCGGGCGACACCGTGCACGACGTGCCGCCCGGCCACGATCCCCTTGCATGGATCTCGCATCCAGATTACGTTCTCATTACAATCGGGGCAGCGTCGATTGCCGCGGCCAGCGCCAAATGGCTGCGTCACCGGCAACTCAAGATATTCACCGCCGCCGATTCGAGCGGCGCCAGCTAATCCCACTGCACGCCACGCGCGTGTGGCTTTCGTTCGAGGAGCACGCTCGACAGTCACGCGCAACAGGCCACCGGCGCCGCCGGTTTTTCGCCCTCGCACTGCTGTTCGTTACCCGCACTCATGATCCAAAAGAAGAAATCGCAGTCGCACGATCCGTACGCGCCCGTCGCGAAGAACCCGTTGCTGGCCGCGCGCCTGCCAATGTGGCGCTCGAAACTTGTCGTCCTGCTGGTGTTCGGCGCGTTCGCGTCGCTGGCGGGACGCGCGTTCTGGGTCCAGGTGGTCAATCAGGACTTCTACGTCGATCAGGGGCAAAAACGCTATCAGCGCACGCTAGAACTCGATGCGACGCGCGGGCGCATCGTCGACCGAAATGGCTCGATGCTCGCCGTCAGCCTCGCGACCTATGAGATCTGGGCCTCCCCGAAGCTACTCGACGAAGCGGCGTTCGCGCCACTTTCGAAGCTGCTCGACCTGCCGCTGGCGGAACTGCGCCGGCGTCTGAGCGGCGACAAGACCTTCGTGCTGCTCAAGCGCCAGGTGGATGCCGGCACCGCCGATCACGTGAACAAACTGGGCCTCGCCGGCATCACACAGATCGCGGACTCGAAGCGCTTTTATCCCGAAGGCGAATCGGCGGCGCACGTGGTCGGCTTCACGGATATCGAGGACAACGGCCAGGAAGGCGTCGAGCTCGCTGCCAACGAACAACTGCTCGGCGTGCCGGGCCAGCGCGAAGTGATCCGTGACCGTCTGGGCCGGGTGGTGTCCGAGACCCGGCCGCTCGTGCCCGCGCAGAACGGCGACACCGTTCATCTAACGATCGACCGGCGCATTCAGCAACTCGCCTACGCCCAACTGAAGGACGCCATCGCCAAACATCACGCCGAAGCCGGCAGCGTGGTCGTGCTCGATGCGCGCAACGGCGAGATTCTCGCGCTCGCCAACTATCCGAGTTTCGATCCGAACGACCGCGCGCGTCTGACCGGCCGGCAGCTGCGCAATCGCGCGGTCGTCGACACCTTCGAGCCGGGCTCGACCATCAAGCCGGTCGTCGTCGCGCTGTCGATCGACGAGGGCAAGGTGCGGCCGCAAAGCGTCATCGATACTGCACCGGGCTGGTACAAGATCGGCCCGGCCGTGATTCACGACACGTCGAATCATGGCGCGATGACAGTTGCCGAAGCCGTGCAGAAGTCGAGCAATATCGCGCTCGCCAAGCTCGCACTGAATCTGCCCGCCGAAAAGATCTGGAACAAGTATCAGGAATACGGGCTCGGGTTGAGGCCCGAACTGACCTTTCCGGGTGTCGCGTCGGGCAAGGTGCGCCCGTTCAGACGCTGGCGCCCGATCGAACAGGCAACCATGGCGTATGGCTACGGTCTGTCCACTTCGCTGCTGCAGATCGCGCAGGTCTACACCGCTTATGCCGGCGACGGCACCCTGCATCGCGTGAGTCTGCTGCGTACAGACAAAGAAGCGGACAAAGAAGCGGACAAAAACGCGGACGGGAACGCGGACGGGAACGCGGGTGCAAGTGGCGCGGCGCAGGCCACCGGCAAGGGCCATGCGGTCACCACGCCCGCCACCGCGCGCGCGATCCGCTCGATGCTGGAAATGGCCACCGGCCCTGGCGGCACAGGGCGAGCCGCGGCAGTGGAAGGCTACCGGATCGGCGGCAAAACCGGCACAGCACGCAAACAGGTCGGCGCGACTTACGCGAAAAACCGTTACCGCGCGCTGTTTGTCGGCATGGCGCCCATGAGCGACCCACGGCTGATCGTCGCCGTCATGATCGACGACCCGGCCGGCAAGGCGTTCTATGGCGGGACGGTGGCCGGGCCGGTGTTCGGAGCGGTGACGGGTGGAGCGCTGCAACTGCTGGGGGTGCCGCCGGATGCGTGAGAAGGCCCCGCTGCTCCGTTAATCACGCTGCACTGTTCCAGCAGCGCAGGTTTAGCGTGGCGCGTTATTGCTGCCCGCTTTCACCAGCGCCTCGATGCGGTTGCGGCCATTGCGTTTGGCCTGGTACATCGCCCGGTCGGCTTCTTCCATCATCGCGCGGCCCTGCACGGCCGCGTCGGACGGTGTACCGGCAATCGTGCGCGCTGCTACGCCGATCGACACGGTCAACGCGATGCGTTCGCCGTGGTCGTCCTGCAAATCCAGCTTTTCGACAGCCCACCGCACGCGCTCGGCCACCGTCAGCGCATCGGTCCGATCGCCTTGCAGCAGCGCGGTGAACTCTTCGCCGCCATAGCGCGCCACGGTATCGCCCAGCCGCACCTGCTGTCGCACACAGGCCGCCACCGCCGCCAGAGCGCGGTCGCCGGTCTGATGTCCGTAGGTGTCGTTGATACGCTTGAAACTGTCGACATCGATGAACAGACACGCGACCGGTACGCCATACCGGACGGCGCGCATGAGCTCCTCGCGCAACCGTTCATCGAAGTAGCGGCGATTGGCAAGGCCGGTCAGCGAATCGGTCATACCGAGTTGCTTGAGCCGCTCGCGATGCGCGACATTGTCGAGACTCGCTGTCACGATGCTCGCAAAGCGCTCCAGAATATCCGTGGCCATGCCTTCAGCGAAACGCCCCGGATCGTCGCTGCAGAGGCATAGATAGCCGCTGACGGTGTCGCCGGCGGCAAGCGGCAGCAAGATCGCGCTCCCCGGCGTGTCAGCGTCGCCGAAGAACGCGCGGCGCGCCGTTTCATTGAGCTTGCCCAGCTTGCCCAGCCACGGCCGTCCCTCGTCGCATAGCCCCTGGGCGGCGAGACCACCCTCGCGCGACGTTCTCAGATTGGGCTGGTCGATCGCATCCAACGCGCCCGGCTCGAGCAGTTCGAGCAACATCGGCGCGCGGTCGTCGAGCCACAACACCACGCTCGCCAGCGAGAATGCTTGCGGCAGATGGCTGAACAGCGTGTCGAGAAACGACGCGAAATCCCGTGCGCCGATCAACCTCAACTCGACGTTCTGGAAGCGGCGCAGCGTGCGCTCGTTGTGCTGCACAGTATCGACGAGCGCGCGAAGGCGGTCTGAAAGCGGCGTTTGAGCGAGATTCGTCACGTTATCGATGCGGGCGCGGAGGCGGAGCGGGGTCGGCAGCCCCAATCGCTGTAATAACGGCCAATTCCGCGAGGTCTTGAGGGTTGGATCGCCGGGCATGCAAAACAGCAGCTCAACGAAGCGATCAGGCAGTGCGACCCAACGCGGGGATTTTGAGCGGGGTCTTAAGTTTGGCTTAATTCTTACCTGTAACTATGCCGCACAACATCCCCTGTTGAGCCGCCAGAACATTGGCGGCGCTTTTTTTCGAGGGATGTCGCCGACGCGCCGATAGATGGACAGCATGCCTGCGAAGAAGGAGTCAAACGATGGTGGAAGACACGGTATTCGAGCATTTGCGCGCGATGCCCGGCAACGAATGGGTGCGCCAGATCCACTCGTGCAAGGTCTCGGCCCCCTTACAACCCCTTTGGGGACGCTCGTACAGACTCGTCGAATGGACCATGAAACACACCCCCGAATCGAGCCGCCGCGTGGTGCCCGCTGAAAGCACGCCACTCGAAATCGCACAGGCAGTGGTGTCGCACATTCCGGGGCGCCGCTTCTGCCAGCAAGGCGACGACTAATCGCGCAGCCGGCAACCTGCTCTCGGCTTTGCGCGCGCTTTGCCACTTCTTCCTCAAACAACGCGAATTCTTCCGCAGCGGCTTTTGCGACACTCGGGCGCTGCATCAATCGCTTGTAGTACTCAGCAACTGCCGGCCATTGCGACAGATCGATGCCGCCATACGACGCCCAGTTCAGCACGGTGACCAGATAGGCGTCGCCCACACTGAACGCGTCGAGCAGATACTCGCTTCGCGCCAGATGATCTTGCAGAACGCCTGGAAGTCCGATCCATCCGACAACTGTTTCGACTTCGTGTCGACCTGAATGTACCCAGCCTGCGCCCCCGCCTGCTGGCGCAAGCCACGGGCGAACTGGCCGCCGATGCGCAAGCGCCGCTCCTCGCGAAACTCGCGTCGGCGATTCTGCACAACCTCGCGTTGCGCGCTCGCGCGGGCGACTCGCGCGCATCACTGCGGGCGACAGCGGTTGCGGGGGGGCGTTGATATGCGGCAGTGCGGGCGCGTCGCCTGTGCCTGCAACGGGCAAAGCCGCAGCGAAGGGACGTGGACGCTAGGCGGAAGGTGTTTCGCCCGCGCCGTTCGGTTTCCTCTGTTGCAGGGGGGCAAGCCGGTCAACGCGCTCTACGCGTTTCCGTAAAAGGACGGGATATACTGTACATATATACAGGTATTTTTCGTCTGAACAATGCGCCTTCCTCCCTTCGACCCTCCCACGCTCGCCGAACTGCGCGCCTGGTGGCGCACGCGCGACGAGCAGGCCATCCAGCGGCTCATCCTCGAGATCCAACGCCAGCGGCTCACGCTGCTTGAACTGCGCAACCTGATCGACAGCGGCGTCCAGCAGGCGCGTGCCACCGACCGCACACTAGTGGAGCGCGGCGAACCATTAATGACGCTACGCATACGGATTGCGCAGGAAGTGCTGCGTGTTGGCGATATCGACGATACGCGGCAGATAAGCCGCGCCGAACAGGAAAGGCTCGCCGTGCGCACCCAGGGCCAGATGGAATACGCACGCGAAGGCCGCCTGAGGCGGCAGCGCCGGAATATCTAGCGCGGGCAGGCCAGCGTATCGCCGCGCGTCCGAACGAAAATACAGCGCGCGGTTGAGTCAGTACCGCTGGGTCAGCGCGTTTGCGTCGCTACGCGCAGGCCGAGCGAAATGAACAGCACGCCGATGAACTTGTTTTGCCAGCGGCTAAGCCATGTCAGGCGCCTGACGAGTTTGCCCAGCGGACGAATGGTCAGCACGATCAGCGTTGTATAAAGCGCGCTCATGCCGACGAAGATCAGCCCGAGTGTTGTGAACTGCAGGAATGAGGAGCCGTGCTCAGGGCGAACGAACTGCGGCAGGAACGCGAGGAAAAACAGCGCGGTCTTGGGATTCAACACTTCGGCAGGGATCGCCTGAAAAAAGGCTTTAGAAGCGGAAACCGGCGCGACCGCCGACAGATGCGCGCTCGCCTGCTTTTCTCGCAACGCGCGAATGCCCAGATAGACGAGGTACGCGGCGCCGACGAATTTCACCGCATTGAAGGCGAGTGCCGACGTCATCAGCAAGGCCGACAGCCCGACCGATGCGCCTAACGTGTGTATGAAATCGCCAACTGCGACACCAAGACCCGTGAGAATGCCGGCCTTGCGCCCACCATGCACCGTGCGAGTCAAAACCAGCAGCACGGCCGGACCGGGAATCAGAAAGAGCCCTAAAACAACGGCAACGAACGCTCCTAGCGTAGAAAGATCAAGCATGTCGTCTCCTGAGTGGCGCGCCCGATTCAGCAGACCGGCACGCGTTTAGCGGACGATTATAGACATTCGCGGATCGCCCATCGGCGATCCGTTACCATGGTGGGCACAGGGCCACATGAGACCTGCATGAGGCCCGCATTTTTCATTCACTGAAGTCTTTGCCTTGCCCACCTATACCTTGCCCGCGCCGCTTTGCGCGGAACTCGAGATTCGCAAGAGCCGTTTCATCGCGCATGCGATACCGGTCGCCGACCGCGATGCCGCGATGGCCGAATTGCGGCGTCTGCGCAACGAGCATCCTGGCGCGACGCATGTGTGCTGGGCGCTGCTGGCAGGTGGCCAGTCAGGCATGTCCGACGACGGCGAGCCGTCCGGAACCGCGGGCCGGCCCATTCTCGAAGTGCTGCGGCATCACGATCTGGACGGCGTGCTGGCGGCCGTCGTGCGATATTACGGCGGCGTGAAGCTGGGCGCCGGTGGGCTGGTGCGAGCGTATACCGACGCGATTGCCTCGGCTCTGCTGGACGCGCCGCGGGTGGAACGGATTGCTCAGGTTACGCTGATCGTCGAAGTGAGTTACGCCGATGAAGCGAAAGTGCGCAGATGGATCGAGGCTGAAGGTTACGGACTCGTGGACAGCGCCTACGGGATGCTGGTGAAGATGACTGTCCGGCTGCCCGTCACCGCAGTAGACGATGCCCGGCTAGCCTTGGTGGATATGACTCAGGGCAAAGCCGGTTTCTTTTGATCGTGCGGCCCTCCCCGCGAAGGGCGAGGCTGTTTCAATCGTTCGAAAATTCCGGCCCCTGATCCGGTTCAGGAAACGCACAGGATCGGCTCGCTGTTACCATGATGCTCTGTACCGCGATGACTCAACTTGAAAGGCAACTCCTCTGACCTCGACCGACGCTTTTTCCAGCACAGCGCCCGAGTCGCCGCAACAGCGTCAGTCTCTGCGGCAATCGCTCGGCCCCCTGCGCCCGGCCCTGAGATCCGCTGTGCTCAAGGGTTGCGGCGCCGTCGCACTGCCGTTGATGCTGTCCGCCTGCTCCTGGTCGTGGTTCGGCCTGAATAGCCCGCCGCGCGCGGCCGCGCATTCCACCGGCTGGCTCAGCGTCGCCCCCGCAAGCGATTTCGTGTACATGCCGGCTCGCAACGGCCAGGTTTCGCCGAACCGGATCGAAAACACCGCGATGACCGGCATCGTGCTAAAAACCGATATCAACGAGGCCGTGCGCAACGGCGTCGCAAGCAGTTTGCGGATCGCCGGTTTCCATCTCACTGAAGGCGGGAAGGTTCTGAGCGGCAGCATCGAGACGTTCACGGTCGACGATGCGCGGTCGCCGGCATTCTGGACGCTGAAAATGCGCTACATCGTGACCGATGCCGCGACCCAGAAAGTGGTGTTCTCAACCGTCAAGACGGTCCGGCAGAAGTCGCCTAAATTCACCAGTAACACCATTGCCATCGAAGACACGGTCAGGCTGAGCGTCGATGCGCTGATCAGCGACCCGGGCTTCGTTAAATCGGTGAATTGAGCGGATGGGTTCAATCGGCGCGTTCCGCCGATTCGCTACAATCGGGGAAATATCGGGAAAAGCTGAATCGCGCAGAATCGAGGCGTCATTGACGCCTGCCGTCTCGCGCGCCCGATTCGTTGCAGCCACGTCCCCTTCTCCGTGCGAGCCGTCATGTCCATCACCACCTGGCTGTTCTTCCTGCCCGCCTGCTTCGCGATCAACCTCGCGCCCGGCCCAAACAATCTTCTATCGATCAACGTCGCCGCGCGTCACGGCTTCATGACAGCCTTCGTCGGCGGCACCGGCCGGCTTGTCGCGTTCGCGTTGATGCTGGTGTTGGCTGCGACCGGCCTTGCCGTCGTGCTGCACGCATCCGAGTGGTTCTTTCTTGCGATCAAACTGGCCGGCGCCGCGTATCTGATCTGGCTTGCCATCCAGTTGTGGCGCAGCGACGCGCCGGCCATCGATACGACCCAGCAGGACGACGCGTCGCTCTGGCGGATTGCCCGGCAGGAGTGTCTCGTGGCGGCAGGCAATCCGAAGGCGATTCTGGTTTTCACCGCATTTTTGCCGCAGTTCGTCGATATCGCCAAACCGATGCTGCCGCAGTTCGCCGTGCTCGGCGCGAGCTTTCTGGTACTCGAATGGGTGGCGATCGCGCTCTATTCCTGGGCTGGCATGCACCTTGGCAAGTGGCTGGTTCGCGCCAAGGTTCGCCGGTGGTTCAATCGCTGCTGCGGGACGTTTCTGGCAGCGATCGGCGTGAGCTTTCTGCTGGTTCGGCAGGGATAGTAATAGAACCGCTGCATATAACGCCCTGGAGCGGCGAATGGATAAGATTCAACGTCACCTGGGTACGGCTCTCGCCTTCATCGCGGGCGAGACACTCGTCTGTCTCATGCTCCTGACCGCACTGGTGTGCAAGTTGACCGAACGGATCGGCAAATCGCGGCCACCGCGCTAAGCTGGCGGTCATTGCCTGCGCAGCGCTGCCAACGCCGCTTCGAGCGCCGGCTTCGGCGTCTCTGAAGCGTCCACCAAACCAAAATTGCGCTCGCGCGCGTTCTTGCCATTGACTGTGTCTTGCCATTCGTAGATAGAGATCAGCGGTGTCCTCAACGAAGCACGCTTCATGAGAAAAGCCTGGATGTCTGCCGCCTGACCGGTCATGCCCCCCTTTGCTCCAGACGAGACGCCCCACTCTGTAATAAGCGCCGGCAGTCCATATCGGGAAAGAACGTGCGCGGATGCGTCTTGAATCTGCCGTTCGCTCATTCCGTATGCATGGTACGAAACGGCGTCGATGCAGTGATCCGACGATGATTGAAGGCTCTGCAACAGCTTGTCCGAGCGGGAACCGGATGCTGGGGCCGTCGCGAAGCCGAATCCAATCACAGGCGTCAATGCGTGAACGTTTTTCAGTCCGGCGCACACCTCCCGCATATATACCGGAAACGTCGCATCGATATCGCCCGTCGGCCAATATGTAGGCAACTCCGGTTCATTCCAGAGTTCAATGGCAAGCACATTGCTCCTGTAAGTGCCAACCAGACTGCTCACTACGTGAATCAGTTGCTTCGCGGCGTCGCGCAGTTGTGCATTGCGAGCCGCCTCGTCCGACTGAAAAGGCCGTGCAAGAGGGATTGTCGAGCGCACCGTAAGAAGGACGGGAAGGCCCGCCTCCTCAGCAGCGGCAAACGCGCTGGCTACCCGCTTTTGATATTCAGTGGTCTGCATCGAATTCACCCATACGCCAAAACGAACGAAGTTAAATCCGGCAGCTTTGATCTGCATCGCAGATGTCGATGTGAAGCGCTCGACCTTGACTTGCGTACCTATCTTTGAGGGACCTTCGCTATCGAAAACCCGCTGTCTGAACGGTTGTGCCCGAGCTTGCATGGTCATGCCGACCATGCAAAGCGCGATTACGCCCGTCTTCAATAGACTTTGAAATGAAATCATGAGAAACGTGGTGCACGGGCCTTCGACTGCCTGAACAGGCAATTCAGACACGCGAGCATTTTTTGATCAGAACATGACATATATCTCCGGGCGCGCATACGACCACCAGGTCTAAGCCAGGAACCTGGTCTGCCCCCTAAGTAGTTGAGCCGCCATGCGCAAAAAAGCGCAACGCTTGACAGGTGCCGAATGTAGCTTCCCAAGTCCGGCTCGAATAACATCGAAACCGCCATGTGACCGATTACCAGGCTTGCGAGCACATCTATGGCACCCGTTCCGGTTCCTTCCACGCGGTCAGATGTTCGACCGAACACGGAGCCGACTGCGATCCATACGAATACCAGCATCAGGAATTCCTTTGGTCCCGGATAAAACAGAACCGGAATGTTCAGCTTCAGGATTGCGTAGACGTAGTCCACGCAGAAAGCAGCAAACGAATTCGGCTCGAGCAGGTTGTAGAAACCTGTGCGCGCGCCATAGGGCGAGCCGGCGACGAGATAGTCGACAGCCATATCGCGCGGATGCAACAGAACGTAGTACGCGGCGTCCGGCAACATATACAGCCCCGCCACAACTGCAAGGATCAGAACCGTCTTCAGTCGCAGCGATGCTCGACGGAATATCCACGCGCCAATGGCAATCGCAAGGATCAGCGCAAAATAAATCCGTACCGTCAACGCGTACCCCGCATAGAGAGCAACTGCGGCGACTATGACATTCCGCACCCGCCATCTCCGGCCGATCAGAATAAGCGCGATAGACATCAGAACGACAAGCGTGTCTTTGCTGGCAACGAATAAATTGAAAAACACGCACGGCGCGATCAGCACCGTATTCAGCAACAGACCGCCAAGCCGCTTCGAATATCCGAACATCAGCCAGATGAACAAGGCGCCAATACCCACAACGAAAAGGTTGGTGCCGATATTACCGAGCGAAGAATAAAACTTCGCGACCGCGTCGAAAGAGGTGTCCTGATATGTACTTGACCCACCAATCTGCGACTGAATCTTGCCTGAGTCGCGGAACACGAACTCAGGCAAGAACATGCTGGCTTTCCAATACATCGTCATATACAACAGGATCGCAAGACTGGCGATCAACCGAACGACACCATTGCTAAGCCGCGGGCCGGTATTGAGTACCTTACGGAGCATGAACAACCTCTCTATTGACCGCTTCAGCTTCGGGTACAGCACGGGCACGCATCACGAGAAACGCCAATATCGCTACGATCCCAGTACTCGCTGCCAGGTGCGCCAGCGCCGCGCCCGTTGCGCCTAGCCGCGTCACCAATATCCATTCCCCCGGAATGCTGATGGCCGCTACGACAGCCATTGCAACGGCGACCTGCTTGCCCAGGCGCAGTGCGACTGCGCCACTCCAATAAACGTCTGCGATAGACCGGAGGACGAAGGAGACCAGCAGAATGCCCAGCATCGTGAGTTCATGACTACCGGCGGGCTCGCGGGCGACGCGGAAGATCGGCTTGTAAGCGATCAGAATCGCGGTAGCGGCAATCATCGTGATGCCAACGGCAGACCGCATCGAAATTTGCAATGTCGCCCTGAAGTCGCCGCCGGCCTCACTCAACGAGCGTACCAACCGTGGTCCGGCCGTCACTACGATCGTGGCATAGGCGATCGTCTGGATAGCGTTCGCGATTGACCACGCAAACACGTAGCGGCCGAGCGAATCAGCAGAGATCACACTGCTCGCGAGAAATCGCTCGCCGTATTGCAGACCAGAGAGTACGGTGGTCGCGACAAAGAACGGCAAGCCCGCCACCCACACTGAGCGAACGCCGCCCACCTTGCGCGACACCGGCTGCGCCAACCCTACCTCACGCCTCTGACGCCAGATGCACCAGCATGCCGCAAGCGCGGCAATGACGTTCGCCCCGCACCAGAGCGCGAAAACTGTTTCAACTGAAAGGAGCACACCGGTGAGCAAACCAGGAATCGCGACACCGGCCCACGCACCCGTACGAATGAAAAGCAGCAGCGCGCCCAGGCGCGGCCGATGCAGCGAAAAAACATAAGACGTCGTCTCAAGCCCAATATGCTCAGAGAAGGCCACCAACATCACGCCCCAGAGAACGCCAGGTGGGATTCGACGAAACACATCGAAGCCCACACAGTTGTGCACAGTCAAGACGACGACGGCGATCGCCGCGTAGACGGCACAATAGAGCAGCAGTAGACGGCCCGCGTCCTGAATCGCGCCTGCCGGGTTCACAGCGCTCAATCGCCGGTTCATTTCGGAGCTGAATCCTAGTCCGAGCAATTTGGACGACACAACCGATACTGCGAGCGCCAGACCGTAGTCGGCCACAGCTGCGAATCCGAGCATACGGGCGACGACGATCGTTAGCGCGAATTTCAGCGCTAGCGACGTGATGCGAAAGGCGAGCCGGACGAACAGGTGCATCACCATCCCGCGCTATGAGCCTCGCGCGGCCCGGAGCTCGGCAAGTATCCGTTCCCGTGCAACACGGATGCGCTCGAAGCCAGAGGAGGTGTTCGCCCAAAAATTGCGAATCGCACCCGGCGTCAGGATCGTCGCAGCAACTTTCTCGGGGTCGAAGTCAGCCGCGTTGACCACCCAACCGTCCAGTCCGAGGTCGGAATACGCACCGAAACCTTTGCGTTCATAGCTAAGGTGGTAAGAAGGAACGCCACTCAGCACTGACTCGAGCGAGCCGTGCAAGCGGACCGACACTACGAAGTCCGGCGTATCCGTGGCCAGCATTTCTTTCAGCGACATAAGGTCGCCGTCGACGCCGATGCTCCGGTAGTACGCCAGGTCGTCGTTGCCTCGGCCCCTACTCTGCACGGCAAAGCTGATCCGGCATGTCTGCCTCAACCGTTGAATCAGCCGCTGCGTGGCGGTCTCGTACCGTTCCCGCTGCTGCATCGACCATTTCGGCGCCCGCCGCAGGACGAATGCCACGTGAGCCACGCTGGTGCGAGCCTTCTCCGCTCGCTCCATGATCTGTGCGCTGCGCCGCTCGAAGTCCAGCACAGCCAGATCAGGCGCGCGACGGGTGTTCGCGTTGCAGGCGAGGAAGGAGACCGAGCGGTCATCTCGAACGAACACGCATGAAAACCCTGCGAGCATTCCTATGAGATGCGAGCGCAACGGCTTCGCCGGCATCGAAGGTCCAATGCTTTGCGGCAAGTACACGGTCGGCTTGCCCGACAGACACGCTGCACGCATCTGCAGCAGGTGGCCCACTTCCAGTTTGAGGGCTTCCATGTAGTTACGCGCACGCAAGTATCCCCCGCCGACACCCACGAGAAGATCAGCCGAGGCCAGAATCCGCAACAACTCGCGCGCCCGGCTATTCTTGCCGATCGGCAGCGCCATACTGACCGCGCCGGCAATACGGGAGATACCAGCTTCCGCAAGAACCGGCGCCGGATGAACATCGGAGTATTGGGAGAAGGAAGCCGGATCAGCAGCAATGATCGATACGCGCGTCATCTCCCCAAAGGCCTCCTTCAAAAGGTCGATCGACAGGTCGACGAGCAGGCCATCTCCAGAGTTCTTCGAGCTGTACGCGTGAAGGAGGACCACATGCGTGTTTTTCGGCATTAATTGGTCTCCTTCATAAGTAGACGTTTGTATAGATTTGCGGTTCGTTCAACCATCGCTGTAGCTGAGAATCGCTCGACGGCGCGCTCGCAGTTACGGCTCATGCGTTCGCGCATCATTGGGTCCTGGGCAAGCGCCGCCGTCGCGTCCGCGAAAAGGTTTGTGTCGTCTTCATTGGGAACAACAAAGCCGATCTGTTCCGCGTCGATCAATTCCGCCGCTCCGGACACCCGGGTAGACACAATCGGGATGCCGGCCGCCATTGCCTCGAGGACGACATAGGGAAAACCTTCGTAGCGGCTTGGAAGCGCAAAGATGTCAAAGGCGGAGAAAAAACGGCGTGCCTCTGGAATCAACCCAAGCAAGCGTATGTTCGTGGGAATGCTCTCTTCGCTCACGCCTGAAACGCTGCCGAAGTCACCAGGACCCATCACCGCAAAAATGACGTTGTCCACGCCCCGCTCGAGGAGGCACTGTGCGACCCGCACGAGCCGATCAACGCCCTTCTGGAAATCCAGACGACCCACAAAGCCGACAACAACAGCGTCATGCGGCAAACCGAGTGCAACCCGCGCTTCAATCGACGGAAGCAACGCAGGCGCAGGCACGCCGTTGAAAATCGTTTCGATGCGATCCGCTGGAATACGCAACACCTGCCGCAAATGTTCCGCTTCGTCGACGGAAACCGCGATGAGGCGGTCGCTCCGAACACGACCGAGGAAACCTTCGATCAGCCCATAAAACCGCCGTTGTGCTCGCGGCAAATACGGATTCAGCGTGTAGACAGCGTGCGGCGTGTATACCTGCTTCCACGGTCCAATGCACATCCGCGCGAGCGCCCCTGCCTTCGAACTGTGGCTGTGAACGATGTCCGGCCTGATCCTGTGCAGGCACCTGGATAGTTGGGCGAAGGCGATCATGTCAGCGCTGCCGACCGAGCGGCGCATCGGCACACGATGAACCGTATCGCATTGCGCGAGCAGGTCCTCGGTGAGAATCACTCCGTCGAAACGGGCTCCAATCGGGACGATTAGATGGATGTCGAAGCCGCCGCAAGCGCGCAGGCCGCGCACCATATCAGCAATATGGACGGCTACGCCGCCACCGGCCGCTTCAACCACGAGCGCCACCCGCAAAGGAGGCGATCCCAAGTCTCGACGAACCTGCAATGCGCCAAAAAAAATGCCGCCATCCGCCGACCGTGACCGCTCGGCGCTACCTACCGTACTGACTTCCATCACTGCCCCTGACCAAGACGGGTCAGCAGTTGACGCCAGCGGGTCGTCAATGCAGGGCGCGGGTCTTCGTAGCAATACTGCACGTATCGGTAACCACCATTCTTACGGTTGTAGCTCCGTCGTCCGGACTTTGGATCGAGACCATTGAGAAGCGCACCGCTAACAGCGACTCCAGCGTGCGCGAACTGCCTCACAGATTCCGTCAACTCCCCAACGCGCGTATGACCGGCCCGAGCAACGAGCATCACTGTCGCGCAGTGCTCCGCTAGCACTACCGCGTCGACCGCGGCCAGAACCGGCGGCGAATCGACGAGTACCACGTCGTAATCGTGTGCGCTGTCTTCAAGAAGTTGTCCTACGCGCTCGTGCATCAGTATCTCGGCGGAGCTAGGCGGCAGCACACCGGTGGCGATGAAGTCAAGATTCGGAACAACGCTGCGATGAATGACCTCATCAAGAGAGAGTGCCCCCGTAATGACGTCTGTCAGACCCCGCGCGCGTTGTCGACCGAAGTATTCGTGGAGATAACCCCTGCGAAGGTCGCCGTCAATCACCAGCACTCGCTTTCCGCTCGTTGCCAGCAGTGCCGCGAAATTCGCGGATACGAAGGATTTGCCGACACCAGGCGAGGGGCCGGAGATAAGGATCACGTTATTTCTTGCGTTCGACATCGCGAACTGGAGTGCCGTGCGCATGCTTCGCAGGCTTTCGACGGCCGGTTCGCGAGGAAAGGCTTCAACGAGCAAGCGAACGTCCGAAGCGTGGTCGATATCGTTCCGATTGATCTGCCTTTGGTGGCGTGACTCCGGGATCGTTGCGTACACGTGCAAACCGACATGACTCTCAATCTCGTCCGCTTCGGCAATCCCCGCGAACAAAAAATTGTGAACGAACGCGAAGCCGACACCCAACAGCAGTCCGAGCAACGCACCCGCAGCGATCGTTACGGACCGGTTAGGAAATGCGACGTTTTCGGGAATGACAGGCGTGTCGACAACGCGCACACTTCCGGTCTTGCCTGCCTTGATCAATTTCAGCTGCTGCACATTGTTCAGCAACGCCGTGTAGAGATCGGTCGCTACCTTGACATCGAGCATCAAACGTACTGCGTCCTGTTGTACGTCGGGCAAGAGCCTCATTTGCCGATCAAACGCACTTTGCTGAGAACGAAGGGTGGCGATTTGCGCGTTAAGCGCAATCACTTCAGGATGCGAACTCGTGAACCGCGAAGCGAGCTCATCACGCTTCTGCTGCAATTCAAGCATCCGCGTTCTGGAATCCGCAGTCTGCTGAATGGCGATCCTGGCTTCCTCCTGCAAATCGACGGTGCCCTGCTTCTTTCGCATCTGCGTGTAGCGCGCTTCAGCGTCCACCAACTGCTTTCTGAGCAGCGGCACCTGCGTATCAAGAAACGCGAGAGATTGCGCCGCTTCAGCGGCCTTGCGTTCGACGTTCTGCTTCACGTAGTAGCGGCCAATCGCCTGCAACTGGTCCCGAACCAACACTGGATCTGCTGCGGTGAGGGTTGCAATGAGAACGCCCGACGACTTGATCTTCTCCTGAATTTCCAAGCCCTTCTGCATGCTCATGATCGTGTCAAGCCGGGATTTCCGGGTCAGCTTGAACTTCGTGCCGGGTGCGGCGTTGAACGACTTCACAAGCAACGTCATTGGCCCACTGCCCGTCTGGAACACCTCGGCCGCGCCGACCCGACCGGTAACGGCCTCATCAAGATCCCAACCGGACAGACGGTAGCGGTCACCGGAAAGCACCGTGAGCGCGAACTGATCACCTTCCAACCGCTTTGGCACATCGAACTGAACGATGTCGGCGCTTTCCGTGCCCCATGCCCAGCCCCCGATACCCAGGACACCTGGACGCATCACAGCGTCATTGAACCCGGATATGAAATTGCCGATCAACGGAAACCGGCGTGGGTGCACGACAATGTAGCTACGCAATTCGTCGACGACACTGGTCACGACGAGCCGCGACGCCATGATCTGCTGCTCGGCCGACGTGGGCGAGTTGTAGTCGAAAAGCGACGACACGTTGCCCAGCAAACTCTGCGCAGCAGCCGAGCCGCTGCCGTCTCCTACCTGAACCGAGATATCCGCCTGATAGCGCGGAGGGAACAGAAAGGCGAATGCCGTCGCAAGCACGAGGCAACAGAGGCAAATCTTGAGAATGACCCATCGGTACTCGACAAACACATCCAGTACCCCGATCAGGTCAATCTCATCATCTTGTTTTAACGCCTCGCTTTCGGGCGATTGCAACGGTTTCATTGTGTATAAAGATAGGTATTTTTACCGGCTGTCAGGATGGCGATTCGCCGAGAACGGGAGCAGACGTCACACGTCCCCCGGATAGGCCCGCGATGCGCGCGGCCCATCCTTCGACTCCGGCTTCGATGAGCCTTAGGCTTTCTTCGAATGCCGCGCGGCCTTTGCGATACGGATCGGGGATATCGAACCCCGCGTCTGAATGGCGAGGCGCCCCTGACATATCGCCGAGTCGATAGACGCGTCCATAAATGGACGCGAACCGATGCTCAAGTTGCTGCCGCTGGAGACGGTCCATCACGAGTACGAGGTCGGCGGTAGCGGGCATCCATGTCACCAGTTGACGCGCACGGTGGGACCGTATATCGAGGCCTCGTTCGCTCATCAGGCTCACGGCGACTGGATCGGCTCCGTAACCGATCAACGCCGTAATGCCGGCGGACTCCACCGTTACCGACTCGATACGCCGCGCGAGAAGGGCTTCTGCCATCGGACTGCGGCAGACGTTTCCCGCGCAGACAACCAGCACGCGCTTTATCATTTTGCGATCACCCCGGCCGTCAAACCCGTGCTGATTAACGGCATCAACAAACTCAACACACGATTGAAGCGAACGAGGCCGCTGCCGTCGACATACACGACGTCTTTGGGTTGCAACTCAAAATCCTTGGCGAGCAGCATCGCGACCGGCGACCTGCCGTCGAGGTGAAACACCTGCGGCGTCCCTGACAACGAGCCGCGGACCACGAACATCTGCGCGGCATCGGCGGTGGATGCATTCACGCTGCCAGCCTGCGAGAGAGCGTCCGCGAGCGTGATGCGGCCGGTTCTGCGTGGAATCGCTGAGACCGGCTTGTTGACCTCGCCCATCACATACACGTCGTTTTCGTCGCGCGACGCGACGCGCAGCAAATCGCCGGGCTTCAGATAGAGTCGCGACGGACTCACGCCTCGCGCTAGCAGCTGCGTCAGGTTCACTCGATGTGACTCGCCGTCGCGCACGAGCACGAGGTCGCTTTGGTCGGCGGCTTCGCTAAAGCCACCGGCGCGGCCGATTGCTTCGTAAAGTGTCATGGGCACGTCATTGACCGCGAGTGCGCCCGCGCTACGCACTTCGCCGTCAACATAGACCTGATGCGCCCGGTAAGAGGCCATGCGCACAGTCAACTGGGGTTTGACGAAGTACTTCGCAAGCGCGCCGGTCAGGCGCTGCTGGATCTCATCGGTACGCTGGCCGGCCACGTGCAGCGTGCCTGCATACGGAAACGTTAGACTGCCGTTCTGATCGACGATGAATCCGGACAGTGGATCGCCGGGTCGCGCCGACGACTGCGTTTGTGAAGAACCCAGTGCGGCCGCGAACTCCGGATGATCCCAGACGACGATTTGCAGCACGTCGCCGGGCCCGACGGTATAAGCTTGGGGCGCTCCGGACAGCAACTGCGAAAGCTCAGCTTGCTGTTGCTTCTGACTTTGCGCGAGGCGCGAGATCAGTGACGCGTTGACCTCGGTTATAGCAATATCCGGCGTGTTAGAGGTCGCATCGGCCTTCTCATCTGCCGAACCTTCGCCGGCGTCTCCAGTTGGGGTGGAAGCGCCGTAAGCACTCGGCATTTTTTGTACACGGGACGTCTCCATTCGCATCCCCGGCGCCCCCGCGCATGCGCTAGTCAACAGGGTTACCGCCGCCATCAAGGCACCAAGCCGATAGACCGGCCTCGTTCGAATTACCGCTAACATCGTGTTCAACCTATTCTTCAAGCAAGCGGGCCGTAGCACCACTCTCGCTGCCCCACATCAGGCAGACAGGATTCATATTCCATTGAGATGGAAGCCAGCTGACCCACCAGGTACTGCCACGCCTTCTGGCGTCCTCGCGGAACGCCAGAAGGCTACGCATCAATACGCGTTCCGATGCCCCAACCCCTTTAACACCGTCACAAAGACGATTCGCATATCCAACCAGAATGACCAATTTCTCAAGTAATACAGATCGTGTTCCACACGCCCCTGCATCTTTTCGATCCGGTCGGTCTCGCCGCGAAAACCGTTCACTTGCGCCCAGCCAGTAATGCCCGGCTTGATCCTGTAACGATGGATATAACCGTCGACAACGCTCCGATATTGGTCGTCGTGTTCTATCGCGTGCGGTCGCGGTCCGACCACCGACATCTCCCCGCGCAGCACATTGATAAATTGCGGCAGCTCGTCGAGGCTCGTGCGGCGCAAAAACGCGCCGACACGCGTGATACGTGGATCCCCGCGGGTGGCCTGACGGAGCACACCGGGCTGTTGCTTGTGCGCACGCATTGAACGAAACTTGTAGATGCGGAAAACTCGCCCGTCGGCGCCCTTGCGCTGCTGGGTAAACAACACCGGCCCTTTCGAGGTCACCTTGACGGCCACAGCAATCGACAGCATCACAGGTGCCAACGCAAGCAGCGCGGTTGCCGCGAATAGCCTGTCGAAAATCGCTTTCTGAACCAGGGCGTACGGGGTCATCGGCGACGCCATCAGATTGATCGCCGGCGCACCGATCAGATCGACTACGTTCCGGTCGAACATCGCGAGACTGCGTACGTCCGGAATGAAACGCAGATTGACAAGATCACCATTGAATTCGTCCATGACCCTCAATACCGTGTCCTCTTCGGACATCGATAGCGCGAGCCATACCTCCTCAATCTGCTCACGGCGCACACAGTCCGCAAATTCGCGCAGACACGCGAACGATGGCAGCCCCGGAAAATCAGGCTCGCTACCCTGCCGCGTGTTGAGCGTGGCAACCGCCCGGAATCCGGCGTCCGGCGAACCGACAATGTTGCCGATCACGCTATCGCGATGGGCACCGGCGCCCACCACGGCAACCATGCGCAGATTGCGCCCGGCGCGCCTGATCCGGCCGAGCACCGTGTGCACGAGCAGCCGCGACGCGACGAGTCCGGTTGCGGTCATCACGGTCCAACTCACACACCAGAGCCGCGACACAGACGCAGTGCGGTGAAGCAGAAACATGATCGCAAGGCCGCAAAGCTGCACTGCGATCCAACCGAACACAACGTTAAAGACAAGACGCCATTTCGAGCGGCCGCGCCACGATTCATAGATGCCGAACAAGGGCAACAGCAAAATCGCCAACGCCATGTCGAACGCCGCGAAAGCGCCTTCGAGAATCGAATGTGCCGTACCGGTCACGACCGTTAGCGATGCGAGCGCCGCGCCCAGTGCGACCAGCATCACGTCGAGCAGGCGCGCCAGGACGCTCTCCATTTCCGCGAAATCGCGGCCTGCGGTTTGACGAAACTTCATAGCATCGCTCCCAATAATCCGTTTGCAATGCCACTTGAATGCATCACTTTTTTCAAAGAATGCCCATTCTGCTCTTCCGAGCAATGTTCCAGTATGAGAAGTTTCTCAATCGCATCGCGGCACTTTCAGACAAATCACCCGAACTTTTCATTGAGTTTGAGGTTGTTCCACAAAATCTGACTGCTGCACGTCTATAACCAATCCCTAATACATCGGCCGATAAACTTTAACTGTCCGCAATCGCCTCGCAGACTTATGCTCGATTAGTGACCCGCCACTGCGGCAAGACCATACGCAGCATCGGGCAAGCGACTTTTCATCGTCACAGGGGCGGCATCATGAAGATCTGCATCTTCGGAGCAGGAGCGATTGGCGGTTTGATGGGCGTGCAACTGGCGCGTGCCGGCGCGGATGTGAGTTTCGTCGCACGCGGGGCGCATCTTTCGGCAATGCGCGAACACGGCGCGCGTCTGATCATGGACGGCGAAACGGTCAGCGTGCCGGTACGCTGCACGTCCGACCCGCGCGAACTCGGCGAGCAAGACTTCGTGATCGTCACGCTGAAGGCGCACTCGCTGCCTGGCGTGGTCGATGCGATGCAGCCGCTTCTCGGCAAGCACACGGCCATCGTTACCGGCGTGAACGGTATTCCCTATTGGTACTTTCATCAGCACGGCGGAAAATTCGCCGGCACACGCCTCGCCAGCATCGACCCGGACGGCCGCCAATGGACGAGGCTCGGTCCCGAACGCGCGATCGGCTGTGTGCTGTATCCCGCTGCGGAGATCGCCGAACCGGGCGTCATCAAGCACGTGTACGGCAAGAAATTTCCGATCGGCGAGCCGAGTGGCGAACGCACGCCGCGCATTCAGCAATTGCACGAGATCATGCAGGCGGCGGGATTCGATGCGCCGATCCGCGACAATATCCGCGATGAAATCTGGCTCAAGCTGTGGGGAAATCTGTGTTTCAACCCGATCAGCGCATTGACCCACGCTACGCTCGATGTCCTCACCGGCGACCCCGGCACGCGTGCGGTATCACGCACGATGATGCTCGAAGCCAAACGCATTGCGGATCAGTTCGGCGTGCATTTTCGCGTCGACGTGGAAAAACGCATCGACGGTGCGGGCGCGGTCGGCGCACATAAGACCTCGACGCTGGTCGATCTGGAAAACCGCCGTCCGATGGAGATCGATCCGCTCTTGACTGTGGTGCAGGAAATGGGGCATCTCGTTGCCGAGCCCACGCCGACTATCGACGTCGTGCTCGCCCTGATCAAACTGCGCGAACGAATGGCATTGCAGGGCGATTGAGCGCCAACCCACGCTGCGGCCAACACCTCTCTCGCAAGCTTCAGCAAAGGATCGAACGCCACGCATTCGATCCTTTTCTTTCGCACCGCTATTGATCGATCGCCAGCCATACCGCCTTCGGCTCGGTGAAGTTTTCAATCGCCACATCGCCGTGCTCGCGGCCAAAACCGGAATCGCCGGAACCGCCCCAAGGCAAGCGCACGTCGGTATAGCCGTAGGTATTGATCCACACGGTACCCGCTTTCAGGTCACGCGCCACCCGATGCACACGGCCGATATCCGCGCTCCATACGCCGGCCGCGAGGCTATACAACGTGCCATTGGCGATACGGATCGCATCGGCTTCTTCGTTGAAGCGAATCACGGTCGCCACCGGCCCGAAGATCTCCTCCTGCGAAATGCGCATTTCATGCTCGACGTTGGCGAACACTGTCGGCTCAACGAAGAAGCCGCGCTCGCCCACGCGCGCGCCGCCGGTCACGAGCGACGCCCCTTCGGCGCGCCCCGTCTCGACATAACCGAGCACGGTTTTCATCTGCGCCGCGGAGATGAGCGGCCCCATCGACGTTTCGCGCGCCGCCGGATCGCCGACCTTGATCGCCTTCGCACGCGCCGCGAGACGCTCGACAACTTCGTCGTAGACAGCGCGGTGGGCCAGAATGCGCGAGCCGGCCGAACATACCTGGCCGGTGTTGAAGAAGATGCCCGACGCCGCGGCTCGCACCGCGTTGTCGAGATTCGCATCCGGGAAGATCAGGTTCGCCGACTTGCCGCCGAGCTCCAGCGTGACGCGTTTGAAGTTGCCGGCCGCGCCCTGCAGAATGCCCCGACCCACTGAAGGCGAACCCGTGAAAGTCACTTTATCGATGCCGGGATGCGCCACCAGCGCATCGCCGACCACCCGACCCTTGCCGGTGACGATATTCAGGACTCCCGGCGGCACGCCCGCTTCGAGCGCGAGTTCGCCGATGCGCAACGCGGTCAGCGGCGTAATCTCCGCAGGTTTGACGATCAGCGTGCAACCGCACGCCAGCGCAGGAGCGATTTTCCACATGCCGATCATCAGCGGGAAATTCCACGGCACGATCGCGGCGACCACGCCGACCGGTTCACGCAGCGTGTACGTCAAGGCGTCGGGGCGCACCGGCACGACCTGACCGTTGATCTTGTCACACCACCCTGCGTAGTATTCGAGCGTATCGATCGCCGCGGGAATATCCTGGCGCATCACCGCCGAGATCGGTTTGCCGGCGTCGCGGCTTTCGAGCGTGGCGAGCTCCTCCAGATTCGCGCGCATCAGGCCGGCGAGACGCGCCAGGATGCGGCCCCGTTCGGCCGCGCGTATCGCGTTCCACACTTTCAACGCGGCACGCGCCGCGCGTACCGCGTTATCGACATCGGCGGCGCTGCCTTGTGCAACCAGTGCAATCGGCTCTTCGGTCGCCGGGTTGATGTCGACGGAATATTCACCGGTGCCGGGCGGCAAACGCTTGCCGTCGATCAGCAGATCATGGCGCCTGAGGTCGGTTTCAGTTTCCATCATGAAGCTCCTTGCGTGGGATGTTGCATGGGATGTTGCATGGGCTCACCAGCCGCGGATCGGCCAGCGCCGCGCCGGCGGCATTGGAAGCCACACCGGCAGGCGCGGCAAACTGCGCCCACGCCGCTGCAGCGTTGGGTCTGAGGGAGCGATTGCGGCGATGCACGAGCAGCGTCCCAGCACGCCCTGGGGCTCGTTGCGCGCTTCGATCCAGCGCGAACGCATTGGCGCGAGAATGAACTTCGCCGAGATGCCCGCGGCCACCGCGACACCTTCTGGTTATGACCCGAATAGATTGCCATTCTGGAAAATTTAATCTTTGTGTCTTTAATCCGCATTATTTAAATACTGCCCTGCCTGAATCATCGCTTTACAGGCCGGTTCTTTATTCCGATCAATTAAGCATCGGCAGTGCCTCAGCTTTTCGGTGCCCCCCGCCGCGCCTCGAATCCAAGCGTTAACCCGACTACCGCGCCGACTACCGCACCAAGCACCGCACCGACAATCCCGCTTCTTATACAGCCCCATGCTAGGGTCATTGCTGAATTACTAATAATTAAAGTTTGTTATTATGTTGATTCACATTTGCTTATACATCGGCCATGACGATGCGCAATGCGACTCTGCGGCAACTGAAGGTCTTTGAAACAGTGGCGCGCCATCTGAGCTTCTCGCGCGCCGCGGAAGAATTGCATCTGACGCAGCCCGCCGTTTCCACCCAGGTCCGGCAACTCGAGGAACACGCGGGGTTGCCGCTGTTCGAGCAGCTCGGCAAAAAAATCTATCTGACGCCGGCCGGCACCGAAATGCTTCACTACAGCCGCGCGATCATTCAGCAGTTCCACGAAGTCGACGAGGCCATGGGTCAGCTCAAGGGCGTCTCCGGCGGCAAGCTGAACGTCGCGGTGATCAGCGCCGGCGACTACTTCTTTCCGCGCCTGCTGGCTGAATTCACACGGCGCTACTCGGGTGTCGTGCTCAATCTCGCGGTACACAATCGCGCGGAACTGTTGCATCAACTCGCAACCAACCAGACCGATCTCGCGGTGATGGTGCGGCCGCCGCACGAAACCGACGCGACCAATGAGCCGTTCGCGCCGCACCCTTACGTGATCGTGGCGGCACCCACGCATCCGCTCGCGCACAAACGCAACATCAAGATGAACCAGTTGGCGGACGAGGCCTTTATCGTGCGCGAGCGCGGCTCGGACACATGGAATTCGATGGAGGAAGGCTTCGCCGGCCGTCTCGCCAATCTCAAGATCGCGATGGAGATCAAGAGCACCGAGACGATCAAGCAGGCCGTGATCGCCGGCATGGGCATCGCCTTCCTGTCCGCCCATACGATCAGCCTCGAGTTGCAGCTCGGCCATCTGGTCGTGCTCGACGTCGAGGACTTTCCTGTCATGCTCAACTGGTACGTCGTGCATCGGAAGAACAAGCGCCTGCCGCCGGTTGCAGTCGCCTTCAAACGCTTCCTGATGGAGGAAGGCGCGAGTCTTATCGAGAAAATTACCCGCGTGAAGGAATTGAGCGTCTATAAGCAGTAAAAAGCTCGGCGCAACGCGCCGGGCCGTCGCCTCATATCGCGATCTCGCACGCAGCGGCCAACGTATTGCTTAGCGTGCCGATCCCGTCGATCGTGATCGTTACCGTTGCACCGTCCTTGATCGACCCAACGCCGACCGACGTGCCGCATGCGATCACATCGCCCGGGTCGAGCGTCAAGTCCTGTGAAATCAGACGCACCTGCTCGGCAGGCGAAAACACCATATCGGCGAGCGGATAGTTCTGCCGCTCCACACCGTCGAGCGTCGTCACGAGGCGCGCTGTGCGCCAGTCGAAACCGGAGACGATCGAGGGTCCAATACAGCAGAACGTATCGAAGCCCTTTGCACGGCACCATTGCGGGAAGTGGGGATTCTCGTTCAGCAGATCGGCTGCGGTCACGTCGTTGACCAGCGTGTAGCCGAAGATCGAATTCGCAGCCTCTTCAGCACTCGCATTGCGGCAGCGCCGCCCAATCACAATGCCGAGTTCACCTTCATAGACGATCTTGCCCGCGTAGCTGAGCGGCCGCCGGATCGCATTACCCGAACCGGTCACCGATCCCGCCGGCTTCAGCAGAAATAGCGGATGCGCCGGCACAGGCTTGTCCAGCTTCGCCGCAAGCGCGTGATAGTTATTCCACAAGGCGACGATCTTGCCGGGCGCACAAGGCGCGAGCGGCGTGAGTGCACGTGTCGACAACACAGCGCCAGTCGGCACCGGTTGATCGAGACTTTCGTACTCGTGCAGATAGCCGCCTTCCACCCGGCCGAACACGACACCATTGTCGCTCGACATGAAACGCATCCACGTATCCATACGTCGCTCCTTGAGTGCTCAAATCGCGCCAGCGGTCCGCAATGCGCTGATCTGTTCAGGCGAGTAGCCGAGTTCAGTCATCACCTCGTCGGTGTGTTCACCCAGCAGCGGCGAGCGTTTGACTTCGGTCGGACTGTCCGACAGTTTGATAGGATTACCAACCGTCAAATATTTGCCGCGGGTCGGATGATCCACTTCGACAATCGTGCCGGTTTTGCGCAGCGACGGCTCTTCGGCAATTTCCTTCATCGACAGAATCGGCCCGCAAGGGATGTCGTATCTGTTCAGAATCTGCATGGCCTCAAACTTGGTCTTGGTCATGGTCCAGCGCTCGATCTCGGCAAAGATGTCCTTCAGATGCGGCAAGCGCGCGGCAGGTGTTGCGTAGTCCGGATCGGAGGCCCATTCTTCCTTGCCGATCACGTTGCAGATCTTCGTCCACACCGGCGCCTGAGTGATGAAGTAGATATACGCATTGGGATCCGTCTCCCAGCCCTTGCACTTCAGAATCCAGCCTGGCTGACCACCACCCGACGCATTTCCCGCGCGCGGCACCGCTTCACCGAACATCCCGTTCGGATATTGCGGATACTCTTTCATCGTGCCGGTGCGTTCGAGCCGCTGCTGGTCGCGCAGCTTCACGCGGCACAGGTTGAGCACGCCGTCCTGCATCGCGGCAAGCACCTTCTGCCCACGCCCGGTTTGCGTGCGCTGATACAGCGCCGTGACAATGCCTAGCGCCAGATGCAAACCCGTGCCGCTGTCGCCGATCTGCGCACCGGTCACCACCGGCGGACCATCGTCGAAACCGGTGGTCGAGGCCGCACCGCCCGCGCATTGCGCAACATTCTCGTAGACCTTGCAGTCCTCATAAGGACCCGGGCCGAAACCCTTCACCGAAGCCACGATCATGCGCGGATTCAATTCCTGAATCCGCTCCCACGTGAAGCCCATCCGGTCCAGCGCACCCGGTGCGAAATTCTCCACCAGCACGTCGCACTTCTGGATCAGCGCCTCGAGCACCAGCTTGCCTTCCGGGTTCTTGGTATCGATCGTGACCGAGCGCTTGTTGTGATTGAGCATCGTGAAATACAAGCTGTCCACGTCGGGAATATCGCGTAGTTGCTCACGCGTGATGTCGCCGGCGCCGGCCCGCTCCACCTTGATCACGTCCGCGCCGAACCACGCGAGCAACTGCGTGCAGGTAGGGCCCGATTGCACATGCGTGAAATCGAGAATGCGCACGCCGTCGAGTGCTTTGCTCATGTCATGTCTCCTGATCAGTCAGTTGTATGCAAGGGTTATCGACCGACGCGTCCGCTTCGATAACGTCCGCTCATGCAGATGTACGGCCTTTATATACCGTATGTAATATATCACATACGGTCAAGGTTAAATTTCGATCCGGCTGTTCCGGGCGTGTCCGTGTTGAAGGCCTGCCTGGCCTTCGCTGCGGCCAAATGTTCCCGCTTGTGCACGCTAATCCTAGGGAAAACACCGAATTATTGCCGTTTGATTGTTATGTTGATATATCACATACCATATTTTAAAGACCGTCAAGCGCGACTTAACCCGCACTGCCAGCGTCGTTTGGCACCTGCGGGTCAGAAAGGCAAAAAGGCCTGCGGTGATGTCATCACCGCAGGCCTTTTTCATCCCTAGCGCCAAGCTGGCGCCTAAGCAGCCGTCAATCCAGAAAATCGCAATTCGCTTCGACAAACGCCGCCAGATCGAGCGAATGCTGACGCGTCAGCCGCTCAGCCAGTTCGGTATCGCGCTGCTCCAGCGCCTCGATAATGCGCAGGTGATCGACGATCGAACGCGACGCGCGGTCGCTTTGCGAAATGGTCATGCGGCGAATCGCCCGCACGTGGATGAAGATGTTCTTGATCGTGTCGAGAATGATCTGCGACTTCGATAACTCGACGATCGCCTGATGAAACGCGATGTTGGCGTCTGAATACTCGGCGATGTGCTCGGCCGGCATGGCGTCGCGGAAATGGTCGAACATGTGGCGCAGGCGGGCGATTTCCTCGTCCGTGGCGTGCAGGGTGGCAAGACGCGCCGCCATGCTTTCAAGCGCGGCCCACATCTGGATCATTTCGACGATCTCACGCTTGCTCTTGCGCACGATGTAGATGCCGCGCCGCGGCACCATGCGCAGAAAACCCTCCTGTTCCAGCAGCGTCATCGCCTCGCGCACCGGCGTGCGGCTCACGCCCAGCGATTCGCTCAGCACACGCTCGTCGAGGCGGATTTCTTCGCGGGTCTGATAGATATCCGCGTCGGCAATGGCCTGGCGGAGCATGGCATACGCCTGATCGCGCAAGCTCACGCTCGCGCCGATCGGCTGCAATGACAGCGTCAAGGGTGTGGCCACTGCTTCAGTTTGAAGTTCTGACGACATTCATCGCCTCTTGTTGAACATGCCCACGATACGGCGCCGCCGCAGCCATTCCGCCGTCTTGCTCGCCCAAGCCGATGAACCGGCCATGTTGCGCTGCAAGCTGCGCAACCGGCTGCGGGATCCAGCGGGTCAACAGGACGGTGGCGGCAGAGCCTAAACCCACAACAGCAACGGCAAGCAGCGCGAGAGGAACAAATTCCATTTGTAACTCCGAATAATTGAGCGAATAGATGACTCAATCATATGCTGCATCGCCGCAAAAATCAATATTCCGTATGTAGTATATCAGTACACGTCGATTTTAGGATGGCATGTTCAAGGTAGCACGAGCGACCTGCGGACGACTCCTCCGCGTGCCCAAATCAAACCGGCGAAGCTCCGTGTAAACGCGCAAAACGCGCGCTATGCGCGCAGCTGCGTCCGATGATCGCGCAATTTCACCTAATGCAGATTGTGGGAACGGCTTCCCATCATTAACCTTCGGGAATCCTGTGATGGGCCTGCAGCAGCCACTGCCCTGCATCTGCCGCGCGCTTCCAGACAGCATCCCGAGAATCCGAAGGAGACACCGTCATGAGTATCACCCTCCCGAAAGCGCCGAAAATGGCCATCGCCGACAGCCGCACGGCGCGCAGCCGGGCGCGCAAGGCGGCGCTTGGCAGCTTCGTCGGCGCCGTGGTCGACTGGTACGACTTTCTGCTGTACGGCATCGTCGCCGCGCTGGTCTTCAATGCCGAGTTCTTCCCGAAGGTCAGCCCGGCGATGGGCACGCTCGCCGCATTCGCGACGTTCGGCGTCGGCTTTCTGTTCCGGCCGCTCGGCGGCTTCGTGTTCGGCCACTACGGCGACCGGCTCGGACGCAAGCGCATGCTGGTGCTCACAGTAATGATGATGGGCCTCTCCACCGCGGCGATCGGCCTGCTGCCGGCCTTCTCCAGCATCGGCTGGTGGGCGCCGGTGCTGCTCGTGACGTTGCGCGCGATCCAGGGCTTCGCGGTAGGCGGCGAATGGGGCGGCGCGGCGTTGATGGCGGTCGAAAGCGCGCCGGAGAAGAAAAAGGCGTTCTACAGCAGCGGCGTGCAGGTCGGCTATGGCGTGGGTCTCGTGCTCTCGACCGGGCTGGTCGCGATCATTAGCCGCTCGATGGACAACGCGTCGTTCCTGAACTGGGGTTGGCGTCTGCCCTTCCTGTTCAGTGTGGTGCTGGTGCTGATTGCGCTGTGGATCCGCTCGAGCATGGAAGAATCGAAGGAGTTCGTCGAGAAGGTCGGCGAGCACGGTGAGCGCAGCGTGCGGCTGCCGATCGTCGAGGCATTGCTGAAACACCCCAAGGCTTTCCTGCTGATCATCGCGCTGCGCCTTGCCGAGCTGTTCACGATGTATATCGTGACGGCATTCGCACTGAACTACTCGACAGCAAATCTGCACATGCCGCGCGAGTTCTTTCTCACGATCGGCCTGCTGGTCGGCGCCGTGAGCTGCGTGACGATTCCTTGCTTCGCGTGGCTTGCTGACCGTTTCGGCCGCCGGCGCGTGTATATCGTCGGCGCGCTGGTCGGCATGTTCAGCGCGGTGCCCTTTTTTCTCGCTCTCGAGGCCCGCTCGACAGTGTGGATCGTGATCTTCGCGGTGATGCTCGCCAACGTTGCCCACGACATGGTCGTGAGCGTGCAGCAACCCATGTTCACCGAACTGTTCGGCACCGAGTATCGCTACAGCGGCGCGGGCGTCGGTTATCAAGTGGCGAGCGTGGTCGGCGGCGGTTTCACACCGTTTATCGCGGTGGCGCTGGTCAGCTTTGCCGGCGGCTCCTGGCATCCGGTAGCGGCCTACCTGGCGATCGGCTGCCTGATCTCGGTGCTGGTGGCGGCGAAGATGAAGACCGGGCGCACGGTCGACTGATTCTTGCCGATGACTATTGCGGCGGGCCGGCCTGGCGAAGGTGCCAGTGCCGGCCCGCTTTGCTGCCGGAAGGCCGGCGACGGCTAAAGCGGCGCGATATAGATGTAACGTCCGCCGCTCTGGTCCTGAATTTCCTCAATCCTTCGCCCCGGCGACAGCAGCTTCAAGTCATTCCACACCTTCAGCTTCGCCCTCAAAAAGGCACTTTCGTAACCAAAAGCCTGTTTCATTAAATAATTGTACGCATAGTCACCACGCTGTTTAAATAGATCGACACCGACTTCTAACTTCATGGGAATTCTGAGGACAGAGCCGGGCAAAATTTCCTTATCGTAATCCACCGTTTCTTCGAGCCGTTCGATCAAGATATCCGAGTTAACCGGAATTCGGTTGACGTCAAAGCTCTCAAGTAAATCGACGTTCACGAATGCCAGTTGCCTGACATAATTCGTCGAGCCAAGCCTGGACAGCGCTACAGATTTTAAAGTCTCTCCATAACCTACCCTGTAAAGATTATGGAGCTCCACCTCCGCGCCCGCCATGACAAGCACGCTGCCATCCATCTGGCTTATCGAAATGCGTCCGCTATTCGTTGGATTTTTTAAATTCTTCGCCGCCAGATTAAAATCCTGAACCTCACTGCCGTAGACTATATTGGCCACCTCACCAATACTCAGGTTACCTGACATCACATGGGTAAATTTACCATTTCTGTACATCAAATAGACGCCCTGACCGACGTATATGTTTTGCGGATCTTTTATGACAATCTTCGGCTGCGCAACTACCGGTTTTCCGGGGACGCTTTCATCAACCACCCTGTCGCTAATCTTCACCCAGTATTCCGCTGTGCCCCAATTGAGCTGTTCATAATCATGGATTGACAAGATATCGCCAGCCGCGGCGTAGATCTCCAGATATTCGCCCGAAACTCTGGCAATTGCACCCTGCACGGTCTCTTCAATCGTTCCACTCCCGGTGTCTAATGTTAAGAGCGTGACCAGGTGAGTTATCATGCGACCTTCGACATGCGCCGGGCGGGGTGTGTCCAGGTCACTATTTTCGCCAGCCAGGATATTCGCAGCCGAGTCCATTTTTTGCGCCCCCCGCGTCAGCTTCGCCGTGTCGGCAAGCTCACGGCAGACACAAATATGCACACGCTTATATTTCAACCCGGTTTTAGACACGCGAGCCAGAATCTGCTCGATTGACATCTCCTCGCCGGTTAAAGACAATATATCCGTGCGGCTCGCTCCGCGAGCCGCCGAGCCATCGAGCAAACTCAATCTTTCAGTGTCGATATAATCTGGCACGTAATGCGAGAATTCGTATTCTGAAATTCCGCTTATGACCGCTGCGTCAGCAGCACCAAGATGCATCTCACTCGAATAAACAAGCGACGGTTCAGGCATATCCGCTCCGTCGGCATAATATCCTCTGGAATGGTGCATTGACTCGAACTCATTCGGCTTAAATCCCGCGATATTTGCTGCCCCTCCATCTGGCGAACTCGAGGTCTGCTTATTGGCAGCCGCAACCAGATCTGGATCGAGTATCCTATACGTGCCGGGCGCGTAGAAAATCAGTTTCTTTCCAGACTCGCTTGTCGTACTTGGCGCGGTGCTATTACCCGGCAAGCCTCGTGTCCGCATCCGCAAGACACCAGCGTGCACGACCAGGTCTTCCGCCTGATTCTGAAGCGGCTTTTCGCCTTTTCGCCAGGATGTCACATGCGCAGCATGTTCATCGATTGCCGCATAACCGAGGTGGAAGTCCTCCCCCGTCTCCAGAATCAGATATTGCCTTCGGTTCGCAGCCACCTGCGATCCCATTGCCAATTCCTGAACGACACCAGAGGCCGCAGGCAGGTCCTTCGGAAGCGGATTCGGCGGGTTGCTCCCTACAGGGGGGAGCCCGCTCAACACATCCTCGTCCGCTGGGGTCAATGCCCTGAAACCAGGTTCGTTCAGGCGAAGCCGATGGATTGCGTATAGTGTCCTTGCCGTTCGACCATTACCGTCCCCATACGGATGGGTGCGCACAAGCGTGGCAAATAACTGATCCCCCGCATGCTCGGGGTCGGCGACCATCTTCTCAACCTGTTTGACAAAAAGGCTGTCGCCCACATCCAGACTCATGAAAAGCGAATTGTCCGCGGTTCGGGCCTTACGGTAAGTCACGCCCGCAGGAGGACGGTAGACGCGGTCATGCACTTTGCCGATCGTCACCGGATCAAACAGATCTTCGTTCTTGAAATCCGCAATGACGCGCTTTATTTCATCGATCTCGTTACTGCGGGAGCGGCTGCTCTTCAGAATCCACTTCGCCGCCGCGGTTTCGGGGGACTCGGCGTCGATCGGATCCCGAACGAGGTCCGGGGGGGACCTGGTTAACGAATCGAGATGAGCGTGCGCCTCAAGGTAACGTCGAATATCGCGAGCGATGCGTAGCCGGACTTTCTCGACGTCGACCGCCGGCGTAGTCCCCCATGAAAATCTCGTTTTTCGCTCGCCCTCGAAATCAAATTGCAAACTATTCCGGATGGAAAGTTCCACAGTATTTTTTCCCGCAAGGTAGGAGAGCTCGCGAGCTTCCGGCAATTGCATTGCGTATCTAATCAGATTGTCTATTTTCCCTTCGTCACTTGCTCGTTTCCACGCCATGTTCCTGAACGAATCCCGTACTGCGTAGCCCATAGTTACCGTGGGGCCCGGGATCATTTCAACATTGAAATCGAACAGAAATTCAATTCCCTCACTCCGCACTCTGGATTGCGTCCAGAATTTGAACGCCCTCTCAAAGTCGGCAAATTTTTGCGGATTTTTTTTGAAATGCGACAGGTAGTGAATAAAGGTCGCGTAAGAGTCGGCATTTTTGGCCGCCGCATCTCCGGGCTCGGAAGCAAGCTTCGCCAACGCAGTCAAATCATGTTTTTTATCGGGTCGTTTGATACCGATATATGCATTATCAACCGCGCACAGGCCGCCAGCATTGTCGACCGCATGCGTCATTTCATGAACAATGACTCTTCCCATATAATCAGATCCAAGATCGTCCCGGCTCTTGAGAAAGTCAACGCCATTCTCGTACGCGTTCATATACTTTACATTGATCCCGCGATCTGAAAAATCTGAGTACTGCAGGGTATCGAGTTCCGCCACGGTCTCCGTGCTCACACGCGGAGAACCGTCCGGATTCTTTCCGACTTTCAAATTAAAATAGTCAACATGTTTACCCGGATCAAAACGCTCGACCCTCTTTTTTATTAAGGCAATCTTTTCGGTTAATTGCCCGACGAGCTGGGGCCGAATTAATTCATCCGACCATTTACTCCCCCACAAGGCTTCCGCAAGTTTTGCCGTCATTGCGTCATCGCCGCTCGCTCTTAAAGATTGCCTTACCAGATCGAGTTGCTCCAGCGCACGCACCTTACCTTGCCTCATGAAATCCTCCATGCCACGCAAATTCGCACCGTCGAGATGCAACTGCCGCAACTGCACCGGCGCGCCGCCTTTGCCCGCAAGGTCGAGATGGCGCACCAACCGCCCTGAAATTTCGCGGCGAATGGGCGGCGCATATCCTGTTGGATTCGCCGGATCGACAACGCGCCACGTGTTCGCGTCCACGTCTTTTTTCACCCAATAGACGCTTCCGTCAAGGTCCCTCATATAGCGTTTGCCATCCGGATCTGCGCCTGACGCATAAGCGCGATCCACGTCGGAACTCATCCCCTCCAGATCGACTTCCACTCGCCATCCCCGGTTCAATCCGGCGTAATTCTGCAGATCGGACTCGAACCAGGCAGGTGCGTTGAGAACGATGGTCCCGGGCTCTGTTTTATCTACGTCAAATAAATAATCCATGCGCCCGAACTGCTTCGCCTCGTCAAGACTCGGAAAGTCTTTATATCTGACGAGCACTCCCTTCAACTGTTCCCGGGTCTTTTCAAACCATTCCTGCTCCAGTAACACGGCGTCCTTGATAACGTGACGGCCGCTTACCTCGAATAAGGTGGGATCGACAACGTACATCACCTTGTCAATCTCGCAGACCACCGCAAGATGACTTACCCGCGAGTCTGGAGCGAGACGACTCCAGGCGTTGATGGATCTATATCGAAGCACGATGTTTTTATCGCGACATAACTGGCTCAGCTCAAGCGGAATCCGCGCGCCACTTTCGCCGGGAATGGAAGACGGATCCGGGAAAGGCTGGAGCAGGTTTTTCAAGCGCTCCCCTGCATCGAATGAATTTTGCCACCCTGGCGATAACAAGTGATCGCGCAGGACAGGATCATTCTGGACAATATTCTCAAGCGCATTGATTTTCGCAACAACGTCGGCGTTCTTTTCCACGCGAACTTCATTGCTTATGTCCCTGACCAACTCAAGAGAGCCGGGATATTCACCTTGACTAACCGGTTTTGGAAGATCCACTTCATCAAGCCATCTGCCAAATTTTCCGTTCGCCATTTTTGTTGCAAAGCGACGATACGCTGCCGACGAGCCTATCCTTCTAAAAAATCTACCCAACAATTCTGGGGCCGCCTCGCTTGCACCCTCGATCCCGACACCAAGAGCCAGCTCGAGCATATGTCCATTCTTCTCATCCGGGTCGTCCGCAATGAGGATCTTGCCGATAGCAGGTATTCCCGCCGCGGCCGCACTGATAGCGATCGCTGGCAATGCGCTCAACGGAGCAGTCAGAAGTTGGATGAAAAAGCCCAGGACATCCAGCCAACTGAGAATCCTCCCCCACATGATCTCGCTTTCCGACTTGGCCAATGCGTCGGCCTCATTATATAACCTCTCGGCAAATTTCCTGAAAAATGAAATATCCGAATGGTCAACAGAATGGTATGTGATTGCATTGGAAGTGTGATCGTCTTCATCAAAAGAGATCGGAAAAATCACCCCTGCCCCGTAACCACCATTTTCATACGCCCAGTTTGCCTGCGGATCGATAGAATGTCCCAGGAGCCATTCTCGAACATCACGATCACGCCGAATTTTTTCCCGCACGCCGAGAATTGAATCAAAAACTTTGATCGTATTATCGACAAGAGAGATTATCTTAAATTTTCCATCCAGATCTTCGAATGCAAACAATCCCGCCAATTCGTATCCGGAGTATTTCATTGCACGAAGGCGAAGCCCGTTGTCTATTAATGGCTGCACTTTGGCGAGCGTGATTGCGTCGAACGCGCTCTTCAACGTTGGATCCTCTCTCGCATCCAGTACCTGTCGCTGATATGACGTCTGAAAATCAAATTCAAGAAGGAATTTGACCAGTTCTGTAAATTCCGGATCAGACACACGCATATTCTGGCGCGATCTCAACTTCGTGAAAGCGATCTGTCCCAGCATATACTCAGCCGTCTTTTCACGACGACCGCCGGGCCGCGATGCGACTATTTCTGTCGTCGTAACGGATACGGTTGTTTCGAAGTTAACGTCTTTCGTTATGCTCAGTTCCCACGCTTTTTCCTTAATTAACTTGTCTGCGAACGCTACGATCCCATCGAGATTCGCGCCCTTCAACGTCGCCACGTGCTTCTGAACCACGTCTATATTTGACAAAATCTTATATATCCAACTCACCTCCTCTCGCATATTGAGCAGCGGCGTTTTCAGAGCGCTTTCAATAACATCAGGCCAATTTATCTCCGCGTGACCATCGTAATATGAATGCTTCAGGTGGACGCCCAGAATGATCTGCTCAAGACTAAACATCGCAACCTGGGCATTGGGTCCGTCCTTGTATGTCACGGGAATTATTATTTTCTTCCTGGCCGCGTCGCCCAGTATCTCCTCGCAGCGCTCCGTAATAAACTGTGACTTAAGCCTGCCCGGCAGGTCGCCTGGATAGATGAAGTCATGACTACCCGTACTCCCGAGGTCTTTTGAGGCCTGTCGCAGATATTCGACAAGTTTGGTGTACCTCTCCACCGAATCGCTATCTTTCGACCCTCCGTGACCGGTATCGGTACTGGCTCTGGCATCCGCTCTTTTTTCCCAGGAAAGCTGACCTTTCGCATATATCAATCGCTCACTTATGCCATCAATGGCCAGCTTTATGACGCCTCCTTCATCGACAAATCCTACGCCACCGCTCTCCGTATACTCTGTCACGGAAAGCCTTGCCGCCTCGATAATTATTCTTAATACTTCACCGTAATACTCAATCTCACTTTCTGACGCCCCGTTTTCGTGAAGCATATACTGAACATATACGGAAACAAGATCCGAACTCCAGAATTTCTCCAGCCGCTTAAAATTTTCCTTTCCACCTGAAATAGAATAGTAATCGATTGCCCTCCCCTGATATTTATCAATCAGACTGCCCAATACGTAATTTCTTATTTTATTAAGTATAAAAATCGCTTTTAAATGAGTATAATCTCCCGCATAAATTTCGCGTGTGACGATGTAGTTTTGCATATTGCAAATCATCTGGTCCAGCTCCA
Source organism: Paraburkholderia phytofirmans OLGA172 (assembly GCF_001634365.1). Taxonomy (NCBI): domain Bacteria; kingdom Pseudomonadati; phylum Pseudomonadota; class Betaproteobacteria; order Burkholderiales; family Burkholderiaceae; genus Paraburkholderia; species Paraburkholderia phytofirmans. The sequence goes on from NZ_CP014579.1 coordinate 2,726,624, forward strand.
CCAGGAATGCAAACTCATTACCCACCCTGGTCATAAGACTCTTGTTTTGGGCTATCCTGGGTGCAAGCCGATGCATGAGATCGTCGAAGAATTGCCTCAGCAAGGTATTTCGAGCAAGGCCCGCGCTCAAATCCGAGATGTACCGCTTTAAATTTTCTTCCGCATTTCCCGGGACATCGGCGGACAGAATTTTCCGACTGGGGAATTGCGTTGGAACGTCGAATATTTTTCTGAAATCAGGACTTTCCGCAATGTCTATAAATTCCATCTTTCCAATCACATCGGAAAGATCAAGATAAGCAGGCCTCGTTAATATGAAATTTTTTGTGAGGTAAAAAGTTAATCCAGCACCCAGCAATACAGTGCCGCCGACCGCCATTTCGCCTTTGTATTTCTCTATGAACCTCGCCAGTCCCGTTGCCGTGCGAGGTACCTCCCCGGCGTCAGTCGCGACGGTCAATTTCTGTTCTGCGCCGATGCTGCCAAGCTCGGTGGCGCCCCCTGATGCCCCTTCAGCAGGATCACCGTTCTGCGGCATGGCAATCTGAACTGAGTCCGCAGCAAGAGCGCTATAGAACGGTTCGTTTGCTGAAGGCTGGCGCCTTTTTTTTACCAACGCGTACAGTGCCCAACTCGTCGCTAACCAGTAAGCAGCCAGTACCGCACCAGCCCAGATCTTTTTACTTCTTACATGTTCGTCGCCCCAGATTATGTGCGGTTTATTAGCGGCGGGATCGCGTTCTCCAATATTGTCCGCCGCAAAACCAGCCACAAGCTCGTACCGCAGCACACCCAAAGCGCCGAGCGGCAGAAGTAAGTCAACCAGAGACGTCGGATCCCGCAACGCATGCCGGCGAGGTCCGATGGCTAGCCGGGATTCAATGAACTCGTCAATACTCTGCGAAACCGCAATGGATAAATGGGATAGCGTAGTTGCGACATGCCCTCCCGCTTCGCGAATAGTCCGCACCAAGGCCATGTGGCTTGACCGTGTTGGGAAATCGGGCGCCCCTGAGGCGGTGTTCTCTGCCGCTCCTGGCGCCGAAGGGTCTTGCATCAGCGTCTCGGCAGCGCCTGACAGGCTATTAAACGCAGTCAGCATCGCATCAGTGCAGACATTCTCGACAAATTCGTCTATCTGCTCGATCAATCGGCGTACTGAAGGATCCTTGCTCTTTCCCGCGACGGCAACCACGTTATTCAGCCACGTTATCCACGACGCTGTGTTCGGCAAATGTGGCACTTCGCGGCGCAACGCCATTAATCCGGGAAGCAGAGGGAGCACCGAAGCGATCTTATCGAAAGCAGCGCCGCTGATCCCGGGTAGATAACTTCTCAAGGCGCTACCCGCTTGCTGCAGCACCTCTGCGACCTTCTTCGCATCCTGTCCCTGTGCGGCCTGACCAAGCTGCCACACCAGACAAAACTCGAGTAAGCGGTCGTAGTACCAACGTCCGGACGGACTTTCCTTCGCCCTGTCGAGCAACCAGCTAACCGTCTGCCCCCAAGTCCATTCGCTCCGGATACCTGTTAGCGCGTCAAAAACACATTTCAGATCACCGGCAGCCTTTCCGGTTAATCCAACGCCCGACAGTAACCAGTCTGAATTGGCCGAGGCGAGTTCTTTTATTTTTCCCACAAGCGCCGCCAAGGTCTGTTCCCAGCTACTTTCTGGAGGAATTGTTTGATACCAGCTAAACAGATCAAACCCTGCACGGACTGCTGCGCCCCACTGCGTTAGATACGAAGTCATCGTTACGATATTTTCAGTCGTAGCAATGGGTTGCAGCAATGTTTTCATTCGCTCAAATCGGCCAGCCTCCGGATCGGTCAGCTTCATTAGTCGGCCTTGCAGAAGTTCGTGAAGCCCCGCCTGGCCAAGCGATGCAGTTTGTTGGAGGGTAATAGAACTCCCAGAACGAATATCGATCTGATAAAGATTCTGGGAGTTTCGGAGTGGTCGCCAATGAGCACGCCTGATTTCTTTCGTAGCCGTCTGGACGCGATGATTGATCTACGTCACCCGCTTGCCGTGTTGGCAACGAAGATGTCATGGGCTTCAATCGAAACGACGCTTGCTCCCCTGTTCGAGCGACGTTCACGCGATGGACGGGTGAGCGAAGCGGTTGACCTGTTTGGCTCGAACTCGCTGGAATTTGCCGGTGGCGTCAGTGCGGCTGGACGTCCGCGCTTGCCTATGCGGCTGATGGTGGGTCTGCTGTACCTGAAGCACGCCTACAACGAGAGTGACGAAACGGTGTGCGAGCGCTGGGCACAGGACGTGTACTTTCAGTTCTTCTGCGGCGAGGAGTATTTCCAGCCGCGTCTGCCGTGCGACCCGACCAACCTGGTGCGTTTTCGGCAGGCGCTGGGCGAAGCCGGTGTCGAGGAGCTGCTCGCGGCGACGATCGCGGCTGCGGTGCAGATGAAGGCGGTGACGCCGGTCGAATTCGAGCGCGTGATTGTCGACACCACGGTGCAGGAGAAGGCGATTGCGTATCCGACCGACAGCCGTCTGCTTGAGGTGGCGCGGGCCAGACTCGTTCAGTTGGCGCAACGCGCAGGGTTGGGGCTGAAGCAAACGTACGAGCGCGAAGGCAAGCGACTGCGTCGCCGCGCGGGCGGCTATGCCCATGCGAAGCAGTTCAGGCGCCTGCGTCGTGTACTCAAGCGTCAGCGCACGGTACTGGGACGGTTGCTGCGCGATATCGAACGCAAGCTGTCTGGAGCTTCAGACGAACGGCAGGCACAACTGCGCGTCTGGCTTGAGCGGGCCTGGCGCATTTGCCACCAACGTCCAAAGGACAGGAACAAACTCTACGCACTGCATGCGCCTGAAGTTGAATGCATTGGGAAAGGAAAGGCACGCCAGCCCTACGAGTTCGGCGTCAAGGTGAGCCTCGCGATCACGGAGAAACAAGGGTTGATCGTCGGTGCGCGGGCGTTCCCCGGCAACCCCTATGACGGCCATACGCTGGCCGAGCAACTCGAACAGAGCTCCATTCTGTTGCAGGACCTGCCCGGTACACCACAGCCGAAGACCGTGTTGGTCGATCTCGGGTTTCGCGGCGTCGACGTGGAGGTATCATCAGTACACCTGATTCATCGCGGCAAACACAGGACACTGACCAGCACGCAGCGACGTTGGCTCAAGCGACGCCAGGCGATTGAACCGATCATCGGCCATGTGAAGCACGACCACGGTATGCGTCGCTGCTGGCTCAAAGGACAAACCGGCGATGCGCTGCATGCCGTGCTGTGCGCCACGGGCTACAACCTGCGCTGGCTGTTGCGCGCGATTGTTCGCCTGGGTCTGGGGCCCATCTTTTTTGTCCTCGCCTGGCTGCATTCGATCGCCGATGTCCTGTCGCATCCGCTGCTTGCGCACCGGGAACGCTTCCGGCGGGCTAACCGTCCCGCTCCGACAAAATACCCGATCGGCGTCGTGCGTCAAGCAAACTGAATTTTGCAGGGCCGACTCATTATCATGTCGATGACAGGCCTGACGTCTTTGCCGTCAACCAATGACCGCTGCAGATTTAGAAGAACCGGCTCCAGCAAAGTACCCTCGAACGGACGCGCTTCGTTCGAGGCGGCAGCCTGGGCGGCGATCCAATGCAATTTTTCGAGGGCACCTGCTTCGACCGGATAGGTTTGAAAGAAGTGCATTAATGCTGCGGGCGTCCTGAACAACGCCATCCAACGGGAGTCCAAATAGGGTCCCAATTCGCGCTGAACACGCTGTGAACTCAGGACCTCAATTAGCCACTCCAGCTTTTCAGAATATCCGCCTTGATCTGGATAAACAGGCAGAAATCCCAAGACTTCCTTATCCAGCCTCTCAATTCTAGTTTTTATTTTTTCCGCAAAATCGGCGAGCTCGAGCAGACTTTCCGGCACAATATTCCTTAAAATCTGATCGGATTTAAACAACTGGAGGTAGTCCGCAAAGCTTGCCCCTTCGGGCAAATTCTTCAGCTTGGCAATCAGTCCGGATGCGAGTGAACACTGGTCCAACAGATACACAAACTGTTCGACATACTTTTCCGGCAAGAGAGACTGCAACGCCTCATTTTCGAGCAGTGTCCTGGTCCTGCTGAGGATGTCCTGCAGGCTTCCGGACATCGCCCGTCCCAGATTGATATCCTTCAGCAGTAAAGCATCGGATGCCAGCACTAACCAGGATTTCAACGCAACAACGCTGTCGGGCAATAGTTCCCCATGATTTTCAATTACGGAAATCATGGCCTCGAGCCGCCCCGATAAACCGCTATTATTATCCCGATGAATTTCCCACAACGAACGATACAAGGCCGCTAATTTGTGGCCTTTCGAGATAAAATTCCGACAACTCCCTGGCAGAGCATCAATTAATTTTTCGATAGCTTTTTTCTGCATCGAAAACATCAGATTGATTAACATACCGGTTATTGCGTCATAACGAACAGCCGGTTCCACGATTTTATTTTCTGTTTCTGTCAAGTCATTTTCATCAGTAGCATCCCCATTAGCCTGGTGTTGCGGATCAAAAACAAATAGCGAATCCGCATCAGCCGAATTTGAAATCTTGCGGCGCCTCCTGGAACCCATAATTTTTGAATGAGATCGCACACCTTGCCTTTTAACGTCTTTAATATCTTCTGACTCGTATATCGGCATTCGGAAGACTCTCTGCACTAGTAATAGATGGATAAAACCGGGATTTTTGGCGGCATCGGACGAAATCCAATATTAGCGTGCACAATCTGCTCTGGATTTTATGAATGGCGAGGCATATCGCCTCACTAAGTTATCAGCGTCAGACAGAAATCAATGGTCTCGGTGACTCATCTCAAACCACAAGGGATGCCGATTCGAGATCCGCCTGACTGGTATGCGCCGCGTGCCGCGGAATACGAGTAAAGGCACATGCCAAAACGGAAAACAGGGTGTTGGTCAGCGTGCTCGATCAATGCGGCAAACAGGCTCGACCGAGAACCGCCTGGTCCGCTCCCGTCTACCTGCACACGCTTCCGAGTAAATGTTGCACTGCACCCCGCACGATCGAACGTGCGGGGCGTGAGAAAAGCCTGCCGACGCGCGCGCGAGCGGCGCGCGTCCTCCTACCCTGCTTCCCGCTACCACTGGTACGCCGCACCGGCGCCGACTGTCGTCGTGGCCGAGCTGATGCCCGCGCCGAGCTTGACCTTCAGGCTCTGCGTGACACGCGCCGACAAGCCCACCGCCACCGCCTGATAGCCCTTATAGCCGGCCGTCCCGACACCGATTGCGAGGTTCTTGTTCGCATCGACCTCCGGAACCATCGTCAACGCGATAGCCGACGCCGTGCCCGAATACGCATTGCGCGCCATATCGCTCATGCCGCCCTGGAACTGCTGCATATTCACGGCGTCGCCGGGCGCCTGTCCCGCTGCGACGTTCGTAATGCGGCGCTCGTTGCCCGTCGCCCCGACAGAAACCGTGTTCGACTGATCGGCAACCGAGCCTTCGCCGATCGCAACCGAGTTTGGCGCACTCGCTTTTGCGCCGCCGCCGATCGCCACGGTACCGTTGCCGATCGCCTGCGCCGCATTGCCTGAGCTATTGACGGCCACATATGAACTGCCGGTAACCTGAGTATTCTTCACCGCCTGACCGAGGTCTCCGATTTGCTGACCGAGGTTGCCAATCTGCTGATTGGTGTTCCACAGTTGCGCGCCGGTGACCGCATCGGTGCTGGTGGCCGATACTTCGCCATCCTGCAGGTTGGTAAGCGTGACCCTCGGCGTAGTGGCTGCCGTGCCGCCAAGCGTGACCTTGTCGTGCGCGGAACTGTCGTACTGGACCGCATTCGCCACCGACCCGCTGATGTTGCCGATCGTGGTTTGCAGTCCGGCAATGTCACTGGTGTTCTGCGTCACGCGGCCATCCAGATTGCTGATCGCGCTGCCGACGTTGTTCACGACCGTGCCACCCACGCTGTACGAGGGCGCCGTCACCGAACCGTCCGGATTGACCGTCGAGCCGCCGCCGAGCGCCACCGCCGTACTTGCCGCGTGCGTATAGAGTTGCGAACCGTTGATCGCATCCGTACTCGCGGCATTGACCGCGCCAGGCGCGACGCCGGTGACCAAACGATTGCCCGCCGTGCCGGCCACGTTGATCAGATCGCCGTCCGTCGTTGCACCGACGTTGATGATGCGCGACACCGGATCTTGCGTGACGATGCCGATGCCACCGGTCTGCATGTTCTGCTGCAGCGTCGTGAGTCCGCTGTCGAGCGAGCCGAGTGCATCGCCGACATTGCCTTGCGTGCCACCCTGCATGTGATAGGTGGGACCGGTCAGCGAACCGTCGGCATTGATCTGCGCGCCGCCGCCGAGCGCAGCCACCACCGGCTTGAGCTGGCCAAGGCTCACCGCGGACGTATCCGTGGTGCCCGCCGCGATCCCCGTCAGTTCGCGGGCGCCGCCGGACCCGGTGAAATCGACGCTGGCGCCGTCGAGGTCTTTGGCGACCGTGAGATTGCGCGATACCTGATCCTGCTGGACAAGCCCGATCTCGCCGTTCGTGATCTGGTTTGTGATGTTACTCACGTCTCCTTCGATCGTGGTGGTGCGCGCGTCGAGGTTGGTAATGCTGCCGGTGTTGGCGGCGATATCGCTGGTGTTCTGCGCCACCGCCTGGTTGGTCGCGAACAGTTGCGAGCCGTTCACGGCGTCTGAGCTGTCGGCGGCGAGTGCCCCGGCGCGCACGTTGGTGAGCTGAGCCGGGGTGCCAGTGTTGCCCAACGTTACGGCGTCGTGCGAGGTCGAGTCATATCGAACCCAGTCGGCGCTCGCTGTTTCCGTGCTTGTCACCAAAGCGGATAGAGCCGCACCGACATCGGCGTAAGTCTGACCACCGATCATGTACATTGGCTTCCTGATCGTGCCGTCAACATTGACGGTAGCGCCTCCACCAATGGCCTCCATCGCGCCCTTCAGTTGCGAAACATTGACCACGTCGCTGTTCTGCGTGCCAGCAGCCACATTGATGATTTGCCTGTTCAGGCTCGAATTCCCGACCGACAACGCATTGGCCCGATCCGCCCTTGAGCCGGCCCCGAGCGCAATCCCGCCGGCGGCACTGGCCGACGCGCCAGAACCGATGGCGATGGTTTTCGCCACGCCGTCGGATGTCGAGGCATTGGTACCAAGCGCGATGGAATCATCGCCAAGCGCGCTTGCGTGCGCGCCAAGACCCAGCGTGTTGACACCTTCTGCAGACGCCATATAACCAATAGCCACGCCATTCAGCGCGTCACCACCGGTCGTGGCGCCCGCACCGATCACCGTGGCATTCACTGCCAATGCGGCAGCAGCCGAACCAACGGCAGTCGTGCCGTCCAGACTTGCCAGTGTCTTGGCGCCGACCGCCAAAGCGTTGTTGCCATTCGACACCGCATTTGGGCCAAGGGCCATCGCGTTCAACTTCGTATTGTCCACCGACGTAGGCTCACTGCCCTCGGTCAATGTCGTGCTGACAGCGATATATTGATCGATAGAACCCGCCGCACTAGCCGGCAATGCATACACCAGCGTACTCAACAACCCCGCACCGGCCACCAGCGCCCCGCATGCCGAAGCACCCTTCGCGCCACGGAACTTCGCTGCCTCCGATGCGGCGATGTAGGTGAGGGTCGATCTATTCCAAACGGTTTTGTAAGTCTTGTTCAACATTCCTCCCAGTCTTTTTATCGAAATCCATCCATCAAGAATTGTCTTAAGACATCCTAAATATCTATCTCAACCGTCGAGAGACTTAAGAATGCGTCGCGCTGCCCCTTGACCAACAAACGCGACGCCCATAGTTTGCCGTCCGCTTACAAGATCGCGAATACGAAAACTCTTAAAAGCAATTTTTTAGCTTGAATAAGTACAAACGGCATACCTGGTTTAGGACGCAAAGTGCCAAACGTCTTAAATCAACCGGATATCTTTAGGCGGTGTTAAGACGCGTTCTTAGCGCTTCTTAAACCAGGAGGATGGGCATTAAGCCCTCAACGTGACACCCCGCGTGACACCCTGCGTCACACGGTCATCGAGCGAACAAAGTCAGCGAGCGGTCCGGTGCCGTTCGCCGAGTCAGACATGACTCAGTGCCGAGGCGCTTTATGCAGAGAAAATCAACCAGGGCGTTTGCGTTCGCCGCAGACCGCGCAAACACCGCACGGCCGCTTCAGATCCTTTCGAACAGCACGTCTTGGGCACCTTCCCACAACACCTTGGTGCCGAGTTCGCGCAGCTTTTCCTTGCCCTCGACGATGGTCAGGAAGTGATTGCCCGCGAGTTGGCCCATCTTGCTTGCGAAACAGCACGAGCCGTACGCGAGAATGATCTCCGTTTCGCTGTAACCGCCGGGGTAGAACAGAATGTCGCCAACCGACGGATGGCTCGTGTGATTTTCAAAACCGACTGCCGCGCCGTCGTTTTCGAGTTTGAAGTCGCCAAGCGGAACCCAGCAGCCCTCGCCGCTCCAGCGCACGTGGATGATCTTCTGACGGTAAGGCAGGAGCTTCAGAAAGGCGGCCACCGTTTGCGGCGCGTCAGGATGCGTTTCGGCGGTAAAGACGTGGCCGCAGGAGGTGATTCGAAGTCGGGTCATCGCTAGGTATCCGGTGTGAGGGGTTGAGTGGAAGGGTCGGTCAGACGCCGGCTGAAGCCAGGCTGCAGGCATAACATTCTGTCGGCCGGTGCAATGCTTCGACAGATACAGTTGCCACACATCTGGTCAGGCCAGTTGATCCAGTGATAGCGGCTACTGCACATCGCGCAGGCCGCCGCCAACCCATGGCAGCCCGCTGCATATCATCTAAACCCAGCAACTGCAATGGTTACCCGCGACCTCCGGTTCATTGCATAGTGAACATCATGGCTTCTGAACTGGTCGGACCAGAATTCAGGCCCGGCCATGCCAGGTCCATCTCCCATCGCGCCACGAAAGTTCGTAGTTTGCAAGCCACGCAATGCCCAGCAAACTGTGCGAAGTGCGTAGTTGTCGTTTCGGTGATTCATTTGCCCTCAATGACCTACCGCGACCGGCCTCGATACGTTGTACCACGCGGCGACCGAACATTCCCGCGCTGCACGGCATCGGCGCCGGCGAATGCCAGCGTGCTTTCAATCGTCGGGATGCCGCTCGCGCATCGCACGCTAGCGAGCCACCCATACGATCCAGCCGCGCAACCCGGCTCTCAGCCGCGCAGCCGGTAGGCAAGCGGCGTCACGCCATAGCCACGCTTGAACTGCACGGAGAAATGACTGGCATTCTCGAAACCAACCGCAATCGCGATTTGCAGCACCGTCTGATCGGTGGCGCGCAGCAGCCTCGCGGCCTCCTCGAGCCGCAAGCGCGTGACGAACTGATGAGGCGTTTCACCCGTCTCGCGGTGGAACACACGAGCAAAGTGAAAGCTGCTTAACCCGGCCTGCGCGGCCAGTTCGCTGATGGCTAGATCGGCGGCGAGATTGGCGCGAATGTAATCGGTTACACGGCGGATGCGGCGCGGCACCAGGCGCTCGGGCTGCCGGGGCTGGCCAGCCCCGGCGTGACGACCGCGCGAGTAATGTTGCAACAGATGAGCGGCGAGCGCGTGGGCCAGCGCGTCGACGTACAGCCGCGAGTCGGCGGGGTCGCCCGTGGCACGATGCAATGCGCCGAGCATCGCGGCGATCAATGGATCGTGAAACTGCATCGCGTCGCCAAGCGACAACTCGGTCAGCGCAAGATCTCAAAAATGATAGCGAGGAACCGGCTTCCGTAATATTTGGAAATAGTTAATCATCCGGGTTGTCGTCCATCACGCGTTTCGAACGCCGGAGCTACCGTTTCATGGAACACGAATGCGATACGCTGCCACATTGGCTGACCGGCTCGCCGCAAGGCGAGGCCAGCCACTTGTCGGCGGCTTACAACTCAGCGGTTGCCGCACAACCGGCTTACCCGGCCGGCACGCGGCAACCCGAGGAATCAGCCCACGCGGCTGAAGCATCCAGGGCATCCACCCGCACCGCATCAGGCATGGTGCCCACAGGTTTTCTCACGCTCTTCACCGAGGAGGAGATTGGCACGCCCTCGCCCATCGCGCGGCGGGCCGCACCGATAATCAGTCCGCTGGTGCGATTTGGCAGCGCGCAGGACCGCATGGAATTCGTGCGGCGGCGCATCAGGCAACTCGGCTTCGACTCGTTCAGCTATACAGCCACGCGCACCACCGCGCATCACAAGACGATGTTCGTGCTGACCAGCTACGAGTCGCAGGCATGGCTCACGCGCTATTTCCGCGAGCGTTATTTCGAGCTGGATCCGCGCATCGCGCTGGCGTCGCCGACCGGCATGCCGTTCCTCTGGAACACCGCCGACATGCGCGCCGACCTGCCGCGCGCGCAGATGCGCAGCGAAAGGCTCGGCGGCCTGATCGACATGCTGGAGGCCACCGGCCGCAAAAGCGGGATTCTCACGCAAATGCCGCTGCCCGAGCCGGAACTGAGCGCGAGCCTGTGCTTCAACTCGGAGATCGGCAACCCGCGCTGGATGACAGAGTCGATCGTGGCCGAAACGCTGATGTTCGCGCATACGATCCACGAATTCATCTGGACGCACGCGAAGAGCGTGATCGGGATTGCGCCCGCGCAGCAGCAGCGCGTCACGCTGAGCGACTTGCAGCATGCGGTGCTGAAGGCGGTTGTGCAGGGACAGCGCGACAAGGAAATCGCCTACTTCCTCGGGCTGTCGCCGCATAACGTCGACTACCACTTGCGGCGCCTGCGGCAGTTGTTCAACGTGCGCAATCGCGTGCAGCTGATCAATGTGGCGCAGGGCTATGTGACGTAGGCGATATAGACGGAGGCGAGCCGCGGCCGGCGCACGTATCTGGCCGGCTGCGGAGACGCCGCAATTCACGGGGCGCCTGATCGACGCGTTGCACCTGCCCGGTTAGCTCTTGAGCCGATACCCGGTCTTGAAGATCCACGCGACGATCACGAGAAACACCGCCAGAAACAACGTGGTCATCCCGAGGCTGACACCGACATCCACATCGGCGAGGCCATAGAAGCTCCAGCGAAATCCGCTAACCAGGTAGACGATCGGATTGAACAGCGTCACGATCTTCCAGAACGGCGGCAGCATATTCACCGCATAGAAACTGCCGCCGAGGAACGTGAGCGGCGTGATGATCAGCAGCGGCACGAGTTGCAATTTCTCGAAGCTATCCGCCCAGATGCCGATAATGAAACCGAGCAGACTGAACGTCACCGCGGTGAGCACCAGGAACAGAATCATCCAGAACGGATGCTGCACTTGCAGCGGTACGAACAGCCCGGCGGTAGCCAGAATGATCAAGCCAAGCAGAATCGATTTGGTGGCCGCCGCGCCCACATAGCTCACGACGATCTCCAGATACGACACCGGGGCCGACAGCAGCTCGTAGATCGTGCCGGTAAAGCGCGGAAAGTAAATGCCGAATGACGCATTCGATATGCTTTGCGACAACAGCGACAGCATGATCAACCCCGGCACGATGAACGCGCCGTAACTGATGCCGTCCACTTCCTTGATACGCGAACCGATAGCCGCGCCGAACACGACGAAGTAAAGCGAAGTCGAAATCACCGGCGCGATGATGCTCTGCATCAGCGTGCGCCAGGTGCGTGCCATCTCGAACTTATAGATCGCGCGAATTGCGTAGATATTCATTAATTACCTCGGAGCAAACTGACGAAGATGTCTTCGAGCGAACTTTGTGTCGTATGCAGATCCTTGAAGCGGATACCGGCGTCGTCGAGCGCTTTGAGCAGCGCGATGATGTCGGTGCGCCCGCCGTCGCCCTCATACGTGTAGATCAGCTCGTTGCCCCCCTTGGCGACATCCAGCCCATAACCGGCCAGCACCGGCGGCACCTCCGCGAGCTGACCCTCCAGTTGCAGCGTCAACTGCTTCTTGCCGAGTTTGCGCATCAACTCCGTCTTCTCTTCCACTAGCATGATCTCGCCCGCATTGATCACGCCGATGCGGTCGGCCATTTCCTCGGCTTCGTCGATGTAGTGCGTGGTGAGAATGATCGTCACCCCGCTGGCGGTAAGCGAGCGCACCAGCTTCCACATATCGCGGCGCAACTCGACGTCGACGCCCGCCGTGGGTTCGTCGAGAAACAGCACGCGCGGTTCGTGCGAGAGCGCTTTCGCAATCAGTACGCGGCGCTTCATGCCGCCCGACAGCGTAATGATCTTGCTATCGCGTTTTTCCCACAGCGACAGATCGCGCAAGATCTTTTCGATGTAAGCGGGGTTTTTCGGCTTGCCGAACAGCCCGCGGCTGAACGAGACGGTCGCCCAGACGGTTTCGAACGAGTCGGTGGTCAGCTCCTGCGGCACGAGACCGATCAGCGAGCGTGCGCCGCGATAGTCCGTCGCGATGTCGCGGCCGTCCACCATCACGCTGCCAACGCTCGCATTGACGATGCCGCAGATGATGCTAATAAGGGTGGTTTTGCCCGCGCCGTTGGGCCCAAGCAAGGCGAAGATTTCTCCGCGGTTGATCGCCAGATTGATGTTCTTGAGTGCATGAAAACCTGTGGCATAGGTTTTCGACAGATTCGTGACTGAAACGATTGGCTGCATGGATTCGACGATGGCAGACACCGGTGTTTGATTGGAGGAAGGCGGCGCGAATGTGCGACCGCACCCGCAATGTAATTGAAAGTGAGAAAGCGTGCAGCGCAATCTCGAGATGCGGAGGAAGCCGATACGCTGGCTCAAGATCCGTCGGCAAGGTCCGTCTGCCTTTCAAGACCGGCCGTGGTTCATGCCAGACAGGCCCGATCCTGTCACGGTTCGGCGCACGCGAAACTGCTGGCGAGATTCACATTGCCCTTCCCGCCATAGCGGGGAAACAGCGGGTAACGGCACAACGGACGCGAGCGTCCGTTGGTCGCGGCCGCGATATCGGTAGCGATCAAGGTTTCGGGCGATATACCGCGCGTCACCCAATTATCGAGTGCACCCAGCAGATCCACGGATGGGATGAACACCCCGCCGCCATGTTGAAAACCCGGCACCATGTAGAGCCGCATGAACGCATCGACCTGGTCGACGCCGAAACGATCGATCAGCGCTTCGTAGTAGGCGATCGTCTGGTTCGGGCTGATGACTTCGTCCGCGAGGCCTTGCAGCGTGATGAGCTTGCCGCCGCGCGCGATGTAGCGTGCGAGGTCCGGGTTCATCGCGCCGATCGCCTGGGACAGCGCGATGAGCTGCCCGCGATATTTGCCGGGATGGAGCGGGTCGAACGTGAGCGAGTCGAACCGGGCGTCGCGCGTCACGAAATAGCGAATGTAGCCGTCGCCCTGCGCGAACAGGTAGCCGTTGGCGAAGAAGCTCGGCACCGGCAAACGCTCGGGTTGATGCGCGAGCCCGAGCATGCCGGTCAGACGCGTCCCCTGAAAGATGTTGTAGCCGCGATAACCGGTGACATTCCACGCCAGCGGGTAGGGCCAGGTCAGGCCGTCGCGCATCACCAGCAAGGTGGAGAGTTGCGCGTCGGCGAGGCACTCGTCGTGCGAGGGGGTTCGTCCGGCGCAGCGCAACGAGGCGATGATTTCCGCTTCGTGTTCCCGGCACCCGGCAACGTCGCTGACGATGCCGTCCGCCGCGCCGTCGAGCCGGTCGCAGACCGCAAGCGTGCGTTGATACACATGCTCGAGCAACAGCGGTGGAATGAAGCCACCAGGCGTCGAATATTCCGCCTGACCAAGCTTCAAGCCCATCAAACGCACGCCCGAAAAATTGAGCGCGGGCGAATTGGCGATCACGCCGTCGTAGTCGTCGGGATAGCGCTGCATCGCCGTGTAGCCTTCGCGGCCGCCCGTCGAGCCGCCGGCGAAATACATCCGTTGCGGCGGCCGGCCGTAAGCGCGCGCAATGAGTGCGAGCGCGGCGTCGTGCGTTTTCTTCAGATGCGCGTAGCCGAAGTTCGTCACCGCTTCATCGACGAGGCCAAAGATCGCGAGCGACGAATCGCCCACATGCCCCGAGTCGTCGCCGAAAGTCGCATAGCCTTGCGCGAGCGGCGCACGATCCGGAGAGAACGGCATCACGCCCGTACCGCTCACCACCACGCCGTTGTAGCCCCCGCCGCCGATCTGCAGCGCGCGGCCGTTCCAGCGGCGCGGCAGATTCAGGTCGAAACGGATATCGGGTGTGCTGGCTGTGAGCGCTTTGATGCGGCCAGTGATACGGCAATATTCGCCGCCTTGCTGATTGCCCGGCGCGGTGGCCGCCACCATCGCCGCGCTTTCGATCTGCACGCCGGCCGTGGGCAAAGCGATCAACTCAGGGGGCAACACCGCGCCCGCGAATTCCGCGCAATGCATGGCGAGCGACGCTTCATTGGGTGCGGCGAATGCCCCTGAGGCGTTCAGCCATAGCATCGCACCGGCGAGCGTCATGACCGTGCGCGACCCTCGCGTCAGATTCACATGGCGCGTACGGCGCGCACGCGCCCTCATCCGTAACCCGCGCTATTGGCAGCCGTGCGCGACTGCTGCCCTTTCCAGTCGTTCCAGCCGCGCGCGATCATCAATACCGCGCCGATGGCGACCAGATCGCCGCCGAGTCCGATCAGCGTGCCGCGAAAACCGTGGAACGTATGCGGCGTCGCCGTATCGACGATCAATGACACCAACGTTCCGGCGACAAAGCACACAAGCCCGGTACGGCCGACCGTCACCACCGCCGGCAACCGCTGTGCGAGCCACGCGATGCTGCCCACGCGCACGAACTGCGCGGCGAGCCAGGCGATGACGACAAAGTTGATCACGCGCTCCACGGAAAGGTTCTGTTTAAGCACACCGGGCAGCGGCTGCGTCAGCACAAAGAGTTTGACAATGGCGAACGCCAGCACCGCGACTACCGCGGCGCGCGTGAACCAGTGCGCCGTGCGGGTGGCGTGAAAGCGCTCGCTGATGGGTTGCACCCGGCACAGAACGCCGAGCACGAACATCAGTTGCCATGCAAACGGATTAAAAGCCCAGTCGGCCATGTCGTCAATGCTGAATAGCGCGGCCAGCGGCCGGGCGAGCGACCAGACCGTCGCGCTCGCGCCCAGCGCCGCGAGCGGGGAACGGCGCGCCAGCGGCACCACGAACGGTACGCACAGCGCAAAGATCACGTACATGGGCAGCACGCTCGACAGATACGGCTGGCGCCGCAGCACCGCAATATCGAACGCCTCGCGCAACGGCTGCACCGCGAACGGCTGCCAGCCGGTGAGGTCGACCATCGGCTGGTTCAGATGCAATTGCGCGAGAACGGCGCCGGACAGCAGTGTTAATACGGCCGTCAATAGATAGGCGCGATAGATCTCCCAGCAGCGCCTGATGAAGCGCATCGCCGCCGCACTCTCGCCGCGGCCCGCGAGTACTGCCGTATACGCTGCCGCCGACGCATAGCCGCCGAGGAACACGAACACTTCGGCCGAGTCGCACAAGGCATAGGTGTGCAACATCAGATGCGAGAGCGTGCTACCGGGAATGTGGTCCAACACGATGACGATCAACACGACGCCGCGGAAAAAATCCACTTCAATCGAGCGTCCGCGACGGGTGTCCATTCAGGTTCTCGCAAGATGGCGCATGCGTGTAATGCGCCGAGAAAAGCGGTTATACACCGGTGTTCCCAGTAGGAACTCCATAACAATAAAACTTTCCCACCGATGCCGCGCACCACGCCGACGCGTGCTGACAACCTCCCTTTAAGTGTGGGCGAAGTGGCAGCAATCTGAAATTCGGATGTCGGCGTGAAGTAATACTGCGTCGTCACGGCTTGGGTTGACGGGAAGTCTTGCGGCAAGTTTTGCGGCTTTTATTGCGTCCAGCGTGAGCATAATCGGTAAAGGCCACGGAAAAAAATCACCCATGTCGGTGCGCGATTTTTTTCGCTTTTTTTCATCGTAGGATGGGTTCCCGCACGCCCGTTGGAAGACATACACATGAACAACAGGATTGCCGGCTTCGACGGATTGCGCGCGATTGCAGTCCTGATGGTCTTTTTTCAGCACCGGCTATTCGGTGACGTTGGCGAAATCGGCCACCTCGGCGTATGGATCTTCTTCGCGCTGAGCGGCTTTCTGATCATCGGCATTCTGTCCGCGCAACGCACGCGCATCGAAACAAACGGCAGCCGGTTCGGCGCTGAACTGAAGCGCTTCCTGTTTCGCCGTACGCTACGCATATTTCCGGTCTACTACCTGATGCTGGTGGTGATGTGCGTGCTGATGGCGCTCGGGATGGCGAGCCCTGAGTTAGCGAGCGGCATGCCGTTTCATTTCGCTTATCTGTCGAACGTCTGGATCGGCTCCGTGCTGCATTACTGGCCGGGGTGTTACTCGCATCTCTGGAGTCTCGCGATCGAGGAGCAGTTCTATCTCGTCTTTGCGCCGTTCTTGCTGCTGGTTGCGGCGCGACGGCATCGCGCGGTGTGCCTCGCGATTGTCGCGGTTGGTCTGGTTTCTCTGCTGGCGATGCGGGCCGCACAGTGGCAGGAAATCACCATCTACACGCATCCGCTGACCAACTTCTGGTTGCTGGCGCTGGGCGGGATTGGCGGCTTGATGATCGCCGGGAAAGAAAGCCGTTTACGCGTCATGCTCGGACATGGCATGACGCTGTTCGTGTTGAGTGTTTGCCTTGTGGGGTTTTGTGCGACCGAGCCAAGGTGGAGTCAGTTAGACAGTTCGCTTGCGTTCACGATGGTCAGCGCGTTGTATGGCGTCTCTATCGCGGCGCTTGTGTGTTCGATTGCGTGCTGCCGTAACGCGGCAGTGATCGGTCTGCTTGAAACCGGCTGGCTGGTGAACTTCGGGCGCATCAGCTACGGCTTTTATCTCTATCACAATCTGATTCCGGACCTGACCCGCAACCACCACGCCATGGCGTTCTTCGGGGGCACCGTACCGATCTGGGCGCACGTCGCCGGGATTGTCGCGTCGTTCCTGATTTCGCTGACGATGGCCGTGCTCTCCTGGCGGCTGATCGAAGCGCCGATTCTTCGCTTGAAGACACAGCGCGCACAGCCGCGCACCACGGCTCCTATGGCGACGCAAACACCGGCCACGTTTGTCGCTCGCAACGGGCGCGCATTGAGGGATGAAGGCGCGGCTTCAGATGCCGCTTAAAGGCTTCATTACGTTCTTCTTTCCTGCGGTTTGAGTAAGGGCACGGTGTCATGCGGCCTCACTTAGCCGGCTGCTTCGAACCTTGCGCGACACGCGGGCACAGAAGTGTCCAGGCCCATTGGCGACGCCATTCCCAAGCCGGTCGAGCCGGGCCTCGATCAGCCGCTGCCTCAAAGGGGCGAAACGCCACCGCCCGCGAAGCGACATCCCCGCGGTTACGGCGGCGCCAGAATAGCGGCATCCGCCGCCGATTAACGGAATCCGAAAGCCTCCACCTTGCGCCCCTCGAGACTGACCTCGACCGCCTCAGCGCAAGGCGCCTGGCAGGGCGTGTTGTCGATCGTGGGCGCGGCGCCTGGGAGGGTCTCGGTGATGATAATGGCTTTGATCAATCTGGCATCATCGGTCACGACCATCTCCAGAAGGAGCGTCACGCCGCTGTCATACTGGATCGTCATCGTACCGGTGCAATTCGAATTGACCGTGTAGTAGCCGCTCTGATTTCCGGTGAAATCAGTCTGACCGCCCTTGGGTGCGCCGCCGACGGTACCGGTGTCGATCCGCTTGAAGTGGCCGGACCCGTTGAAGATTACGAGCGCAACGTCGTTAAGTAGCTGTTGCGTGACAAACGGATGGACTCCCCCCGTCGAATCCAACAATCCAATCAGTTTCCCTTGCGCGCTGAAGCCGTACGCGCCGTTCAGCGTGGCGAGCGAGCACTTATCGGCGGCCTTTGCCGCGCCACTGAGCGCCAGAAGCGCCACAGCCGTGGCCGACAGAACGCTTATACGCTTGCTATTCATGTTCATCTCCTTTCCAAGCAAATCAGACGCCCAACTCAATTCATACACTTCGGCTACCTAACTGAATCGAGTGGACCTTTCAAAGCGATTTAACAGGCACGCCCGTACCCGGCCGACGCTGTTCGCGCAGCCAGCGATAAAAGGACGAAGCCCCTCAACAGGCTCGCGTCCAGCGGAAATACGGCATGGTATCGTCGGCGATTCGAGCAGCGCAGGCGCGCGGTGCCGGGGGGGCCGATAGCGGAAGATAGTGATTGGCGAACTGCTTCACCGGGCAAATGATTGATAGCCCGGTGCCGGCGGACGCGTGCGGAGGAATCGCACGGAAATCCGCGCATTGGCTGACTTCGTGAGTCAGCGGCGCATTAAGATTGCACCGCGAGATTCAGTATAGGCCGCGCATCCGGGAATATCGGACAAAAGCGCGGCGGATTATAACGACGGGGCCGCAGTTTCCCGCTTGTCCAATCGGGGCGGAACAAGGAAAACCGCCGCCCGTTTTCGCGCTTTCCCGGCGCAATGCGGATCAGGCGGCCGCCGGCTCGTGGACGATCTTCAGCGCGCTCTTATGCTCCTTGACCAGCCGGTAAACGGTTTCACCAGGAACGGTCTCCCGCTCGAGCAGTTCGTCGGCAATGGCGCGCAGTACGGGCTCATAGGCGTGCAGCAGCCCATAACACAACTCGTTCAATTCCTTGAGCAGCACGTTGGCGTGTTCGATGGCACCTTTCATTTGCAGGCCCGCGTACTGCGACGGCAGCGCCGCCAGGCTGAACAGATCGCCGTCGCGGTTGAAGCCGAACTTCGACACCATGTCGAGGCTGATGCGCGATGCTTCCTGCAGATCCGACGCAGCGCCGCTAGAAGCTTCGGAGAACGTGAGAATTTCGGCGTTGCGTCCGCCGAGCAAGACCTGAATTTCGTTGCGGATTTCAGTTTCACGGTACAGGTGCTTGTCCTGCGCCTTCGTGATGAGCGCGACACCCAATGCGCCGCCACGCGGCAAGATCGTGACCTCTTCCAGCACGCCGGTGCCGAGCAGCGCGGCAACGAGACCGTGCCCTGCTTCGTGCACTGCGATACGCGTGCGTTCGTCCTCGCTCAGTGCCCGTTCCGCGCCGCTTACGTCGCCGATGCGCGCAATCTTGATCGCCTCCATGAAATGCTTCGAAGCGATTTCCGTTTCGCCGGCCTTGCGCGCGACCAGCCCCGCCTGATTCACGACCATCGCGACGGTAGCGGGAGAAAGGCCCGTGGTCAGGCGAGCGAGCTGGTCGTAGTCGATGTCGGCGGCCTTCGACTTCAGCTTCTCCGCATAGAAGCGGAAAATTTTTGCGCGGTCTTCGCGGTCGGGCAAACGGACCTGCACCGTGCGGTCGAACCGGCCCGGACGGCGCAACGCCTCATCGAGATTGTCGGGATGGTTGGTCGCCGCAACGATGATGACGCCTTCGTTGGAAGCAAAGCCATCCATTTCCGCCAGCAGCTGGTTGATGATCCGGTTGCTCTCGGCTTCGACGGGACCGCCGCCGGTATCCGTACGCTTGGCGAGGCCGTCGGCTTCGTCGATGAAGATGACCGTGGGGGCATTCTTGCGCGCGAGTTCGAACAGATGTTTGACCTTCTGGATGCCGACGCCGTAGTACTTCGCACTGAAATAGCTGCCCGTGATCGAAATGAAGTTCGCGCCGCATTCGCCGGCGAGCGCCTGCGCAAGCCGCGTCTTACCGACGCCCGGGCCGCCGACCATCAGAATGCCGCACGGCGCGCGCACGCCCATCGACGTGAATTGCTTCGGATCGGACAGGTAGCCGCGGATGTCCGCCAGCGCCGCCTTGGCTTCACCCGCGCCGATCACGTCGTCGAAACGCAGCCTGGGTGCACGGCTGAGAAGCGACGCGCCGCCCCTCATCTCGCGGCGCATGAACCACGCCATGCCGCCGATCAACAGCAGCGGCAGCAGCAGGCCGATTGCATCGCGCACCTGGTTGAACACCGGAACCCAGCGCGATGCGCCGGTCCGGATATCGGCGTCGGGCAGCCACACGAGCTGATAGGACGCGGCCTCGCCGGCTTTGGGCTCGCCAAGCAGCAGTGCGTGCGAGAACGTTGCGTTATGGTCGGTGACGAAGTATTTCGCGCCCTCGCGCGTCGACACCAGAATCGCGTTGGGGCTCACGCCGATCGCGGCCACGTTGGCGCTGTGAATGTCACGCAACATTTGCGACGCATCTTGCTCGTCGCGCGTCCACGCCGAGGGATCGTGGCGCATCTGGCTCGCGATGCCGGTAAGCGCCGGCGTGGCCTGCCCGTCGCGCTGCTGGTAAATCCAGACGCTCAACGCAAGCAACACCGCGATGAGTACAGCACCAGCTCCCATGGCGATCTTGCGCACGCGTCTTTTCCCAAGCGAGTTCTTTCCCGGCTTCATAAGTCACTTCCAAAAACAGGCCAGGGCTGGCCTTCAATACTGGTCAAAATCAGGTGGTAGAGGCTGGCGAGAGGGAATCTGCTGACGCGACAGCGCGCATGGCGGAAAGAAGGACATTCGACTCCATGTCCCTTTTAGCAGCTCGCACGCCGGTCAGTATGCCGGGTGGCCACTTTTTCCATATTGCAGAAAAGACCGGTTTCTACCGTCTATCCGGCGATTTATATCGTCGAATTTGGGGGAGCGATCGGCGCCTTGAAAGCGACGACCCGCTGCACCGGCGCACAGTTTATCAGCGCTATATTCACTGCGTATTCTGTATACGTGAAAGTACCCGCGCCCTATTAAAAAGCGGTCAGAATTACAGCAAATAGCGAAAAAATCGTGGAATGAACTAAACGTTCGATAGGCAAGGCGCCTAACGTTCGAGCAGCTGAGCGGCGGGCCTCTTTGGGCCCGTCCGCATCTCGCCGCACTCTCAGGTTCTTCTTTTTTATTGCCGGTACCTTGTGGCACCGGTCTGCTCTCCCGCAACTACCCCCGATTCCCGCAACCTTTCCCTCGACAGAGTCAGACTCAGGCGGCTGTACGCCGCCCCGGCTTCATCTGCGCTTCACTCCCGAGCTGGTCGAGAAGCGATCTGCATCTAATCATCCGACGATACCGCAGGTTTTCTGATTGGCTTTACCATCCGTCTCAATTTTGGACGACGGCGTGTTAAATACCTGGTTACCATCGGTACTTCACCAGAACCGCATCCTCCATTCGCAGCAACCGATCCATGAATCAGCGCACCTTGCCGCCATCCCTGGCCGCTGCAGCCCCAGCCGAACCGCGCTCCGCCATTTCCACGAGCCGCTTCAGCACGCATGCGCTCGCAGCCGAGGAACAATTTCTGGCCTGGCGCCAGCGCGTGGGCCATGTGGTCGACACGCCGCCGTCGAAGGAACAGATCGGCAGGGGCTTTCGCGGTGAAATCGATTTTTATGCAGTCGGCGGCATGGTGTTTACGGACTGCAGCACGCAAGCGCTGCGGCTGGAACGGTCGGTCGCGCGCGTCTCCACAGACTCGCGGCGCGATTACGCCTTTCACCTGTTCGTGGAAGGCGAAATCGGCCATGTGACGGGCATGCGCAAGAAACGCAGCGCGCCGGACTCGGTGCAGGGCATCGTCGCGTTCGACCTGAACCAGCCGTTTCGGGCCGAACGGCCCGAATGCCGGCTTCTGAGCCTGTTCGTACCGTCCGCGATCGTGGACGAGGAACTGGGCGACGGCGCGGCGATTCACGGCCGGATTGTCCAGCAGGGTTCGCCGCTGACCGGCCTCGTGCTGGACCACCTCGCGGCAGTCGCCCGGGAAATCCCCACGCTCGACCCGGCCGCCGCGGCGGAGGCACTCCATGCCGGCGCCCAACTGCTGGTCGCAGCCTTCCGCAAGGAGGCGCGCCTGACCGGAGCGAGCCGGGCGGCGCTGCAGGCTGCCGTGATGGGACAGGTGCGGCGCTACGTCGAAGCCAACCTGCACCAGGACGACCTCACGCCGACCAGCGTGGTTCAGGCGTTACAGCTGAAACGCGCCACCATCTATCGCTGGTTCGAGCACGACGGCGGGCTCGGCGCCTACATCCGCAATCGCCGGTTGCGGGAAGCAGCGGACGAACTGGTCCGTTTTCCGCATCTTCAGGTGACGGAAATCGCTTACGGACTCGGTTTCCGAAGCGCGTCCGATTTCACCCGCGCATTTCGCCGTGCCTTCGACATGAGCCCGCAGGATATGCGGGCGCACGCGCTGGACCTGCAGCACCGCAGCGCGGAGGAGCTTACGCAGGCGGTTGCGAAGCGCCGGCAAGGCGCGCATCCGGCGAACAGCACCACGCCGAAGCTGTAAATCACCGCAAGTCCGGCCGCGCGCCGAGTTGCCGGAAACGCTTCCATGATCAGCACGGAACTCGGGCCGGCGCTGTTGACCGCAAGCGCCACGTACGACGTGATGATGACGAGCGCGGCGACATCGCCCACGCTCGAACGCGGGAAAACGTCGGACCGCGCTGCTACACTTGCGCACTGCCCACTTCCCAAAGAATCCTCGTCGCCCGGCATCGTGCTGATCGCAATCTGCGTGAGCGTCGTGCGGCACTTTCTTCGGCTGACACACTCCGCACGCCATGCTTCGATTCGAGAACCTCAGCAAGCGCTATAGCGAACACATCATCTTTCAAGGACTGCACTACGACACGGCTGCAGGATGCGTGGCGCTCAACGATGAATCGGGCAGCGGCAAGTCGACGCTGCTTGGCATCCTCGCCGGCACGATCGGCCCCGACGCCGGCGAAGTGTGGCTGGGCGGCCATTCGTTGCGCACCGCGCCGCATGAGGCGAAATCCGTGCTCACGCATGTGCCGGAAGACTGCATGACGTATCCGGACCAGACCGGTCGCGCGTATCTGGAGCGCGTGGCGTCGGAAAGAAAGACAGCGGTCGACAGCCATGCGCTCGAGCTGGCCCATCGCTTGGGACTCGAACCGCATTTCGACAAGCGCTTCGAGCAGATGTCGTTTGGCACGCGCAAGAAGTTCTTCCTGAGCGCGGCCGTACTCGGCGAGACGAAAGTCGTGATCGCGGATGAACCGGCCGGCGGACTCGACGCCTCGGCGCGCGGAGTTCTGGTCGAGCTGTTTAAAACGCTGGCCGAAACCCGCACGGTCTTTTTCTCGAGCTACGACCCGGCTTTTACGCAAGCATGCGAGGCGAAAACCATCGCTTTTGCGGACCTGGGTATGCGCGGCTAGAAGGTTCCGCGCGTCGCGGTCTTGTGCAAGGCACGATCTGTCGATTTTCGCGACTTGCGATGTGGTTGCGCAATCGCACGCCGCTGGAAATCCAGACGCGCCTGCACCAGCATGGCAAACAGATGGTGCCGCTGCCGATGAACGTTGGCTAAATCAGTGAACCATCGTCACCGGGGTCACCGTGCGCCTTGAGAGCGACGCGAACATGGCCAGCCTGCGGAAAAAGCCCATATGGCTGGCATCGATCACCATCACGTCGGGCTGGGTGGTCGCAGCGTAGTCGGCGATCGCTTTCGTACGGTGGCCGAAGACCCGCTTCCAGCGATACGGCACGCCGGCTTCTTCGAGAATGGTGCGGACGTCGATCAAGGCCTTCAGCATGGCCTGCTTTTCCCGGCGCACCAATGCACTTCGACTGTGGAAGGCTGCCGCGCGCCCCTGATCGACAGGCTCGAGTACTTCCAGCAGTTCGACTTCGGTTACGCCGCGCTCCAGAAACATGAACGCCGCGTAGCGCGCGGCTTCTATCGCGCCGCCCTGGTCGAGAACAGGGATCAGCATGCGTATCATCGAGAACTCCTGGCGGGTAACTGATACTTTGAGCTTAGCCAATGCGCCGTTAACGTGGCGTAAAAAGCCGGCTGTATTGTCTGGCAGCGTACGAGCGAATTCCACAGCGGCGCAAAGCAGCCTCACGTTGCCTGTATCGCTGCGGGATTCAGCTCGATATGCAAAATCACCAGCCACCGCTTCGGACAATCCTCGGCAATCTGCAGCTCCTGCTTGCGCTCGCCGACCGTCTTCACGAACCCCTTCTCACGCGCGAAACCGAACGCGCGCCGCGCATCGGATTGCAGCCACAGCGTTAGCAGCCCGCATGTCACACAACGGACAACGCCATAAAGGCCGAGAAACGATTGCCGCCGGCGATATAAAAATCTTGTGAAATTCACCGCACGCCAACCAGCCTGTAGCCCACCCCCGCTTCGGTGACGATGTGTTCCGGATGCGCCGGATCGCGTTCGAGCTTGTGGCGCAGATGCCCCATGTAGATTCGCAGGTAGTGGTGGTTGTCGGTTTGCAAGGGACCCCATACCTCGCCGAGCAGCTGCTCATGCGTCAATACGCGCCCGGGATGGCGCACCAGCGCGGAGAGAAGGCGATATTCGGTGGGGCTGAGATGGACGGTCCGGCTGCCGCGCACGACCCTCCGCTCGCCGAGATCGATCGTGACGAGGCCGAACCGAACCTGAGGCACACCAACCCTGTCGCCGTTGACCTGTCTGCGCAAATGCGCGCGGATCCGCGCGCTGAGCTCCGGCAAGCCGAATGGTTTGGTGAGGTAATCGTCGGCGCCGGCATCGAGCGCGGCAACCTTGTCTTCCTCGCGGCTGCGCGCCGACAGGACGATCACCGGCATCGCGGACCAGCCGCGCAACTCACGGATCACCTCGATGCCGTCCATGTCCGGCAAACTCAGATCGACAATGACGAGATCCGCCAGCCGCGTGGCAGCCTGCGCCAGGCCTTGTGCGCCGGTCTGCGCATCGAAGACACTCATGCCGGCCGCTTCGAGGCTCGTGCGAATGAAGCGGCGGATGGCTTTGTCAGCGTCGATCACAACGATTGTTACGGTGGGATCGCTCATGAATGTGCCACGTCGGCAGCCCCCCTGAGGTCGCGGCCAACTTCCAGGCGGAGTCTCCATAGATTATTGGACAGGCGCGCTTCATGCGCGCCGGCAAAACAACGGCAGTAAAGCAACGGACTCAATGCATCGGCTTGAGATCGTCCAACGCCAGGTTGAGCTTCAGCACGTTCACGCGTGCCTCGCCGAAAACGCCGAACTGCCGCCCCGACGTATTGCGCGCAACAAGATCGTTCACCTGTTCGACCGGCAGGCCGCGGGCCTTCGCCACCCGCTCCGCCTGATAAGCGGCAGCCGCAGGACTGATCTCCGGATCGAGCCCGCTGCCCGACGACGTCACCAGATCCACCGGCACCGGCTGCGACATGTCGTTACCCGCTGCCTTCAAGGCATCGAGACGGCCTTTGATTTCATCGGCGAGCGCGGGGTTGGTCGGGCCGAGGTTCGAACCACCCGAGTTCTGCGCGTTGTAGGGCTGGGGCGTGGTGGCCGACAGGCGTCCCCAGAAATAGTACGGCGCGTCGAACTGCTGGCCGATCAGCGCGGAGCCGGCGGCGTTGCCGTTGCGCTCGAGGAGGCTGCCGTTCGCTTGCGCCGCGAAGGCCGCATGACCGATTGCGGTCACAACGATCGGATAGATCACCCCGGTGATCACGGTCATCAGGATGAACAGGACGAGTACCGGGCGAAGCAGCGTTTTCATGATGTTCACCACTCTATTGTGGTCAGACCCAGCCGAACACGTTCAGCACCATATCGATCAGCTTGATGAACGGGAACGGCAGCAGAATGCCGCCCAGCCCGTAGACCAGCAGATTGCGGCGCAACAGCGACGCCGCGCCGAGCGGCCGGTACCTCACTCCCTTGAGGGCAAGCGGGATCAGCGCCACGATAATCAGCGCATTGAAAATCACCGCCGACAGAATGGCCGACGACGGCGAGCTTAGATGCATCACGTCGAGCACCCGCAGTTGCGGATAGGTCGTCGCGAAAGCCGCCGGGATGATCGCGAAGTATTTGGCGACGTCGTTGGCGATCGAGAAGGTGGTGAGCGAGCCGCGCGTCATCAGCATCTGCTTGCCGATCTCGACGATCTCGATCAGCTTGGTCGGATTCGAATCGAGGTCGACCATGTTGCCGGCTTCTTTCGCTGCCTGCGTGCCGGTGTTCATCGCCACCGCGACGTCCGCTTGCGCGAGCGCCGGCGCGTCGTTGGTGCCGTCGCCGGTCATCGCCACGAGCCGCCCTTCGGCCTGGTGCGTGCGGATCGTGGCGAGCTTCGCTTCCGGCGTGGCTTCGGCGAGGAAATCGTCGACGCCTGCTTCGGCAGCGATCGCGGCTGCCGTCAGGCGGTTGTCGCCCGTCACCATGATGGTCTTGATGCCCATCTTGCGCAGTTCGGCAAAACGCTCCTTGATACCGCCCTTGACGATGTCCTTCAGCTCGATCACGCCCATGCAGCGTGCGCCGCTCTCGCCGCGGACGTGCTGCGCGACGACCAGCGGTGTGCTGCCGCGACGTGCGATTTCCGTGACCGCAACCGTGAGCTCCGCGGGGAAACTGCCACCGTGCTCCTCAACATAGTGCTTGATCGCATCGGATGCGCCCTTGCGAATCTCACGGTCGGGTAGATCGACACCACTCATGCGCGACTGTGCGCTAAAAGCGAGGAAAACTGCCTGCAACGCATGCATGTCGCGTTCGCGGATGTTGAAGCGCTGCTTCGCGAGTATGACGATGCTGCGCCCTTCCGGGGTTTCGTCCGCAAGTGAGGACAACTGCGCGGCGTCGGCGAGCTGTTCCTCCGTGACGCCCGGCGCCGGCGTGAAAGCCGAAGCCTGGCGATTACCGAGCGTGATCGTGCCAGTCTTGTCGAGCAGCAACACGTCGACGTCACCTGCGGCTTCGACAGCACGGCCCGAGGTGGCGATCACGTTCGCCTGCATCATCCGGCTCATGCCTGCTACGCCGATCGCCGACAGCAGGCCGCCGATGGTGGTCGGAATCAGGCACACCAGCAGCGCCACCAGTGCGGTAATCGTGACGACATGCCCTGCTTTCGCGGCTTCGACCGAAAACATCGAGAACGGCAGCAGCGTCGCGGTGGCGAACAGCAGCACGAGCGTCAACGCGACCAGCAGGATCGTCAACGCGATCTCGTTCGGCGTCTTTTGACGCTTCGCGCCCTCCACCATCGCGATCATCCGGTCGAGGAAGGCCTCGCCGGGATTCACACTGACCCGCACGACGATCCAGTCCGACAGCACACGCGTGCCGCCTGTCACCGACGAAAAATCGCCGCCCGACTCGCGGATCACCGGCGCGGATTCCCCCGTGATCGCCGACTCGTCGACCGAGGCGACGCCTTCGATCACTTCGCCGTCCGCCGGAATCACGTCGCCGGTTTCGATCAGCACGACGTCGCCCTTGCGCAGATCGGTGGCCGTCGTCATAAGGATCGGCGACTTGGGATGCCCATCCTGCAGTTTCTTCGCCATCACGTTGTGCTTCGCGCTGCGCAGCGAAGCCGCTTGCGCCTTCGAGCGACCCTCGGCCAGCGCCTCCGCGAAGTTGGCGAACAGCACGGTAAACCACAGCCAGAGCGCGATCGCGAGAATGAAACCAGCGGGCGCTTCGGCCTGGCCCCCGAGCGCCGCGATCCACAGAACGGTCGTCAGAATGCTGCCGATGTACACGCAGAACATCACCGGGTTACGCAACTGATGGCGTGGCGCGAGCTTCCTGAACGAATCGACGAGCGCCGGCCGCGCAATCGCCGGGTCGAACATCGAACGCGCGGCGTTGCGTGCCTGACCGATGTTGCCAGGCTGATGAACCGGCGGTTGGAGTTCGTTAGTCATGCTGTCCTCTCAGTCAATGTCCCGCGACCATGATCAGATGTTCAACGACCGGGCCGAGCGCCAGCGCGGGCACGTACGTCAGTGCGCCGACCAGCACCACTGTGCCGAGCAACAGCACGACGAACAATGGGCCATGCGTCGGCAACGTGCCGGCGGTCGCGGAGATGCGTTTCTTTGCGGCGAGCGATCCGGCGATCGCCAGCACCGGCACAATCGAACCAAAGCGGCCGAACCACATGACGATGGCCAGCGTCCCGTTATAGAACGGCGTATTGACCGAGAGGCCCGCGAAAGCACTGCCGTTGTTATTGGCGGCCGAACTATACGCGTAGAGGATCTCGGAGAATCCGTGCGGGCCGGGGTTCGCGATGCCAGCCACGCCGGCTGCCGTCAGCACGGCAATCGATGCTCCGACCAGCACAAGCAGCGGCGTAAGCAGCACGGCAATCGACACCATCTTCATCTCGTACGACTCGATCTTCTTGCCGATGTATTCCGGCGTTCGCCCGATCATCAGGCCGGCCACGAACACCGCGAGCAAGGCGAACACGAGCATGCCGTACAGACCCGAGCCGACGCCGCCGAAGATCACCTCGCCGAGCTCGATCAGCAGGAGCGGAACGAAGCCGCCCATCGGCGTCAACGAATCGTGCGTGTTGAGAACGGCGCCACACGACGCGGCGGTGGTCGCCACGGTGAAGATGCCGGACTGCGCGATGCCGAAGCGGGTTTCCTTGCCTTCCATGTTGCCGCCCGCTTGCGTGGCCGATGCCGTTTGCTCGACATGCAGCGACGTATACAGCGGATTGCCGTTCTGCTCCGACGAAATCTCGCCCCAGCAGGCGAGCGCGAAAGCGATCGTCATCGCGGCAAGCACCGCATAGCCCTGGCGCGGGTCGCCCACCATCCGGCCGAACACCACGCACAAGGCAGCCGGAATAACGAGCATCGCTATCATCTGAACGAAGTTGGAGAACGGCGTCGGGTTCTCATAGGGATGCGCGGAATTGGCGTTGAAAAAGCCGCCGCCGTTGGTACCGAGCATCTTGATCGCTTCCTGCGACGCGACCGGCCCCATGGCGATGGTCTGCTTGTCGGCCTTGTTGTCCACCATCACCGGATTGCCTTTGGCGTCCTTGACGGGGTTGCCCTGGGCATCGGTCTTCGGTGTTTGATACGTCGTCACCTGCAGCGTCGGCACGTCTTCGTACGACTTGAAGTTCTGAATCACGCCCTGGCTGATGAAGACGAGCGCGATGACCGTCGCGAGCGGCGCGAGGATATACAGCGTGATACGCGTCAGATCGACCCAGAAATTGCCGATCGTCGCCGTCGTATGGCGTGCGAAACCGCGAATCAGCGCGACCACGACCGCAATGCCGGTGGCAGCCGAAAGAAAGTTTTGCACCGTCAGCGCGGCCATCTGCGTGAGATAGCTGACAGTCGATTCCGGCGTGTAGTCCTGCCAGTTCGTGTTGGTCACGAAGCTGATTGCCGTGTTGAAAGCGGCGTCGGGCGTCATCGGTCCGAAGCTCTGCGGGTTCGCGGGCAGCCATTGCTGCAAACGCAGAAATCCATACACCGCGAGCACGCCGAGCGTGTTGAACGCCAGCACGGCCAGCGCATAGCGCTTCCACGACATTTCGGCGCTGGGGTCGACCCCGGCGAGCTTGTAGAGCGCGGTTTCGATCGGCCGCCCTATCCGGCGCACGACGACCGAAGAACCGTCCACCACGCCGGTCATGTAACGGCCAAGCGGTATGGCGAGCGCGATCAGCACGACGATGAACAGGCCGGGCTGAAACAGGTTGTTGAAGTTCATTCGAGAGCCTCCGCGCGTAGCAAGGCATACACGAGGTAAGCGAACAGAATCAGCGTCGAGGCCGCCGCGAGCCAGGTCATCCAGGTCGTCATGGACGGCCTCCGGGCGCGCGGCGAAGCTTGTCGCAGCCAATCACGAAGGCCGCGACGAGACCACTGAACGCAATGATTGCGATGAGGTAAAGCAGATCCATGGTCTGGTCTCCCACAAGGGACTCCTGCACCGTGAAATTTATGAAAATCCGCGTAAACGCAGTGTTAATACATTACGGAGTTTCGTAAAAACGATGGGAACGATGCGAGAGACCGCCAGAGCCAGCTATCGGGGAAACCAGAATGCATCCGGGCGCGCAGGCGAGACGAGCCTCACCTTATGGGTAATCGCGGCGCCCGAGGCGGTGTGCACGGACTCGAATAAGGCCAGGGCTGGCGACAGCATGAACATCGGCATATAGGCTTGACCTTCCCGCCGTGGGAAGGTCTACGCTTGCGTTCTGATTTCTCATCGGAGGCAAGAAATGGAATTCGAAATCCCGGATAGGTCGTGCGGCGGATGCGCCAATGCCATTGCTCGTGCAGTGACTGGCCTCGACCCCGCGCGAAGGTCGCCGTCGATGTCCCCGTTAAAATCGTGAAAACTCTTTCCCCCACCGAAAAACCCAATATGAAAAACCTTCACGCATTCCGTGCCCTTTGCCTTCTCGGCGGCGTTGCGTTTGCCGTCGCGGCAACACCCGTCTACGCCCAGCAGGGTGCGTCGATGCCCGGCATCGACATGCCCGGTTCGGCGGACGCCGGATCGAGCGCATCGACCCAGGCATTCAAGGACGCCGACGAGAAAATGATGCAGGCCATGGACGCACCGGCCTACACGGGCGATGCCGACAAGGACTTCGTGGCCCACATGATTCCGCATCATCAAGGCGCGGTCGAAATGGCACAGGTGGAACTGAAATACGGCAAGGATCCCGAGTTGAAGCGCCTGGCGCGAAACATCATCAAGGCGCAACACGATGAGATCGCGTTCATGCAGCGCTGGCAGGCGAAGCGCTAACGGTGGCGCCACCGCAATGAACAAGGTTTGCGACCAGGATCGCCTCGTCACGCGGACCCAATCGGGTCGCTCACAGCGCCTCGCTGCACCGGCTGCCCCGGCTGCCCGCCGAACTGCAGCGCGGCAAGCTGGGCATAGAGCGGCGAGCTCAGAAGAAGCTCGGCGTGACGGCCCTGCGCGACGATGCGGCCTTGTTCCAGCACGACAATGCGGTCGGCCTGTTGAACGGTCGCGAGGCGGTGCGCGATAACCAGGGTGGTGCGGTTCTGCGCGGCATTGTCCAGCGCCTTTTGCACCAGCCGTTCGCTGGCGGCATCGAGCGCGCTGGTCGCTTCGTCGAGCAGCAGGATCGGCGGATTCTTCAGGATCGCCCGTGCGATCGCAATGCGCTGGCGCTGTCCGCCAGACAGTCGCACACCACGCTCGCCGAGAAAGGTGTCGTAGCCTTGCGGCAGTTCTTCGATAAAGCCGGCCGCAGCGGCCATGTCGGCAGCCCGTTGTACTTGTGCCAGCGTGGCTTCCGGCGCGCCGTAGCGGATGTTGTCCAGCACGCTCCCTGAAAAGATCACCGATTCCTGCAGCACTACGCCGATTTCCTTCCTCAATGCGACGAGCGGCACGTCACGCATCGCGACGCCGTTGATCAGAATGCTGCCGGACTGTGGGTCGTAAAAGCGCAGCAGCAGTTGGAACAGCGTAGTCTTGCCCGCGCCGGACGGCCCGACCAGGGCGACATGTTCGCCCGGACGGACCTCGAGCGAAAGTGCGGAGAGCGCAGCAATGCCAGGGCGCGATGGATACGAGAAGCTGACGTTGTCGAAACGGATGCCCTCGCCTCGCGCCGGCAGCCCAACCGTGGTCTCGGCCTCCAGCACCGGCGAGCGCGCCGCCAGCAATTGCAGCAAACGTTCGGTGGCCCCGGCAGCGCGCTGCAGATCGCCCCATACCTCGGCGACGGCGCCCACGGCGCCGGCCGTGAACACCGCGTAGAGGATGAACTGGGACAATTGGCCCGCCGTCATGCGCCCGGCCAGCACCGCCTGCGCCCCGAGCCACAGCACGAACACGATGGCGGTAAAGACCAGCACGATCACCACGGCGGTCAGCCAGGCGCGCGCGCGAATGCGCGTGAGCGCGGTCTCAAAAGCCGCCTCCACCGCGCCGGCAAAGCGCCGCGCCTCAAATGGCTCCTGCGTATACGACTGGACAGTCGGCATGGCATTAAGCACCTCGCCCGCCAGCGCGCTCGTGTTCGCGATCTTGTCCTGGCTCGCGCGCGAGAGCCGCCGCACGCGCCGGCCGAAGATCACGATAGGCGCGACCACCACCACCAACGTCCCGATGATGTAGCCGGACAGCACGGGGCTCGTCACCGCCAGCATCGTCACGCCACCGGTCAGCAGAAAGAAGTTGCGCAACCCGAGCGACAGGCTGGTGCCCACCACCGTCTGGATCAAGGTGGTGTCGGCGGTGAGTCGTGACAGCACCTCGCCGGTCTGCGTAGTCTCGAAGAATTGCGGACTCATCCCCAGCACGTGGTCGTAGACCGCACGCCGCAAGTCGGCCGTGACCCGCTCGCCCAGCCATGACACGAGGTAGAAGCGCAGCGCCGTGGCGCCGGCCAATACCAGCGAAACGACGAAGAGCGCGAAGAAATAACGATCGATGTGCGCCCGGTCTCCCCCCGCGAAGCCACGGTCGATCAGGTATTTGAACGCCACCGGCAATACCAGTGTGGAGCCCGCCGACGTCACCAGCGCGAGGAACGCGAGCGCCCAGCGGCCGGCATAAGGGCGCAGGAAGGGAAACAGGGCAAACAGCGGGCCGATACGTCGTGAAGGTGAAGCAGGCGGCGAGGACGGAACAGCGTCTGGCATGAAGATTCCCAAGCGAATCGAAGGTCATCCAGATTGTGCCAGTCCTGCGGATTCGAAGGCGGTTCGCGTAAAAGCCTGGCACTGATCCATGCGTGCCTCCGTGTCCGCCACGCATCGTCCAGAAGAACTGGGCGCCTCTGCAGCGCCACGCCGGTCGGCAGACTGCTTCCCCATGCTTGCCCCGGCCGTCCATCTGTATCAAGATCGAATCGACTCATCCGGACCAGGCGATTGCCATGACAGACGACTCCGATCCCGACAAACTGAAAGGTCCTGGCGGCTTGACGTTGCGTCAGATCCACGAACAGGTGCAGAAGAGCGTGGAGCGCGACCGCGAAGAGCAGGCATCGCGCCACGCTATCGCTCCGCAGCGCAGCAGGTGGCAACGCTGGGTGCGCTACGTGTGGGGCCGCAGCGGCCGTCGCTAGGGCGGCCAGCTTACCGCGGCTTGCTCACCGGCGCACTTGAGGGCGGCAGCACGACAACCCGGGGACTACGGATTCGCGTCACCGAGACTAGCCGCCCGCAACCGGTCGAAATCCAGAATGACGATTTCCCCGGACCTCAGGCTCACTATGCATTGGCTTTCGAGATTCTTGAGCAACTGATTCGTGGTCTGCCGCGACAGGGACACCATGGAAGCGAGACTTTCCTGCGAGAGCCTTATCTTGCTCTGCGTGGCGTTGAGGCCGCCATAGCCTCCTGCGATCAGCAACAAGCGGCTCGCCACGCGCTGCGCCGCGGGCAACAGCGTCATCGCTTCCGTGGTCTCGAACGAAACCCGAAGTCTTTGAGCCATCAACAACGCGAAATCGCGCCAATAGCGGGGCGTGGCGTCGAGCAGGCTTTGCAGCGCAGACTCGGGCACGTGCAGCAAAAGCGTCCTGCTGACAGCGGTGGCGTCGTTCGGACGCGGCAGCCCATCGAACAGCGAGATTTCCCCCACCCATGCAGTCGGTCCAAGCACCGCGAGCAACGCCTCTTTCCCATCCACCCCTACTGTGCCGAACGCGAGTGCGCCGCCCAGCACGGCGTACAGGCCATAAGACTGTTCGCCACGCCGATACAGGAATTGGCCCCTTTCCAGCGTGAGCAGGTTGGCATGGCTGATCAGATAGTCCTGCAACTCGACGGGCAGGCCACGAAACCACGGAGTCGTTTCGAGTTGTGAGCGGTAGCGGTGCAGGCTGGATTCCATGGGCGCGTCGACCTGTCGGGTATCCGACAGATTTTAGGCGGCTTTGCGAACATCATCTGGACTCGCATCCCACAACGTCATGAGTTTGGGCCTGGGTGCCCCCGTTGCGTCGCAAGCACGGTGTACGCGATTTACAAAGCGTTGTATCAGGTTATTCCATTGCTTGAATCATCCAATAAGGAGTGTCGACGTGGTCTCATCTCAAGTCAGTCTGAAGAACGACGTATCGCCTGCCGAATGGGAAGCGCGAGTCAGTCTCGCAGCGGCATACCGCCTCACCGCATTGTTTGGGTGGGACGACTTGGTGTTTACCCACATCTCGGCGCGCGTGCCCGGCCCGGAGCACCATTTCCTGATCAACCCGTACGGCATGATGTTCGACGAGATCACCGCGTCGTCGCTGGTCAAGATCGATCTCGACGGCCGCAAGGTGTCCGAGTCGCCGTATGACGTCAATCCGGCCGGCTTCACGATCCATAGCGCCGTGCATGCGGCACGCGAAGACGCCCTTTGCGTGATGCACACCCACTCGGTCAACGGCGTCGCGGTGTCGGCGCAGGAGGCGGGGCTGCTGCCGCTCTCCCAGCAGTCACTCGGCGTGCTGGCGTCGCTCGGCTACCACGACTACGAAGGCATCGCGCTGAATGAAGCCGAGAAGCCTCGTCTCGTTCAAGACCTCGGCAACAACACTTATCTGATGCTGCGCAACCACGGCCTGCTGACAGTCGGCGCTGCGCCGGCCGACGCCTTCGTCGCAATGTACTTCTTCGAAGCGGCCTGCATGATTCAGGTCCGTGCCCAAGCCGGTGGCGGAAAGCTGACGCCCATCGCGCAGCCGATTCTCGACGGCATCAAGGAGCAGATCCGGATGGCGACGAGGGGCGTCTCGCCAGGGGCGCTAGTGTGGCCCGGGCTGCTGCGCCGACTCGACCGCCGTAACCCCGGCTATGCCGACTAGCGCTGTCGATTAGCACGATGCGCGAAGCAAGCGGCGCAAACGTCATGCGCCGCGTTCGCCGATTCAACGCATCGCGGATGTCATCAGGCAGGTCACTTGAGAAACGGTATGGCAAAAATCTGTGTTTACGGCGCTGGTTCGATTGGCTGCTATGTCGGCGGACGGCTTCTTGCCGGGGGCAGCGAGGTCAGCTTTATTGGACGTGCGCGCATGGCCGACCAGTTGCGCAGTCAAGGCATCACACTGTCGCGGCACGACGATAGCCGCTGGTATGTGCCGCCGGAGCGGACCGACGTATCGACGGACGCGGCGACGGCCGCCGCAGCCGACCTCGTTCTGGTGACCGTCAAGTCTGCCGCGACACCCACGGCCGCGGCGGAGTTGGCGAGCGTGCTTCGCCCCGGCGCGGTCGTGGTCAGCTTCCAGAACGGCGTTGGCAATGCCGACGTGCTGCGCGCTGCGCTGCCGCATCACACGGTGCTGGAAGGCATGGTGCCATTCAATGTCGTCGAACGCGGCCCCGGCGCATTTCATCAGGGTTCGGCGGGCAAGCTGGAGATCCGGCAAGCGCCGGCCTTGCAGCCGTTCGTCGACGCTTTCAGGAAAGCGGGTCTGCCGCTGACCCAGCACGCCGACATGCTGCCGGTGCAGTGGGCCAAGCTGCTCCTCAATCTCAACAATGCGATCAACGCGCTATCTAACCAGCCTTTGAAGGCGGAGCTCTCGCAACGTGCCTATCGAATCTGCCTCGCCATGGCGCAGAAAGAAGCGCTCGCGCTTCTGAAACGGGCCGACATTCGGCCAGTCAAAGTGACGCCGCTTCCCACCACCTGGATACCGCGTGTGCTCAGCGTACCCGATGCGGTGTTCGAACGGCTGGGCCGCACGATGCTGACGATCGATCCGCTCGCGCGCTCGTCGATGTCCGACGACCTTGCGGCGGGGCGCACCACGGAAATCGACTGGATCAATGGCGAAGTCGTGCGCCTCGCGCAACGCCTCGGGCGTACGGCGCCGGTGAACGAACGGCTATGCGAGCTCGTGCGCGAGGCCGAGCGAAGCGACGTGCGGCCCTCATGGTCGGGCGAAGCACTGCTGGCCCAGATTCGGGCTGCAGCGGGCGCATCTTCGGCACGGCACCCATGAGCGCAATCGCTCCAGACGGATTTCTGTCTCCTGATACTCATTGACCGGCGTGGTTCCGGGACATTGGCAAATCACAGGTGCGTGCATGACTGGAGCCGCGCTGATTTTCAATCAACATCCATTTGCGACGCCAGGCTCGGCGGCACCCGGATCGAATAATTAAATAGGATACCGATATAGTTGCACAGCCGACCTTTCCGCGATGTAGGGTTATTGTCGGCGAATCGTCGGTGAAACGGAGTCTTAGTGTCATTAAGAATTCAATGTGGAAATATAAGGTAATGAAATTCCAATTCTTGACGCTAAACACACATGGTTCCGAAGAAACTTGCTTACATCGCCGGCCTTATTTCGACCCTTGCGGCATGTGGTGGTGGCGGTAGCGTATCGGCGCCCACGAATGCTGCAGCTTCGGTTGCGGTTCCGGCGTCGGTTGCCACGGCGCTCCCGGGCTACAAGATCTCCGTGTTTGCGCAGATGCCCGGCACACTGCGCCCCGATGACCTTCTCATGCACGGCAGCAACCTCTTCGTCATTGCGCAGGACAACAATAACAATCCGGACGGCACGGCCGTCGCCGGGACCTCGCCGCAAAGCGAAGTGATCGAATACGATATGAACGGGAATATCGTCCGGACGTTCAACGTACCGGGTCACCCGGATGGGCTGATGGAATACGATTCGCATACCGTGTGGGTCAGCACCAACGAAGACGCGAACCCAATGCTGATCGTGATCGACACGACCGCCAATACCCAGCAAACGCTCACCCCTGACGCAACGCCGATACATGGCGGGGGGCTGGACGACATGAAAATGCTCAACGGCGTCGTGTATGCGGCCGCCTCCAATCCCAGTGTGGGTGCCTCCACGGCGACGGCGCCCAACGGCGTGAGCTCGGTGCCGTCGGTCTATAGCGTGACGCTGAATTCAGATCATCAAACGTTCCATCTGACGCCTGCGCTGATGGGTAACGCAACGGCGACGAACATCCCCACCAAGACGCAAGTGACGCTCAATATGACCGACCCGGATTCGATGGCGATCGATCCGAGCGGCGATCTGGTTGTGGATAGCCAGCAGGATTCGGAGCTGGTGTTCGTCGCGAACCCCGGTGCGAATCAGTCGGTAAGCGTGCTGCCGCTGACGCTGTACGGCAACGCATGGCCGGTCGATGACACGCGCTGGGCGCCGTCGGGCAACTCGTTCATGTTGCTGGCGGACAATTCGGCACAGCTGGTCTATCGCATCGACGCGACCGCTGGCTTCACTGCCGGCACCGCATACAGCGCCGGCCAAGGCACGCTCTTGCAGGTGAACACGTCGACGGGAGCGATGACGCCGGTGTTCACCGGTATGAAAACGCCACATGGACTGATCTTCGTCGGTCAGTAAGCCGCCTGGCGGCGCCCGCAACGGCCCCACACACAACGCACCCAACGTTGCCATCTGCTCCGCTGCGGATTGGACTCGCCGTGGGGAAACCGGGTCATCAGGAGCCCCGTGGGCCACGGCGAGCTAGCGCGCGCCGTGGCCCTGAACCGGCTTACTGCTTCGTCAGCTGACCGTAGGCGATCACCGGATTGCCGGCTGCCTTGTGTTCATATTATTAGTTCGTAGTGCGGACTCTCAATGCCGCAATACGATTAATTGGACCTCGATATACTCTGCGAAAAATCGCGAAATCTTGTAAACGACAGCAAAAAAGGCTTTAACGTTTACTGAATAACCGCTTTTCAATAATGCAGGTTTGACGGGCAGAATTTTTTTCGATTCACATCGGCACTGGCACGATGCTTAATATTCCTAACGCATAGCACACACTCGCTTCAAATACGAACATCTGATTGGATATCAATGATTTGGAACAGGTAACCGGCTGGTACACAGGAAAAAGTCGAAACAAAACTGGCGCGCTGGTAAAGTGCCCGTGATTCCGTTGCTCCCCTAACGTATTCACCCACCCCACGACGCCGCAATGCCGTTCAAGCCAAATCAAAGAAGCGCCCGCGACTCGATCGTGCTCCGCACGCGGCATCTTCCGGCCGTCGTGGCCCTGAGCCTGTCCTTGCAGGGGTGTACGCTACGCGGTGCGCCGTCGTATGAGATCTTCGGCGCGTATTTCCCACTCTGGCTATTGAGCGCGGTAGTCGGGTTCGTCGGCGCACTCATCGCCCATCGGATCTTTGTCTCCACGGGGTGGGCGCAGATCGTCCCGTTTCAGCTCGCGGTCTGCGTGGCCATCGGTCTGACGGTCGCGGCGCTCTTCTGGCTTTCGGGAACAGGACAGCTCTTATGAAAATCGCCGGCTTGCGCAAAGCTTCTGTCAAAGGCCGCGCGATCGCGGGCGTAATCGTCGTACTTGGCGTCGCGGCAGCCTGGTACGGCTATGACCGGACCACCCGCTTTCCATCCACGGACGACGCGACGATCGACGCCGACGTCGTACACGTTGCGTCACCCGTCGGCGGCCGGATCATCCGGCTGGCGGTGCAGGAGAATCAGCGGGTCGCCAAGGGCGAGGTGCTCTTCGAGATCGATCCTTTGCCTTATCGGCTGGCGGTCGCGCAAACCCAGGCCGACCTCGAACTGGCCCGCGCGGCGCTCGAAACGCGGCGCAGGTCGATTGTCGGCGAGCGCGCCAATGCGGTCATCGCCGGCGACCAGACCGGCAAGGCGGCCCACAACTACGAACTGGCCTCGCGCACCGTGCAGCGGCTCACACCACTCGTGGCGAAGGGCTACGTGCCGGTCCAGCAACTGGATCAGGCGCAGGTCGCGCAGCGCGACGCGGCGTTGTCGCTAAAACAGGCGCAGGAGCAGAAGCAGGCCACCGCACAAACGATCGGCGACGAAGCAGGCGCCGTCGCCACGGTGCATGCGCGCGAGGCCGCTCTCGCACTCGCGCAGCGCGGCCTCGACGACACCGTCGTGCGTGCGCCGCAGAATGGCTTTGTCACAGGTCTGTCGGTGCTGGCGGGCGAGACGATCGCGCCGAATCAGTCGATCTTCACGCTCGTCCACGCGGACGAATGGTTCGCCGTCGCCAACTTCCGGGAAGGGGCGCTCGCGCGGATCCAGCCGGGAGATTGTGCGACCGTTTACTCCATGATCGACCGCAGCCAGGCGATTCGC
Organism: Paraburkholderia phytofirmans OLGA172; assembly: GCF_001634365.1. NCBI lineage: Bacteria > Pseudomonadati > Pseudomonadota > Betaproteobacteria > Burkholderiales > Burkholderiaceae > Paraburkholderia > Paraburkholderia phytofirmans. The sequence goes on from NZ_CP014579.1 coordinate 2,765,538, forward strand.
GGCGAGGTGGTCGGCATCAGCGCGGGCGTGGCCGATTCCGACCGGATCAATCTGCCGCGGACCTTGCCGATCGTCCAGCAATCCGTGAACTGGGTGCGGGTCGCCCAACGCTTTCCCGTGCGAGTGCGGCTCGACGAGCCGGCCGCCCGGCTGGTGCGGATCGGTGCGAGTGCGATAGTCGAGGTCCGGCATGGCGCAGCCTGCCGGTGATCTTGCCCGGCCGGGCGCCGCCGACATCCTGAAGCTGCTTGCGCCCTATCCCGGGCGCGCGGCGATGGCGACCCGCATCGCGCTGATCTGCGCGTTGACGGCGTTCGTGACGAGCGCGTACGGCAC